>CAZBCH010000186.1:0-18122 GCA_964490235.1 uncultured Flavobacteriaceae bacterium | reverse complement strand
CGACTACAACTAAAGAAGTTCTAGCAAAACTACGTCCAGCCTTTAAAAAAGACGGTGGTTCTGTTACTGCGGGAAATTCCAGCGGTTTAAATGATGGTGCCGCTGCAACTATAATTGCCAGTGAAGATGCTGTAAAGAAATATAACCTTAAGCCTATGGCTAGAGTGGTGAGTAGTGCGGTAGTTGGAGTAGAGCCACGCATTATGGGAATAGGTCCAGTTACAGCGAGTAATAAAGCATTAGAAAAGGCAGGTTTAACGCTAGCTGATATGGATGTAATTGAACTCAATGAGGCATTTGCATCGCAAGCATTGGCTTGTACTAGAGCATGGGGACTTGCAGATGATGATCCAAGACTTAATCCGAATGGTGGATCTATCGCGATAGGTCATCCACTAGGTGTTACTGGAACTCGACTAGCCTATAGCGCAGCTTTGGAATTGCAATTAACAGGTAAGAAATATGCACTTATAACTATGTGCGTAGGCGTAGGACAAGGTTATGCGATGGTGATTGAGAACCATTTAATAGAATAAAAGTTGTTTTAATTTTTTTCAAATTGTAGGAAAAGACATTGTAAATTGGCATGCTTGTTGAAGTAATTTTTTTTTAAAACTTTTTTATGCGGTTACATTATCTTTTACCTATATGTTTATTTTATTTCATATGTTCTCAGGCTCAAAATCATGCAGAAAGTATCATAACAGATTTTGAAAATTATCGTCAAATACCTGAATCTAATATTTATTTGCATCTGAATAAGTCTATATTAGTTCAAGGTGAGGATTTAGGTTTTGCTGCTTATGTCTACGATCTAAAAAACCAGAAGCCTAGTGAAGATGTTAAAAATCTATATTGTCAAATTTTAGACGAACAAAACGAAGTAGTGAAAGAGCAAATGCTTTTAGTGAATAAAGGTAATGCAAATGGAATATTTAAGATAGACTCTCTATTTTCAGAAGGCAATTATAAAATTAGAAGTTTCACTAACTGGATGAAAAATTTTAAAAATCCTAATTACTTTGAAGCGCCTTTAAAAATTTTAAATAATTCTACAAAAAAACATTCGAGTACCTATAAAAAAGAGCCTTCAATTCAAATATTACCAGAAGGAGGTTATTTAATAAACGATGTCGTAAATGTTATTGGTATTAAGACTGAACAGATAGAAGAACTTGAATCCTGTAAGATTATTCTATTTGTTAATGGTGAAGAATCAACAGAAGTCAAACTGGACAAGAAGGGACTCGGGAGATTAGTTTTAAAAGTAAATAATAAAAATGCTTATGGGATTGAAATACAATCAAAGGGATTTAAGAAATTTTTTAATTTTCCGAAAATAGAATCCTATGGTATTACCTCATCTATAAATCAGCTAGATGATAAGTTGCTTGTGAAATTGAAAACTAATGAAGAGACACTTGCTCAAATGAGTTCAAAAAATTTTTCAATTGCGGTAAACAGCGACAATAAGCTTTCTGTTTATAAAATACGTATTAATTCAATTGAAGAATTATTAGCCATAGATATTAAAGATTTAGCACCTGGTGTCAACCAAATTACTATGTTTTCGGAAGAAAGGAAAATAATTAATAAAAGATTATTTTTCAATTACAGAGATTTTAAACTTTATGATTCTGACAAAATAGTAAGTAAAAAAGAGCAGGACTCTGTAACAACTCATCTTGAATTTCGAGAATTAAAAAATGCTCATTTAAGCGTCTCAGTACTTAATATTAACAATGTTGCTCGAGATAAATCGCAAAGTATTGCAGCTGCATTTAAGCTTAATCCTTACCTATACGATAATGTAAAGGATCCTCTATATTATTTCACAGACGTGGATACTCGAAAGAAATTTGAGATGGATAACCTTATGTTATGTTTGGGCTGGGAAATGTATGATTGGAATTTCATCTTTAAAAAGAATAAGTTATTTGATGATGGTTTTGAAAATGGTATAACTGTCAATGCAAAAATTAAAAAACCTAAGAAACGACGCTTTATCATATACCCAAGCAAACATTCTGAATTTAGTTTTATAGACGTGGATAAAAGAGATCAACAATTTGCTTTTGAAAATTATTATCCAGTGGGAGATGAGAATTTATTAATAAGTGAATTAGATTTTAAAGGGAATGCTAAAAAAACTAAATTATCTTTAAAGTATTACCCAGATTTTGTACCTCAGTTTTTCTCGTCTAAATCTGTTGCTCCATTGGAATTATCTTATGAAATTGATGAAATTGAAATCAAACCATTTCTAAATACGGATACTAAATTAGACACCATATTGTTGGAAGTTGATAAATCTATAGAAAGGGCAAAATTGCTTCGAGACCGATCATGGGGAAAAATAGACGTATTTACAGACCTAGATCGTAGTAGAGAAGTTAGTATTATTCAATATTTAAATAGAAACATGGTTCAGGCTTCAAATTATCAGGGACAAATTGCCATAAATAACCCAAGGCAAAATGGGAATATTTATGGAACAGGCGATATTCCCGTACTTATAGTATTAGACGGTGTAGCTTACACTGATCCTAATATTCTGCAAGGTTTTAATATGGCTGATGTAGATTATATAGAAATTGATATGTCAGGTATAACTAGATATGCAGGGCAAGGACAAAATGGTATTATAAGAATTAAAACTGATCCAGCACTCAATCCATTTGGTAACACTTCAAAAAAAATGAATAATTTTGAAGTTCCTTTAACTTTTTCAGCTCCTGTTGATTTTTTTAAACCAACTTATTATTCTTATACAGATGAGTATTTTTATAAATTAGGAGTAGTAGACTGGCAAGGAGATCTTGAACTGGTAGATGGTAAAGCCTCCTTTACCATGCCCTATTTAGGAGTAGACAAACTACTCCTACATGTTCAAGGATGGTCGGAAGATGGAGATTTGATTGATGAAGTTAGAGAGGTTGTAATTAGCCAATAAGATATATGCACTTATAACTATTTGCGTAGGCGCAGGACAAAGGTATACGATGGTGATTGAGAAAGTTTAAACTTATAATTAACTTGCATTAAGTCATTTAAATAAAAATCACATAAAAAAATTATATACGTACCTAATAGTTTTTATAATATTCAGTGGTTTTATTCAGGCCCAAAATCCAGCTCTGACTGCAAACGACTGGTTTTTACAAGATTTATTTGTAAACGGTAATTCTAATCAACCATCAGATATCAATTATATAGCTAATGACGTAAATCTTAACTTTACGGACACTGGAACTAATTACCAATTTAATACAGCCATATGTCCTGGAGCGGCAGATATAGCTGGTACATTTTCTTATCCTAATGTAACTACAAATGCTATGACACTTCAGTCTGTAGCACAAACGCTAGCAATTTGTTGTGATCCTAATCCTAATGGTATTCAAAATCCAGATCAAGATTGTTTAGATTTAGCAGGTTATAGTTCTATGTATATGCAATTTTTCGCCACTGGAACATCCCTTGATTTTAATTACGATATCGTTACAATTGCAAATAACACCTATTTAACGATCACAAATCCAAATGGTGACTACGCAAGATATGGAAGTGTGCCATTATCGATTGATGAAGTGAATAATAATATTAACGTAATGCTCGCTGTTAATCCAGTCTCAAATAATTTAATTCTAAGTGGATCTGATATTGATTACATTACAGAAATTACTATTTATGATCTCAGTGGTAAAAAACTATTGAATTCAAATGTATATGATGAATTCATAGATGTAAAAACATTCGATTCAGGATTGTATTTAATTAGACTAAAGTCAAAAAATAAGACGAAGACTATTCGATTTGTAAGAGAATAGATTTTTATCTATTGATATCTTGAAGTTGAAAAGCTCAAGTGTTCGAAGATCACTTTTTTGATAATTATCTTATGATGAAGCAGAAGCCTAATTGATCATTATTAAACTATGTATGTCTCTTTATGAAGTTTTAAAGAATTTAAACTGATTTAATTAAATCAAAGCCAAATTGTTTGAGTTGAACGAATATGATTAATCAAGTCTCTCAATAAAAAAAGAAGATGTGTTTAAACTTCTCAAATAAACACGTCCTGCATCTTGTGTTTGACTAACGCGTACTGTCAAATCATCAAACGCTGTAAGGTTAACAATCTCTGTTATGGTAATACTAGCATAATCAGGTGTTGTACTATTAGCCGAATTCATTTCTTGACTTCTGTAAATTCCACCTATGGTAACTCCGTTAATTTGAAGTCTTCCTTCGACGGCAAGCAATCTTGGGGTAGCGTTAACTGAGGTGCCTTCAAGAGATAAATTTATGACTACTTTATAACGACCAGTTTCGCGTATTTCTAATGTGGTATTATTCAAGACATGGTATACAGTAGCATTATCATTAAAATATGGTGTAACACCAAATATTTGAGCGTCCCTACCAGCGGTATTCTGATTAAAGTTATTTGTTCCAGAACCAGCGACGTCATTTCTGAATTTTGCCATTCCACCTACCACTCCAAAAATAGGTTCCCAACGATTATTTTTTAAAAAATAATAACCTGATCCAGTAGTAGTGTTTATATTATAAACTATTGTGCCTTCTGGAGTTCCTATTGGTAATGGAGCTACAGTAGATAAATCTACTATATTTACTTTAGGGAATAGAACGCCAGAGGTTCCTGTAGGATCTTCGATTGTCAAGGCTGCACCTGTCGCAGGAGTGTCTGTACCTATTGCTACTTGTGATTCAACCGCTAGGCATGTGAAGAATAATAGAAAAAATAAGTAATGAGAATTTTTCATAAATAGGTTAGTTTAGAATGATTTTTTCAATTAAATCATCTTAGTTTTTCAATAATAAATGCTGAAAGATTTGGGTCGCGTTGATAAACAGCGGTAGTACCTTCTGCTCTAGTACAATTTACCGCTACCTTATCTTCAGCATTCAATTCTATTATCTCAGTGAAATATAATGTGCCATCATCATCAATTCCTCCGCCTGGATCACCAGTACGATCCATTTCAGAGCTTCTATGATAGCTACCTTCGTATCTGACAACAGGAACTGCAGCGCTGTTAGTTATTTTAAGTCTTCCTTGAATAGCTGCTCCACCAGAAATGTTATCTTTTTCTAATCCTACAAAAACAGTTATCCTGTAACGTCCAGCTTCTTCAATTTCCACACTTGTAAAACGCCCGTTAACATCTGCCAATGGTGTATATAAAGTTGAAGCTTCATTGAAAACCGTATTATCCATCAATTCTACATCGACACCAGCACCAGATTGATTTAAATTAACAGCTGCTACCGTTTCCACAGGACCAGCATGATCAAATTTTGCTGATCTGTCTGCAAATAATTGAATAGGAGCCCACACAAAACCATTCCAATAAAAGTGACCGCGTCCCGTGAAAGAATTGGTATTATAGACCATTGTTCCTTCTACAGTTCCTATGGGAAGTGGATCTATAGTATTCAAATCTTCAATATTAGCGTTAGGAAGTTTAACACCTTTAGTTCCACTACCATCATCTACATGAAGAATAGTTCCTATTGCAGGATCTATTGTTCCTATACCTACTTGACTTAAAGCAATTTGAAAGCAAAAAACAGCTGTTAATATTGATAGAATAATTCTCAAAAAATCGTATTTATCTTTGGTTAAAAGCTGCAAAACTAAGCGATAAATTCATACCTAAATTTTAAAAGTGTATAAAAATTGTCTTTTTCTATAAGAGGTATAATTAGTCGTTTAAAAGATTAAAAAAATCTGATTTGCAGTTGTTTAACAAAATATTCTGTTAATAGCCTATTATTGAAACTAACAACTGTTAGTCTATTCACTCGCTTTTTGTATTTTCGTAGATATATTAGTTACACGCTTTCGCGAAAGCGAGATCACAACTATCGATAAAGAAATTATGATCCTAGAAAGTTACATCAATGGCCAGTGGCAAGCTGGTGAGGAGAAATCTACACGTAATATGTATGACGCCATTACTGGCGATATCATAGGTCTTACAAGTACTGAAGGTTTAGATATTGCTAGTGCGTTACAATATGGCCGCGACCACGGTAAGGTGTTGAGAGATATGACGTTTCAGCAACGTGGTAACATGATTAAGAAATTAGCACTTTACCTCAATAAAAGAAAAAAAGCGTTTTATGACATTAGTTATAAAACTGGTGCCACACGTGCAGATAGTTGGGTAGATATAGAAGGTGGTTTTGGAAATTTATTTGCAAATGCTAGTTTGAGAAAACTCTTTCCAGATCAGTCTTATGCGGTAGAAGGTGACCCTATTGATTTATCACGTGGTGGTTGTTTTATGGCGCATCACATTTTAGTACCTCGCAAAGGTGTCGCGGTTCATATCAACGCATTTAATTTTCCTGTTTGGGGAATGTTAGAAAAATGTGCCGTAAACTGGATGGCTGGTATGCCAGCAGTCGTGTTGCCAGCGCCGCAAACAGCCTTTTTAACGGAAGCTGTAGTGCGCGAGATCATCAATTCAGGAATCCTTCCAGAAGGATCTTTACAGCTCCTAAGTGGTTTGACCACAAGTATTTTAGATACGGTAAACTCACAAGATGTGGTAACCTTTACAGGTAGCGCGCATACAGGTAGAAAATTAAAAGCGCATCCGCGTTTGTTAGAAGAATCAGTTCCTTTTACAATGGAGGCAGATTCATTAAATTCTTCTGTTTTAGGACCAGACGCTGTTCCTGGAACTCCAGAATTTGACATTTTTGTAAAAGAAGTACGTAAAGAGATGACCTCTAAAGCTGGACAGAAATGTACTGCGATTAGAAGGATCCTTGTTCCAGAAAATATGATGGAAGATGTGCAAATAGCGCTAGGACAGCAGCTTTCTAAAACAGTTATAGGTGATCCTTTGCTACGGGAAACTCGCATGGGTGCGCTTATTAATAATGACCAGAGAGCTTCCTTAAAAGAACAAATCAGCAAAATTTCTCATACTGCTCAATTGGTCTATGGAAACCTAGATGAGGTAGAAATTCACGGTGATCGCGCTCAGAATGGTGCTTTTATGTCGCCTATTTTAATGCGAGAGGATCAACCGTTTAAAAACACTGCGGTTCACGAGGTAGAATGTTTTGGGCCAGTTTCAACCTTGATGCCGTATAAGAATCTCGACGAGGCAATCGAGCTGGCTCACATGGGTAAAGGCTCGTTGGTGAGCAGTGTAGTTACTAGTGATGACGCTTTCGCGAAAGCGTACACCATAAACGCAGCATCGTCTCATGGTAGAATATTGACTTTAAATAGAGATAGCGCACCACAATCCACAGGTCACGGATCGCCGTTACCATTGTTAGTGCACGGTGGACCAGGACGTGCTGGTGGCGGCGAAGAAATGGGCGGACTGCGAGGCATTAAACATTACATGCAGCGTTGTGCCGTTCAAGGAAGTCCAACTTCGTTAACTGAAATCACTGGAATTTATCAGCCAAATGGCGCTTACAAAAAAGCAGAAAAGCATCCGTTTGCATACCATTATGAAGATATCAAACCAGGCATGAGTCTAGAAACTCATAAAAGAACTTTAACCGATACGGATATTCAGAATTTTGCCAACTTGACTTGGGATCATTTCTATGCACATACAGATATTACCAGTTTAGATGGTAGTATTTTTAAGAAACGTACTGCGCACGGATACTTTATAATCAGTGCCGCAGCAGGACTTTTTGTATATCCTAATAAAGGTCCAGTTTCTGCAAATTATGGCCTGGAAGACATCCGCTTCTTGCGACCTTTATATCATAACGATACGATTTATGTGCGATTAACTTGTAAAGAAAAACGAGAAAGAGATGTTGCTGGTCGTGAGCATCCATCGGGAATTGTAAAATGGTATGTAGAAGTGTTTGATGCAGAGCCAGTAGATTATGAAAATGGTAAGACTGATGAAGAAGCAACAGCACTGGTAGCTGTGGCAACCATTCTTACCATGGTAGAGAAAAAACAAACGGTATTTCCAGAAATTACTGAGAGTTATATCAAGTCTGCTTTAGCAAAATTAGAAGCAAACGCAAAACCTCAATGGGGAACAATGACACCACAACATATGGTAGAACATCTAGAGATGAGCTATAGAATTGCCAGCGGAGAGATTCAAGATTTTGAAGTGGCTACACCAGATGAATATCTAGAAAAAGTAGCAGCGACTTTGTGGAATTATGATAAAATGCCACAAAATCACAAAATGCCATTAATGAAACAAGATGGAACACTTGAAGACTTAAAACATGAAGATTTAGAAATGGCAAAACAACAACTGTTAGAAGCTAGAAATGAATATCTATATTTCTATAAAAAGAATCCAAAAGCATCAACAAAGAATGCTGTTTTTGGGGAATTGAGTAAGTATGAATGGACCTTGTTGGAGAGAAAGCATTTGAGTCATCATTTTGAACAGTTCTCAATTTCCGCGTAGGCGGAAATCTTTTAGTACAATCGCAATGAATTTTAAATTGTACAATCCATAACAGTGAAAACCTACTATGTTTACATAATGTCTAGTAAAAATAATAGAATGCTTTATGTAGGAGCTACTGATGATATCAAAAGAAGAATCTTAGAACATAAGACTAAGAAATACAAAACATCTTTCTCAGCAAGATACAACGTGGATTGGTTAGTTTATTACAAAGTTGTAAAAGGTACTTGGGAAGAAGCACATAAAAGAGAAAAACAACTAAAGAAATGGAATCGAGCGTGGAAGATGCGATTGATTCAAGAAGAAAACGAAGACTGGCTTGATTTAAGTCACGGCTGGAATTTAGATTTTTAAAAAGATTGAGATATTAATTTAAAGATTTCCGCCTGCGCGGAAAATTATACACATGACACAACCATACGTAAAAACAACAACAGAAAATCAAATACAAACCATAGAATTCTTTCACCCAGCGCACAACTCGTTGCCAGGTGATATTCTAGCACAACTAGCACAAGCTATCACTGATGCTGGAAATGACGATGCGACCAAAGTAATCATCCTGAAATCTGGTGGAGAACGCACCTTTTGTGCAGGAGCAAGTTTTAAAGAGCTCATCGCAATCGATGATGAAAAAACTGGCGAAGTATTCTTCTCTGGCTTTGCAAACGTGATCAACGCAATGCGCAAATGTCCTAAATTCATATTAGGCCGTGTGCAAGGAAAAACAGTAGGTGGTGGAGTAGGAGTTGCTGCAGCCACAGACTATTGTTTTGCTACTAAATTTGCTAGTATTAAGTTAAGCGAACTCAACATAGGTATAGGTCCATTTGTAGTAGGTCCAGCGGTAGAGCGTAAATTGGGCTTAACTGGAATGAGCCAAATTGCTATCAACGCAAACGAATTCTATTCACCACAATGGGCAAAAGACAACGGGCTATTTGCTGAAGTGTATGAATCTACAGAAGAAATGGACGCAGGAATAAAAGCATTTGCCGAAAATCTTTGTACTTATAATCCAGATGCTATGGCAGAGATGAAAAAGATGTTTTGGACTGGTTGTGAAAACTGGGATCAGTTGCTTTTTGAAAGAGCAAATATTTCTGGAAGATTGGTTTTAAGTGATTTTACTAAAGAGACTTTAAAAAGATTTAAATAATTTTTTGACTTTTGACGCAACCATTGGTGAGTTTTTATACTAATTAGATAAACACACTTACCAATGAACAAATTTATAAAAGCGTCAATTATTATAGGAGTTATATTATCGTTATCATCTTGTGAATATGAGAAATATGATTGTTGTGATACTATTGAAGAAATAAGTGATCCTTTAGACCTTATCGAGGTTCCTCCTCGAGTTGTGGTAAATCCAGATAATGACCCATTAACACTAGGAATAGAAGATTGTGATTGGAGTACCTCTGTTTATGGTAAAACGATAGATTATCCTATCACAATCATCCTTCCAGATTCTCTTGATCTTTCTAATTTAATGCCACCAGTAGGATCTCAGGGGACACAAGGTAGCTGTGCTTCATGGGCAACTAGTTATTATCTTGGTAGTTTCTTGAAAAATGTTGAAAACGATAGCATCATCGATACTGATGCCGAAATACTGAGCCCGTCTTTTGCTTTTAATCAAATTAAAGAAGGTAGCGGTAATTGCTATGGTTCTAGTATCAGAGAAAACTATGAGTTAATGAAAAATTTAGGTACTCTATCTATTGATCAATTCCCTTACGATATGACATATTGTATAATACAACCTGATTCAACACAGCTGGCTACTGCACAAGATTTTAAGATATCTAGTTATGAATTTATCGGCCCTTATTATTCTGATATTCAGCCTGATGTCATTATGCCAGTAATAGATGAGGTAAAATCTGCTTTAATAGATAGGCATCCAGTGGTAGTAAGCATGTTGCTCGATACAGAATTCGGTAATGAATATGATACGGTAAATGAAATTTTTACAGTTTCACAAACTAGGGAAGAGATATTCAGAGGTTGTCATGCCATGACTATTGTAGGCTACAATGATCGTTTAAATGCATTCAAACTTGTAAATTCATGGGGAGAAGGCTGGGCAAACGATGGTTTTATTTATGTAAGTTATAATTTCTTTAAAGGTTCTGAAGACATTGATTTTGTTCCTGGAATAAGAAGTTTGTCAATAGCATTAAGAGATTAGCTTAATTTTTTTAAACATTTCTAATTAGATATAAGTTTTAAGATTAATTGGATAGCCCACAGTAATTAATAAAATCCTTCTCTGCAAAGTAAAATAATGTTTTGCTGATCCTTAAATATTAACATCTAAAATTTACATATTTGTATTGTAAATTGCCATAAATTTTTTTCTATGGGAGTTTACAGTTTCAAATCCCACATTCCAGTAATTCACGAGTCCAGCTTTGTCCATCCACAAGCGACCATAATCGGCAATGTAATTATTGGTAAGAATTGTTATGTTGGGCCTAGTGCAGTAATACGAGGTGATTGGGGCGAGATCATACTTGAAGATGGTGTGAATGTGCAAGAAAATTGTACGATCCATATGTTTCCAGGTAAAAGCATCACGCTTAAAGAAGGTGCGCACGTAGGTCACGGAGCTATTATCCATGGCGCAAACCTAGGTCGCAATTGTATGATAGGTATGAATAGTGTCATTATGGATGACGCAATTATAGGAGACGAGTGCATAGTAGGTGCTATGGCATTTGTAAAAGCCGAAGCCGTTTTTGAACCTCGTAGTCTTATTGTAGGAAATCCAGCCAAAAAAATTAAAGACGTTTCTGATCAAATGATCGAGTGGAAAACTGCTGGAACCAAACTATATCAACAACTACCTGCTGACTGTCACGAGACTATGGAAGAGGTAGAGCCACTTCGTGAAATTCCACAAAACAGACCAGTACAAGAAGATTTTTATAAGACATTACAGGAGATTAAAGGGAAATAAAATAATTGTTATAGATCCGCTTTCGCGAAAGCAGAATTACAACAAACTTTTCACTACTAACAAGCGTTAGTTTTCTTATTTTTATGCCATGGCAAAGACTATGGATTTTATACTCCCAAAAATGGGAGAATCAATTACAGAAGGAACAATACTTAACTGGCTAGTTCAAGAAGGAGAAGCTTTTGAAGAAGGAGATATTCTTGTAGAAGTAGGAACGGATAAGGTAGATAATGAGGTGCCGGCACCTGTTGCAGGTGTAATGTCTAAACATTTATTTACCGACGGTGATGTTGTCGAAATAGGTAGTGTGATTGCTCAATTTGAAGAGTCTGATGGTTCCAAACAAGTTTCAAACAAACCTAGCGACAAGAAAGAGCAGATTGCGCCATTAGTGCAGAACGATAAGTCAAATGTCAGTTCGAGCGCAGTCGAGAGCAGTTATAAAATTCAAAAGCCCGTTCGTTCGAATTCGAGTTCAAGTTCAGTTTCTAATTCTTATGTTAATCAAGATCTTTTTGTGAGTCCGCTCATAGATAGTATGGCACGTAAGCATCATATTTCTTATGAAGAGTTAGCTCGCATACCAGCAACTGGTCATGAAGGTAGATTGCGCAAGAGTGACGTGGTTAATTATATCAATGAAGGTAGACCTTTTCAGTTTGCGCAAGCAGTCTCAAATGAACCAGATCCTACCGCATACCGTATACCTCAATTAAAACTAGATAAAGGAACTGGAACCATTATAAAAATGGATCGCATGCGCTCTATGATTGCAGATCATATGGTGTATCCTAAACATACCAGTCCTCATGTGACTGCTTATGTAGAAGCAGACCTTACAGATTTAGTGAACTGGCGTAATAAAAATAAAGCACCTTTTCAAGAGAAACACGGCGAGCGATTAACGTTTACACCACTTTTTGTAGATGCAGTAGCGAGAGCGATTAAAGAATATCCTAATATCAACGCAAGTGTAGACGGTAAAAATATCATCGTAAAAGAAAATATCAATGTAGGAATGGCAACCGCATTACCATCAGGAAATTTAATTGTACCTGTAGTTAAAAATGCCGACCAGAAATCTCTACAAGAAATCGCTGCAGATGTGAATCGTATGGCAAACCTAGCAAGAGAAAATAAATTAGGTGGTGACGATATTAAAGGAGGAACGTTTACTATATCAAATGTGGGAACTTTTGGTTCATTAATGGGAACTCCTATTATCAATCAGCCAGAGGTGGCTATTCTTGCAACAGGAATTATAAAAAAACGTGCTGAGGTAATGACACGCGATGGAGTAGATAGTATAGAAATAAGAAGTATAATGATGCTATCATTATCATTTGATCATAGAGTAGTAGATGGGTTTTTGGGAGGCTCGTTCTTGAGGAGAGTTGCTGATAATCTGTCTCAAATTCCTGCGTACGCAGGAATCCCTGACTAAAGTACCCAAAACAATGAATTCATCACTAAAATTCCACGTTTACATCATGACTAACAAAAAGGATGGTGTTTTATACATAGGTTATTCTAGTGATATAGAATCCAGAGTCATAGAACATAAAACTACAGTGAACCCAAAATCATTCACTGCAAAGTATAATTGTAACAAACTTGTTTACCTTGAAGAACATGATTCTAAAGAAAAGGCTAAAAAGAGAGAGTCTCAATTAAAGAAATGGAAGAGAGATTGGAAAATAGAATTAATTAAAGGTCTAAATCCAGAATGGATGGATATAGCTTTAAATTGGTCTGAATCTAATCATCTAAGTTTTAAAAGTAAAAGAATAAAAGCGACACTGGATTTTTATAAAAATTATAATGAGGATGATTCCTTAGATAATACAAACTTATGAGTACAAATCAAGTAGATTCCCACTTTCGTGGGAAATTGGAGGAAGCCTACAAAAACCTAACAACTGCCAAAGCCATGGCAGAACTCTACGAGGAGAACTTTAAAATAGTTTCTAAGTACGTGCATGCAACTAGTCGTGGTCACGAGGTGATTCAGACGGCACTAGGAATGCAGTTGTTACCTCAAGATTATGCGTTTCCGTACTATCGTGATGATGCCATGTTACTCTCTATAGGGATGAAACCTTATGATTTAATGCTGCAATTATTGGCTAAAAAAGATGATCCTTTTTCTGGTGGACGTACGTATTATTCACATCCATCGTTGAATGATATCGATAAGCCTAAAATCCCACATCAATCCAGTGCTACAGGAATGCAGGCGATTCCTGCGACTGGTGTTGCTTTAGGACTTCACTATCGTGAGAGTTTAACAGAAGAACAAAGAGTTGCTATTGATTCAAATTCAAATACAAGTTCAAGTTCTGATTCCATTGTCGTTTGTTCTCTAGGTGATGCATCTGTGACCGAAGGTGAGATTGCTGAGGCTTTTCAAATGGCAGCTTTAAAGCAATTGCCTATTTTATATCTAGTACAAGATAACGGCTGGGATATCAGTGCAAACGAGGCAGAAACTCGTGCCCAAAACGCGGCTGAATATGCTGCTGGATTCCATGGAATAGAGGCCATTTCAATTGATGGAACTGACTTTGAAGAAAGTTACAACACTTTGAATGCGGTGATAGAAAAAATAAGGACAGAACGCAGACCGTTTTTAGTCCATGCTAAAGTTCCTTTGTTGAATCACCACACGAGTGGTGTAAGAATGGAGTTTTATCGTGATGATTTAGAAGAGGCAAGAAGCCGTGATCCGTATCCGCGTATGAGACAGTTATTGCTCGATAATGGATTTAGTGAGCAAGATGTAGATGGTTATGACGCTTTCGCGAAAGCGGAATCTAAAAAAGCTCTTAAACAAGCTATGACCATGCCAGATCCTGAGCCATCAGATTTATTCACACATGATTTTGCGCCAACGCCGATCACCGAAGAAAAAGGAGAACGATCACCAGAAGGCGCCGAAAAAGTCGTGATGGTAGATTGTGCACTGTTTGCCATTGAGGAATTAATGAAAAAACATCCAGAATGCCTGTTATATGGGCAAGATGTAGGTGGTAGATTAGGTGGTGTTTTTAGAGAAGCGGCGACGCTGGCACAAAAATTTGGCGATAATCGAGTGTTCAACACACCTATCCAAGAAGCATTTATCGTAGGAAGTACGGTAGGAATGAGTGCTGCAGGTTTAAAACCTATCGTAGAGGTGCAGTTTGCAGATTACATCTGGCCTGGATTGAATCAGCTGTTTACAGAGGTGTCTCGTTCTTGTTACTTAAGTAATGGAAAATGGCCAGTATCGATGATCTTGAGAGTGCCTATAGGTGCTTACGGTTCTGGTGGTCCTTACCACTCTAGTTCTATGGAAAGTGTGGTTTCTAATATTAGAGGTTTAAAGATCGCCTACCCATCAAATGGTGCCGATTTAAAAGGATTGATGAAAGCTGCTTACTATGACCCTAATCCAGTGGTGATTTTTGAACACAAAGGATTGTACTGGTCTAAAGTAAAAGGAACTAAAGGAGCTACGAGTGTAGAACCTAGTGAAGATTATGTATTGCCTTTTGGGAAAGCATGGGTGCTTCAAGAAATCTGGAAAAAAGAGGAAGAAGAAACCTTGAGTATTATTACTTACGGAATGGGTGTGCACTGGGCAATGAATGCTACAGAAGAACTTGGTTTACAGGATAGAGTAGAAGTAGTGGATTTAAGAACGCTGCATCCGCTAGATTATGAGACCGTTTTTGCAAGTGTGAAAAAATGTGGAAAATGTCTTGTAGTGACCGAAGAACCTAGTGAAAATAGTTTCTCTCGTGCTTTACAAGGTCGGATACAAGAAGAATGTTTTAAATACATAGATGCGCCAGTAATGGTCATAGGATCTGAAAATATGCCTGCGATTCCATTGAATTCAGTATTGGAAGAAACGATGATACCGAGTACAGAGAAAGTGAAGGTGAAGATTGAGGAAATTCTTAATTATTAAAAAGCTAAAATGAAAGTTACCCTAGAAAGAAAGAATACAGAGTATCTACTAGAAGCAAAAGGTAGTTCTGGCAATACAGTGATGATAGACCATAGCGGTATGGAAAACGTTCAAGGAGTTAGCCCTATGGAGTTATTACTTATGGGTGTAGGCTCTTGTAGCGCCATAGATATCATTCATATTCTTAAAAAGCAACGCCAAGAAATTACCAGTTATAAGGTTGAGGTCACAGGAGAACGCTACTTGTTAGATGATTCTATGCCTTTTAAATCTATGCATGTTAAAGTAATTCTAGAAGGAAAAATAGACGCTCAAAAAGCACAAAAAGCAGCCGATTTAAGTTTTGAGAAGTACTGCTCTGTTTCAAAGAGTTTTGATAAACAGGTTGATATAACTTGGGAGATTATGCTATAAAAAAAAGCTCTATTCCACATAGGGATAGAGCTTTTCTAAATTATCAATACTTCTTTAACCTCTCGGCATAGGTGGATATTGTTTCAATATTTCTTTCACTATTTTATTTGTGCGTTCTACTTTTTCTTCTGGAGTAGATTTAAGAGGTGCAGTTCCTACGCCTTGCCATATCAATTCTTTTTTACGTGCATCTATTAAATCAATGTAAAGTACGCCTTCAGTAACGCGACTTACGTTATTGCCCCAGCCGCCCCAGCCACCACCGAAGCCCCAGCCCCAGCCACCGCCAAAGCCCCAGCCCCAGTTGTTAAACACATCTACACGTTCCTTAGAATCTGTAAATATGCTTACCATCATGTCTGGATTATCTGATTTAACAAAACCTTTTGCAGCCATTTCAGTATCTATCGCTCTAAGAATTCGCTTTTTATCAAGCTCTGAAATATTTGCTTCATCAATTCCAGCTTTGAAATAAGCATATGTTTTATAAGTTGAAAAATTGGCATCAAGAGCATAGTCTTGGGAAACGCGCACGGTTTGGCAGCTTACTAATAGAGTAAATACAACCACTAGAGTTACTAATTTTTTCATTGCTTTTATTTTTTGTTTGCTTTCGCGAAAGCGGTATTAATAGACCACTTTCTAAAAATGATTAAATACTTTCTATCAAATCGTCACTTACCTCATGAGGTATGGTAACTTTTAAAGAAGGGTTGAGTTTCATGGCTCTTTCTATAGCAAAAACGGCATTTTCATTTCTCGCCCAATTTCTACGCGCAATACCATTATTTACATCCCAAAAAAGCATGGATTCTAACTTATCTTCTGATTCCTTACTACCATCAATTACCATTCCAAAACCTCCATTAATAACTTCTCCCCAACCTACGCCACCACCGTTATGGATAGAGACCCAAGTAGCACCTCTAAAACTGTCTCCTATGACGTTTTGGATAGCCATGTCTGCTGTAAAGCGAGAACCATCATAAATATTAGAAGTTTCCCTGTAAGGACTGTCTGTTCCAGATACGTCGTGATGATCGCGACCTAGAATGACTGGTCCTATTTCTCCAGTTGCAATCGCATTATTAAATGCTCGAGCGATTTCTATTCTTCCTACTGCATCTGCATATAAGATTCTTGCTTGAGAGCCTACTACTAATTTATTTTCTTGTGCACCTTTAATCCATTTTATGTTATCCTGCATTTGTTGCTGGATGCGCTCTGGAGCTTGTTGCGATAGCTCTTCTAACACCTTAGTCGCAATTTGATCTGTTTTCTTAAGGTCTTCTGGATCATTTGATGCGCAAACCCATCTAAATGGACCAAAACCATAGTCAAAACACATAGGTCCCATAATATCCTGAACATATGATGGATACCTGAATTCTTTGTCTACTCCAGCAATATCAGCATTAGCACGACTGGATTCTAATAAAAAGGCGTTACCGTAATCAAAGAAGTAAGTTCCTTTTACTGTATGTTTATTAATCGCGTCTACATGACGTCTTAAAGAATGCTGTACTTCTTTTTTAAAACGTTCAGGATCATTACTCATCATCTCGTTTGCTTCATCAAATGTGAGGTCCACTGGATAATAACCGCCTGCCCATGGATTGTGTAAACTGGTCTGATCACTTCCTATGGCAACATGAATTTTTGCATGGTATAAAGCTTCCCATACATGAACAACATTTCCTTCATAGGCAATGGAAACTGTTTCTTTATTTTTTTGAGCTTTATGAACTCTGGCAATGAGGTCATGAGTGTTTTTAATCACAATATCTACCCAACCTTGAGAGTGTCTGGTTTGCACGGCTTTTGGATTCATCTCTGCACAGATGGTGATACAACCGGCAATGTTACCAGCTTTGGGTTGTGCACCGCTCATTCCACCAAGGCCTGAGGTTACAAATATGTTACCTGTAGGTGATTTTTTAATTTTTCTAAAGGCATTTAAAACTGTAATAGTAGTTCCGTGCACAATTCCTTGAGGACCTATGTACATGTAAGAGCCAGCCGTCATTTGACCATATTGGGTAACACCTAGCGCATTATATTTTTCCCAATCGTCAGGTTGTGAGTAATTAGGAATCATCATACCATTAGTTACAACGCAGCGAGGTGCGCCCTTGTGTGATGGAAACAATCCCATAGGATGCCCAGAATACATCACTAGTGTTTGCTCATCGGTCATCTCGCTTAGATATTTCATAGTTAATAAGTACTGTGCCCAGTTTGAAAAAACGCCGCCATTACCTCCATAAGTAATCAACTCGTGAGGATGTTGGGCTACAGCATGGTCTAGATTGTTTTGAATCATTAACATGAT
>CAZBCH010000185.1:0-10771 GCA_964490235.1 uncultured Flavobacteriaceae bacterium | reverse complement strand
GTTTTGTAGCAAATCGTATTTTGATGCCTATGATTAATGAGGCAATAGAAACACTTTACAATGGCGTTGCTGGCGTAGAAGAAATTGATACCGTTATGAAATTAGGTATGGCACATCCTATGGGACCTTTGCAACTAGCTGACTTTATAGGATTAGATGTCTGTTTAAGTATCCTAAACGTGATGTACGACGGTTTTAAAAATCCTAAATATGCTCCGTGCCCATTACTAGTAAATATGGTTATGGCAGGTAAAAAAGGTGTGAAGTCTGGAGAAGGTTTTTATGATTATAGTGAGTCTAGAAAAGCAGAGAAAGTGAGTGCTAGTTTTAAATAAAAAGAAATGAAAAAGATTGTATTATTATTTGTAGTAAGCTTATGTATAGTGTCTTGTGAAAAATTATTGCCCAGCACAAATATCAATGAGTTTGATGGAAATTTGAATTACAAAAATTCTAAAACAGAGCTTGTTCAAAAATTATCAGAACAAGTAAAAGTACCCAAAGAAGATATTCAGGTCTCTTGGGGCGCAAGTTCATCAACTACTTTTAGTGGCATGGATTACTTCATCAATCTAGCAATCTCAAATGTTAATCCAGAAAAACTACAAGATTCTGAGTGTGTAAAAATGGTGGATGATTCTTTTAAAATTATTAATAAAGAGGTTATTAATTTTGATGAGTTTAAGGCTGTAAAAGTTTTCATTTATAACGAAGTTGAAGAAAATGGAATTATTAAAAGGAATGAATATATTTTAAGTAGAGAAATCTAGATTTAAACTCTTAAATTTCAGCCTCTTAAAATAATTTTAATAGTTTTAAAATTATGATTTGATTACTCATAATTCTATAAATCAATTGGAATGCATGATGTTATTACTAAGGTTTGTAAATGAAATATAAAAAATATCGTGGCTTTCAAAACCTATGGAAAGACATAGCTTCTTGGATAGAATTTAATAAGTCTATTGATCTTGATTATTTTCAAAGTAGGCAACGTGATTGGGTTAAAATATGGATCAGTCCATTTTCTGATCTCTCTTTAACTGACAGTATTATACCACAACCTAAAGGAAAAGCTAGAAAATTAATTACCCAAGGATTGATAGAAATTTATAAAGCACGTAAAAAACAATTAGATCAACTAGGTAAGCCATATTACTTAAAAATTTGGCTGTATGATCATAGATTTTCAAACTCTCAAGTAGTTTGTGCAGTAGATGAAATGATTAACTTTTATGACGTAACCCATGCACGACCAGAGCAAACTATCGCTATAGAAAATTCTGGAATAAGTGATATCGCACACAAATACCCAGAATTTATCTGGGAACATAGACTAGACGAAGAATTATACAATTTTAATGAATTAGGAAGGCCAGATGATTATTGTTCCTTGCAAGATTATGAAGAAGAGAAAAGATGGTATATAAAAATGGGTAAAAAGACACATAGAAAAGTTATCGATCCTAATTTTCCTGATATAGATTATAGAGCTTTTAAAAAAGGCAACGTTTGGTTAGGAGAAATAAAATGAAATTATGCCCAGAATAAAACCATTTAAAGGAGTACGAGCAGCGGCAGATAAAGCGGCGCACCTCATCTCGCGCACTTATCAGGATTATGGAAAGAAAGAGTTAAAAGCACAGCTTAAATATAATCCGTATAGTTTTCTACAAATTCTTAATCCAGGCTACAAGTTCAATCAAGAAATCTCTGGTATTGAGCGTTTTAATTTAGTGCGCAATAGGTATTTAGAGTTTAAAGAAGAAGGTTACTTAGTTCAAGATAATCTACCTGCTTTTTACTTGTATGAAAATATAGATCCTCATCATAGTTATACTGGGATTATTGCTGGTACTAGTACAAAAGATTATCAAGATAATAGGATCAAAAAGCACGAAGACACTCTTAGTTTTAAAGAAGTTCTTTTTAAAGACTATTTAAAATCAGCTGGGTTTAATGCAGAGCCTGTTTTACTCACTTACAAAGATCGATCTGATATAAACGATTTGATCGATAAGATTAAACAAAGAGATCCAGATACATTTTTCTCTACAACAGATTTTAATTCTCATAAGATTTGGGCAATAACAGATTCAGAAATAATTAAAAGCCTAGTACAACAATTTGAAGATATACCAGAACTTTATATTGCAGATGGTCACCATCGCAGTGCTAGTTCTTCCCTATTATCTCAGGAAATGGATGCTGATCAAGAAAGCTATCATTATTTTATGAGCCTTCTAATTGCAGAAAATCAACTCAACATTTATGAGTTTAATAGACAAGTAAAAGATCTTAATGGCCTTACAAAAGAAGAGTTTTTAATAAAATTAGATCAAAACTTTAGAATACAAAATCGAGGCATAGAATTATATAAACCGTCTAAAAAACACCATTTCAGCATGTATCTAGATGGTGAATTTTATAGCTTGTACCTGCGCAAAGGCTTGCATAAAATTTCAAATCCATTAGAAGATTTAGATACGCAAATGTTGTATGATTTAATTCTAAAACCTATTCTAGGAATAGAAGATTTACGCACAGATCTAAGGATAAAATACAGCTATGGCAAACATGATATTATGCATATTAAAGAGCGTATAGACAACGGTGAATTTGCTGTAGGTTTTGGTTTGTATCCTGCAACGGTAGAACAAATGAAATCCATCGCAGATGCCGACTTAAGAATGCCTCCCAAAAGTACCTTTATCCGTCCCAAGCTGCCTAGTGGCTTGATAATTTATGAATTTTAGAAATGAGCACAATTAAAGAATCTTTGTTACGCTTTCGCGAAAGCGTACAACCACAAGCAACTCTTGTAGCAGTAAGTAAAACAAAACCTATAAGCGATCTTGAAGAGGCATATGAGGCTGGCCAGCGGCATTTTGGAGAAAATAAAATTCAAGAAATGACCGAAAAATGGGAAACCTTACCGAAAGACATTTGCTGGCACATGATAGGTCATACGCAACGTAATAAGGTTAAATACATGGCACCCTATGTACATTTAATTCATAGTGTAGATTCTCCTAGATTGCTAAAAGAGATCAATAAGCAAGCAAAAAATAACGATCGTGTGATAGATTGTTTATTACAAATACATATCGCTCAAGAAGATTCAAAATTTGGTTTTGACCAAGAAGAATTGATGACATTATTAAATGATCAGGTTTTTAAGGATTATAAAAATGTTCAAATTAAAGGACTGATGGGCATGGCTACTTTTACTGATAATGAAGTTCAAGTGAGGGAAGAATTTAAATCGCTAGCCGCAACATTTGAAAAGATTAAAGCAGCTAATTTACTGGATTCTAGACATGATTTTACAGAACTTTCTATGGGCATGACAGGCGATTATAAAATAGCGCTAGAAGAAGGCAGCACAATGGTACGTATAGGTAGTGCAATCTTTGGGAGTAGAAATTAAAATAGAGTCACGTTCTTTACTATATTAAAACTAATGAAGCTTTACTAATTACAATTACAGAGCAAGAAATATATCTAGTTGTGAAATATTAAAAAAGGGATGAAAAACTCAATTTCATCCCTTTTATTATTTTTACTAGTGAATAGATTTACAACACGTCACTTAAATCATAACCTCCAAATTTTTTCATATAAGATCGTACTGAACTACCGTAGGCATCTTTACTACTTAAATTTCCATTAGATTTTAAAAACTTTCTAACGCCACCAGGTCCAGACAGATGTGCGGCAGCAAGAATTCCGCTTTCGGTAACTTCTACTCCAGCGATAGTCTTGCCTTCGTATTTCTCGATGTAAGACTTGAGTGATTTATGATTGTATCTTAGGTATTTTAGGAAGATACGCTCTTGAAGACTTACTGAGTTAAGAAATGCTTCAGTATCAGTAACGCCAAAATGTTTAAGCGTAGTCGCGCCAAATTGATATTTACCTAAATATCCTAAACTATTAACACGCCAGTACTGACCTCTAGATTCTTTAAAAGCTAGTGCTTCTTTAAAAGAAATAAAACTATCCTCTCCAGAAGTAGCAAGAGATAAATCTCTGATACTAGGTTTTTCAGTTGTAGGAAGTTTTATAGGTCCCACTACTTTAGCCTCAGAAGAGATTACATAATCATTAGTAACATCTAAGGTACTAGAATCGGTATTTGAACTCGTCGTGTTAAATACCGAGTAGCTCATCAACAACAATGCTGGATAAGCAATAAAACTCACAAATTGTGACTTCATATAGTTTGTTTTCGAAAAGCTGCTGTCACTCTTTTCTATAAAGCGGCGCAAATTTACGACACTATCGCTTATAATTTACAAACTACTGTTAAAGAAGACTTTAATAACAAATCGCAGGGAAAAATTAACCTTAAATCGATGTTTTAAGAATACAACTGTAAAAAAGATGTCGTTAATCTATAAAATGGGTAAATAAATTAACCAAAGTTAAACTTTGCGAAAACGATATCTTATGAACTACCTCATATTTTTAACAAAAAATAACAAAACTAAAAACCAAAAGGTCAAAATTTTAGCTCACTATCAAACAATTAGGCTCAATGTCAAATTTAATGGATTGAATCCCTAAGGGCAGAATTAATTCTGCTTTTAGAAATAGTGCTCAAAATCAAAACACATTTAGTAAGACTAGTTCGATATTTTTAATCTGCTAGCAAAAAAGTATCATATCTAATTATGAAAAAACTTAAAAAGAACTCTTTTGTAGTTACTTCATTAAATACTCTTAGATAGTATATAAGTAAATAATAATGAATACTGAAGTGTTTTATCGATTATTCTTTGCAATCCATTTTCTATAAGCAGCAGCATTGCGATTGTGTTGTGCAAGTGTTTTAGCAAACTTGTGGTAACCAAAGTTCTCTACATCTGCAACAAAATACAAATAATCATGTTTTTCTGGATTTAATACAGCATTTACCGCGGTAAGATCTGGAGTTACAATAGGACCTGGTGGCAAACTAGAATATTTATAGGTATTGTATGGATTATCAATTTCTAGATGTTTATATAAAACTTGTTTTATTTGTTGGTTAAAATCATTCTCTGATTTTTTCTTTGCATAAATTACGGTAGGATCTGCATCAAGTTTGATACCTCTAGAAAGTCTGTTAAGGTAGACGCCTGCTACTCTAGGCATTTCATCAACCTTTGCTGTTTCTTTTTGAACTATAGAAGCAAGAGTATAAACCTCTGTAGGTGTGAGATCTTGTTTTGCAGCTTTTGCAACTCTATCCTTATTCCAGAATTGTTGATGATAGGCCAGCATTTTATCGCGAAAACCTGCTGCAGTAGTATTCCAGTAAGTCTCATAAGAATTAGGTAAATACATACTCAATGCAGTATTTTCATCAAGTCCATGGTCTTTTAAAAACTTAGGATCTCGCATGGCGTTCAATAAAGCCAGGCTGTCTGGCTCTATTTGATCAGCAATTCTTCCAGCTAGATTTTCTAATCGTTCCTGATTATTAAAAGTTACCTTGATAGGAATATTTTGACTGCGCACGGTATTAATTATATCGTTGTTGCTAGAACCTTTTTTTATTAAATACCTACCAGGTTTTACGTTTTCATGATATTTTTTCTTCACAGCTGTGGTGTGCAAATCGTCCCTATTTTTTACAGCATCGGCAATGATTAAAAATGCGTCGTTATAATCTGCATTAGAAGGAATAAACACCTCATAAGTATCTGTTTCAAAATTAGTATTTGGTGCAAATAACACAGCCCATACATTATAAGCAAACACACCCATAATAACTAGTCCTAATAATACTATTCCAAGGATGACTTTTTTGTAATTACTTTTCATTAATCAATTGGTAAAGGTGTTCATTTTTATATGCTGTTGCTGTGGCAATCCAGTCTTTTTTTATTCCGCTTTCGCGAAAGCGTAACTTCTCAAACAACCTGCGACTAGAAATATTATCTTCACTTATACTCGCATATAACTGGTGCAATCGCAAATGTTTAAAGGAATATTCTATAATTAATTCTAATGCCGCGGTGGCAAGACCTTGTGCCCTATCAGACTCTTGAGATATAACGATGCCTACACCTGCTCGTTTGTGAAATGGATCAAAATCATACAGGTCTACAACACCTTTTATTTCTCTTTTATTATTACAAATAGCGAGTCGCAATTGTTTTACTTCATAAATATCACGATGTGCATTTTCTAAATATTCACGTATAGTGAATTTTGAATACGGTGTGATCGTATGACCAAATTCCCATAATGCCGGATTGTTCTCTAGTTCATAGATGTATTCTAGATCTTCTGGATCTACGGCTCGTAGATGGCATATAGCATTAGTTAACATCATACAACCACTTCTCCTTTAAAAACTTGCGTAGCAGCACCAGTAAGCCAGATATCTTTATAACCATCTGGACTAGGCTGGTATTTTACTTTTAATACTCCACCAGGTGTGCTTAACTGTACTTGATGATCGTCAGTTTGTCTCGTGTAATGCATTGCTAGGGCAACAGCAGTAACACCAGTTCCACAACTTAAAGTTTCATCTTCTACACCTCGCTCGTAGGTACGCACTTTAAATGTGTTGCCTCCTTGCGGTTCTACAAAATTGATATTTGCACCTTCTTTACCGTAAAGGGTATTGCGCAAATGTCTCCCTTGAGAAACGACATCAGTATGCTCCACATTATCTGTAAGTTGTACATGATGCGGTGAACCTGTATTTGTAAATACATGCCCATCAAAAACTTGAAGTGAATTTACATTAGTCATTTGTAAACTTACCTCACCATTTGCGTATAAGTGCGCATGATGCACGCCATCAATTGCTTCAAAAGAGGTTGTATCTTTTATGATAGTGAGGTATTGAGCAAAACTTACTAGGCAACGACCACCGTTCCCACACATGGTACTTTCATTACCGTCAGCATTATAATATACCATGGTGAAATCTAGATGATCATGATTTTCTAGTAGCATAAGGCCATCTGCTCCTATTCCGAATTTACGATCGCATAATTTTTTAATTTTATGCGTATTATTTTTATCAAAAATATGTTGCCTATTATCTATGATTATAAAATCATTACCTGTGCCCTGATACTTGTAAAATGGAATTGCCTTCATCGTTACAAAAATACAGCAAGTCATTGAATTCTTTAAGTGTTAAACAGCGTTAAAGCTGTTTTTAAAATATAATTATGGCATTATTTTTATGTTATTAAGAAATAAAAACAAAATGCACATGAAATCATTTATAAAAACATTAGGAATAGCCATCCTAGGTGGCGCAGTTGTTTTGGGATCTTATAAATTATTTATTGAAGAAGAACCTCAACATCTTTTATATAAGAATACTTCTTCACAAGAAGACACCGCTCCTATTCAAGCGGTCAACTATACTGAAGCTACAACCATAGGTGGAGTCGATTTTACCCAAGCGGCAGAGAAAACAGTTCATGCAGTAGTTCATGTAAAAAACAAGACAGTTACACGTGTTAGACCATCGTTTTTTGATTTAAGTAGAGGCCGCGTTCCCTATAGAGAAGCTATAGGAAGTGGTAGCGGAGTAATCATTACAGAAGATGGTTACATCGTGACAAATAATCATGTCATTGAAAACGCTAGAGAACTAGAAGTCACTCTTAACAACAATAAAACATATAAGGCAGAACTTATAGGTACAGAACCTAATAGTGATATTGCCCTCTTAAAAATTGAAGCAGATGAATCGCTACCCTATATAGTTTTTGGAGATTCTGATCAGACTAAAATAGGTGAATGGGTTCTTGCAGTAGGTAATCCATTTAATTTAACAAGTACTGTTACAGCTGGTATTGTAAGTGCCAAAGGTCGTGATCTTGATACACGTGATGCCGTCGCACAAAGTTTTATACAAACTGATGCAGCAGTTAATCCAGGAAATTCTGGAGGTGCTCTTGTAAATACTAATGGCGAATTAGTAGGGATAAATACTGCTATCGCTTCAAAGACTGGTTCCTATGTAGGTTACTCATTTGCCGTTCCTTCTAATAATGCTCGCAAGATCATTAACGATATTATGGAATATGGCTTTGTACAAAAAGGAATGCTGGGAATCAAAGGTGGTAATTTAAATGGCAATATCGCAGACGAATTAGGAATAGATGAAAGTGAAGGAATTGTAGTAGCTGAAGTTGTAGAAGATAGTGGTGCCGCAGATGCTGGACTTAAGGAAGGTGATGTTATCACAATGATTGATAACATTAAAATCAAAAAATTTGCAGACCTTACCGGATATGTAACCAGTAAAAATCCTGGTGATAAAGTTGTTGCAACTGTTATAAGTAACGGAGTTACTAAAAATATTACTATAGAACTGACTAAAAATAATACGGTTACGATACCTACAATAGATATGGACCTGCGCAACCTAACTAAGAAAGATCTAAAAACTTATGGCGTTAAAAAAGGAGTTAAAATAGTACGCACCATAGGTGAGTTAGCCAGATATGACATGTCAGATTACATCATCACAAAAATTAACGATGTAGTTGTAGGTGATATCGATGATGTACAATCTATTTTAAGAAATGTAGATCCTAATGAAACATTGCTTATACAAATGATGAATAGCAATGGTGAAATAGAGCGATTTAGATATACTGTAGATTAAGCGATTACCTTGCTGGACATAATCATAAATCCCTAAATGAATAAAAATCATTTAGGGATTTTTATTTACCTAATCGACTAGCTTGTATTCTGGATAGGTATCTTCCAGATAATCTTCAGCTTTTTTAGGAATTTCTACTAGCATAACATAAATCATGATACATAAAAGAACAAAAAGGAAGCTAATAGTAATCAGAACGTAAGGATTTAATTCTGTGAAATTAGTTCTATTGGGAATCAAAATATTAAACAGGTAAATAGGTAGAAAACCTATTCCAAAACCTGAACCGTGTTGTGATATGATTTCTTCAAACAACCATTTTTTCTCACCAGATTTTTGTTTGGCCTTTCGGTTTCTATAATTCTTCACACTTAGAAATATAAAGTAGGAAACAAACATAATAACCATTACTAGAGAATAAAAATCATTGCTCAAATCCATGTTACTTAGTAAATAATAAGTAAGTGCTGTTAATAATACCAGCATAAGAATCTTTGGTAACTTGAAGAAACCTACAATATGTTTCCATATAATTCTAGTGTATTTTTTACCTAGAGATTTTTGCCTTTCTTCTACTACGTCCATAAATCCAAATACACCAAACTTTTTGAATTCCACTTGTAACGCGTCATCAAAATTTCTAGATGGATATTCTTCCCATTGTTTTTCAATACCATTAGCTAGATGGTCTACTAATTCAGATTGAAGATCGTACCATTCTACATAATGTTTTCTGGTAAATTGAAACAATTGCTCTATTTGAATAGCATTTACTTTCATATTAATAAGCAAGTTTAGGGTTGATAATAGCCTGCATGTTTTCCATATATTCTTTAAGATCTGCAAGCATATTTACTGTTTCCTTTTCACCTTGCGCAGTAAGAGAATAATATTTTCTAATTCTATTTTCTACTTTCTCTGCCTCTACTTTTAAGTGACCAGCAGCTTGCAATTTGTGTAAAGATGGATACAAGGCGCCTTCTTTAATATCCATACTGCCACCAGTTATCTCTTTTACCTTTTGTGTAATTTCATATCCATACATTTTACCTTCTTTCTCTAGAAGACGCATGATGATAGTGGTGAGACTACCTCTGTATAATTGATTATTTGACATACCTAAGAATCTTAGGTGTAAATATACGTAAGATTCTTAGGTAAATCGCAAGGGATTTGTAAAAAATGAACTTCATATTTATTTATAAAAGGAATTTATTAAATTTTTAAAAGTTCTATATTGTTGTTGTGATGTACGCTTTCGCGAAAGCGAAATAAGGATAGATATCTTTAATTTATCAGGAAATGAAAAATAATTTATAAATAGTTCTACTATAACGTTATAGTATTCTTATTTTTGCAAAAAATTAAACACAATTAAACCCACATTTATGAGTAACCAAGTAGATACTTATGAAAAAGAGCTCGCTTTTCAAACCGATAGGCGACGTGCTGCTGTTGCATTTATCAAAGCTGTAAGTGATTTATGGTATGATCGTTCTATTGAATTGGTTCTTTTTAGAAACCAATTAATTGATAGAAATGTAAGTGAAATAATCAATTTGCATGAGTATGCTGGAAAATTTGTACAGAAACCTATTTCGGTTTTTGATAGTGTGGAAATTGCACAAGCATTGTTATCGCTAGACTTACCGCCTGCAAAATTAGACATAGGTAAACTTACTTATGAATACCATCTAGAAGAAAATGAGATGCAAGATGCCATGAGCTTTGTAATGAAAAAGCTAGGCGACGCACAAAAATCAGAACAAATTGTGCCTAAAGATGTGGTTCTATACGGTTTTGGTAGAATAGGTAGACTTCTAGCACGAGAGTTAATGACTAAAGCTGGAAAAGGGAGTCAGCTTAGACTACGTGCTGTCGTTACTCGTGGGGCAATAACAGAAGCCGTTCTTGAAAAGAGAGCTTCCCTTCTTGCTCAAGACAGTGTTCATGGTGATTTTTCTGGAACGGTAAGTTATGATCTGGAACAAGAGGCATTGATCGTTAACGGTACAACGGTTAAAATGATAAGTGCTAACGCTCCAGAAGATATAGATTATACTGCATACGGAATTAAAAATGCATTAATCATCGATAATACGGGAGCTTTTAGGGATGATGTAGCTTTAGGACGTCACT
>CAZBCH010000184.1:0-22979 GCA_964490235.1 uncultured Flavobacteriaceae bacterium | reverse complement strand
TGCTCGTTATACAACATATAGTATCCATTGGTACTAATCCTAAACTTGTCATTGGTATGGCGCCACCCTAATTCAAAATCGTTGAGCTGTTCAGGTTTAATATCTGGATTGCTTTCAAAATCATTCCTATTTGGTTCTCTATTTGCACGAGCATAAGAGAAATAAAAATCGTTTTTATCGTCGTATTTATAGGTAATACCTGCTTTAGGATTAAAGAAAGTAAAATCTTTATCCACCACAAAATTATCTAGATCAGAATTGATTCCTGATGTTTTGTAATTTACATTTCTTACTTGTAAGTCTCCATAAAGTTGCACCTTATCGTTAAGCCTATAAGTAGCTTTTGAGAAAACTGAGAAATCATTTTTTCTACCATTTCCATCATAATAGCGATCTCTAATCTCGCTCTGACTGGCAAATCGTGCCCAAATCACCTCTCCGTAATGGTCTCCATTATAGTGACTCGCACTTACTCCAGATATTAAATCAATGCTGTTATCTTTATAATTAACACTAGCATTTACCACATAATAATCGTTATCTAACCAGCGACGACGTATTAAATCGGTAGTGTTAACCACGGCTCCATCTACTGTAAGCTCTTCAAATCCATAAGTATCAAAATCATCATCTTCTCTAAATTGTTCAAAGAAACCACGACCATATGTATAATTTAAACCTACGTTTGAAGACCAATTGTTACTGTAACGCTGGTTCCAATGTAGTTGATAATGATCCTGTCGGTAATCATCAACTTCATTATCATAGAACTGCGTGTTACCATTTTCATCAGTATACTGTCCTGCTGGATTAAATCTTCTGTCTTCTCGTAACTGTTCTGCATCGATACCGAACCATGACTGATAAGTTACATTATTACCACCAAAAGTGATTGCTTTTATAAGAGTATTGTCATCTACATAAGAACCTTGAAGAAAATAAGATTTCAAACTTGTTGATGCGCGATCTATATAGCCGTCTGACTCAATATTAGAAAGACGTCCAGCGATTTCAATACCACGACTATTCTCGGCATCAGTGCCCATTAAGCCTGTGGAAAACTTAACAGTATGTTTTCTACTATTAAAACTACCCCAAGAATTAGAAATTTCACCAGTAGATTCTTTTGAAAACGCATCAGTCAAAACGTTGATACTAGCTCCAAAAGCACCACTACCATTCGTACTCGTTCCTACACCACGTTGTACTTGTAAATTTTCTACAGATGAAGAGAAATCTCCCAGATTCACCCAAAACGTTCCCAATGACTCTGCATCAGAATATGGAATACCGTTTATAGTTACGTTAGTAGATTGTGCATCTACTCCACGAATTCTTAAACTACTGTAACCTATTCCTGCCCCAGCGTCTGTTGTAGTCACTACTGATGGCAGGAAATTAATTAAGGTAGGAATATCCTGTCCTAAGTTGCGTTTTGCGATTTCTTCTTTTGAGAAATTACTGTGTGTGATAGGAGATTTGGCATCCACTCGTACTGCTTTTACTAAGACTTCATCTAGCTTTTTTGCTTCGGTTGAGTCTTTGACTTGTGAATTTTGCGCTGTTGCGAGACTGACTGTTGTTAATGCAGCTGCAATTAAAACGCGACGTAAATGTTTCATAAGAACTTTGTTTAAGTTCAAATAAAAGGGGCATTTATTCGGTTTGATTAAAAAAATGTTTGAAGGATTCTCTTGAAATAAAATAATTAGATGCACGCTTTCGCGAAAGCGAAATAATTCACACATCAAAACCAGTTTACATCTTTTCCCTTAGCGACATTACTCGCTCAGGTTCCTTGGGTATAATCTCAGCCTTTATTTCTAAAAGCACCCCTTGAGATTGGGTGCAAAAGTAATCTGAAAATGTAAATAGAAAAATAAAATTGAAACGTTTTTCAAATTAAAATTAGACCTATTAACGCTTCAGTGTAAAATGCCCATTATAAATAGCACCATTACTACGCTCAACCCTAAACCAATAGTCGCTCGATGGTACAGGACTACCATTAAAAGTGCCATCCCAGCCCGGTCCTTCGGGACTGATTTGTTTTAGCAACTTACCATAACGATCAAAAATATAAATCTTATTGGTAGGTTCTTGTTCTGAGTTAAATAGCTGCCAGTAATCGTTAAACCCATCTCCATTTGGCGTAAAAAATCTTGGGTAAAACAATAAATAAACATCCTGCTCTACAATCCCACAACCATTTTTATCACGAACGTAAATTTGATAATCGCCCATAGGTAAATTGTCAAAACGATTGCTATCTTGATAGATGACTCCATCGAGAGAATACTCATAATCTCCAGATCCATCTACTTCTACAAAAACGCTGTTATTGTTTTGACTCCAGTCTTCGATTTCAATATTTCTTATCACTGCAATAGTAGATTCTACTACTGTTATATCTTTTGTTTCTTCACAGATTAGTGCGCCATAATCATTTGAAACAGTCACCGTATAATTACCAGGCGTGTCTATAATTATGGAAGAAGTGGTTTCTCCAGTAGACCATAAGTAACTGTCAAATCCAGAATCAGCAACTAATTCTACTGTATCATTTTCACAAATAGCCCATTGATCTTGCATAAAAAGTACAGGTTGTTCATAAACGTTGATACGAAATGAAGTGGTAGCGTAACAACTTTCATTAGTTGTATTTTCTACACGTACGAATATCTCTTCATTAGTTGTTTGATTGGAATAAGTAAAAGGTAATTCATTGATTCCAAGATCTGCATCTGACTGGCTTGTATGGTAACTTATTATATTATCAGTAGCAGTTTGACCGCCTAAAATCTCGCTTTCGCGAAAGCGAAGATCAAAAACTTCTACACCATCATTAGAACTATCATCACAAACTTCTATATCGGTAGGTTGATTTGCGATAGGCAACCTAGAAACTCCTATGTCAAACGAAACACTTGTGTCGTTACAGCTGGCATTATTTCTATTTTCTATGCGCACAAACAACGTTTCTCTAGCTGATGTAGTGGTATAAAAATTAGGTAAAGCGCTGTTTCCAGAGTCAGCATCTGACTGACTGGAATGGTAAGTGACTACAAAATCTGTTGCAGACTGACTGTTTAAAGCTTGACTGTCATAATTAGATAAATCAAAAACATGCTCCCCATCTCTGGAACTGTCATCACAAACAATATCGTTTGCAACTGAATTTGCTTCTGGTGTTAGGTTTACGACAAATTCAATCGTAGTTTGTGCAAAGCAAAACGAGTTAGAAGGATTAATTACGGTAGCAGTTATGGTCTGACTACTTGTAATAAAAGGATTAGGTAATGGACTCGAGAGCGACACGCCATTTTCATCTTCGTAGGTTACAGTCACAGCAGTTTGAGAATCTAATAAAGTGGATTCTATCGTGCTGGTATTAAATGCAAAAATACCGTCATTATCAGTATCACAAACTTCAAATACAGGAATAGGATTAGCAACAACGCCAGGTTCAACTATGATTTCAATTTGAGTCATCACTGTACAAACACCATCTGGATCTAATGAACTGGCATTAGTCATTTCTACATCAATTGTTTGTGAAGCGGTTATCAAGGGATTAGGAAGTGGATTAGGCAATACATTTCCATTGCTGTCTCTATAAGTCAAATTTACACCTATTTGACCTTGTAGTAATTGCGCATTGATATTTGAAGTATCAATGGATTCGACACCATCGTTATTTGCATCGCACTGATCGATAATTATGTTGTTAGGCGCGCTAGGATTTTCTTCTACAATCAAAGTTACATGATGACCTAAACCAACGCAGTCGTTAGAGGCATTATCAACTCTTACAAAGATATCTTGTGAGTTGAGAGAACCTAAGTTTTGATGAGCTGAAATATTTGTAATAGGATTTGCTTCAGCGAGTGCATCTATTTCATTGCGATAGAAATTAACATCAATAGTCTGCCCAGCAGGAAATAGCGCAGCAATATCTGCTTGAGCAGTAGTTAAATCAAAAGTAGCAACTCCATCATACAAATCAGTCCCATCATCACATTGATAAATAGTTCTTATAAAAGAAGGTGGTATTTGACTGGTACTCACATTTAGATCTATTTGGGCTGTTCTAAAGCAGCCTTCTGTATTTTCCACTCTTGCATAAATATTTTGTGCGGTTGAAGTAGTGTTTTGGTATGCCGTTAGATTAGTTATTGAGTTCGTAGCATTCTCAGCGCTTGATAGGTTCTCATAGAACGTGATTGTATTTGTGTTGAGATTTGGGATAATCTCGTCAATGACCTGATTCAGGTTAAAAGTTGTTATCCCATCAATATCATCATCACATTGATTTAGTTGAACTGTAGCGTTTATCGTAGGTAACTCTAAAACTTCTATATCAAAGCTCGTTGTTGCGACGCAAGTTGTTTGCAATCTATTACTCATTTGCACATAGATCGTTTCTGATCTATTGGTGTTTTGATATGCAGCTGGATTTGAAATAGGGCTTGTCAATGAGGCATCAGTAAAATACTCTAGTTCAAAACCTGTGGAAGATTGCCCGTTGTAAATAGCTGATTCATTTGTAGTCAAATCAAAAAGTATACGTCCATCTGAATCAGAACCTACGGAATTGTTATCACATAATCTTATCGCAGAAACAGATAAGGCAGGCATAGGCGATTCAAATACTTGAATATCAAATGAAGTCATGGCTTCACATTCATCGTTCCCTATATTTCGAACACTTGCAATAATCGTTTGAGTTCCAAATGCTACATTATTAACATACGCAGAAGGATTTGAGATAGGAGAATCATTATTGTAATCGGACAAACTTTCAAAATAAACCACCTCAAAAGTAGCAGCAGACTGACCATTTAGGATTGCTGAATCTTGTTGTGTCAAATCGAAATTGATAAAGCCATCATTGTTTGAATCACAAATTTCTATGTTTTGAGGCGTTGAGGCAGTAGGCTGCTCAAAAATCTCCACTGTTCTATTATTTGTAAAGACTTCTCCACCTGATGATATGGTAACTACAACATTATAAGATCCTGTCGTAGCATAGGTATGTGAAGGGTTCTCTAGATTAGAATTATTACCATCTCCAAAATCCCATGAAATAGAATCAATGGTTTGATTTGAAGAGATTGAAAAATTGGTTACATCTCCTAAACAAGTATTATCTGCGGTAATACTTGAGGAAAAATAAGAAGCTATAAATGGTGGCAGACCGGCTTGACAAACTCCTGTAGGAAGAAGAACACCATTTAATTGATAATCACATGCATTTCCAGCAAGATTTGGATTATTGATTACTCCAAGGTAGTTGTAATCAAACTGTGCCACATATATTTTACCATCAGGACCAAGTTGTAAATTATTAAAGGGTTCGTCAATATTAGACGGTGGTGAAGGTGTCGGATTAATTCTTATTTTTGAATTAATAATATCATTTTGATTAAAACTAGTGATATCGAATTGAAAAATTGCATCTGCTTGCGCACTTACATATAAGTAATTACTATTAGGAGAAAATTCTATACCATAAATTAAATTTGGCGCGTTTAATGAAAGATTCCTTTGACCAGGGATTTGAATTAAGTTGGAAATTATCCCAGTATTTGTGTCAAAATCAAAAATTTCAACAAGTCCCTCATTTCCGTATGCTACAGCTATTTTATTGCCATCAGGAGAGGTCTTCATACATCCTATTGCATCAGTAGTTACGATAGGTCTAAAACCTATTGACGTGATTATAGGTGTACTATTAATGCCTGCGTTATCAATTAAATAAGTAAAAAATTCATTGGTTCTGTATTTGTGTGTTACAACCCAAATGTCATTGCCATTGGCATGAGTAATCGCTGTTATTTTTTCTGTGGAAGGCGTATAAAGTAAAATGTTTTTTGAAGAATTGACATCACCAAGTCCATTATCTAAACTCATGTCTATGATACTATATCTTAAACCATTAGGATTCCCTTCTTTATCAATAGAAAACAGATAAAACAAATCCGTATTTCCTGGATGAGGAACTACTATCCCAGATTGTGTAGAAGATGGATCACCTAATAAACCAGTTCCATTAGGCATTACCTGATGATTTCTATTCCATACGCTAATACCATCTGAATAAAAAAGTAAGTTACCATTTGAATCAGAAATCGTTGAACAACCTTCAAAAGTGTTTAGTGCACTATTTGTTAGCCCTACAGGTGCGCCTCCATTAAACGTAATGGCGGCATTTTGTCCAAAATACCAATTGTTTGCCTCGCCTTGGGAGAAACAAAGCTGAATAAATAAAATAAATATTATAGTAATACGTAATCTTAAGTTTTTCACTCTTTTTCTTTTAATAGCTAGAATAGTTTATTAGGACTTTGTTTGATTTAAAACAAAATCTTTGACTTCTTTTGTAGTATAAGTTTGCGCACCATCTTCCACTCTAACTCTTATATCTTTAATATGATTTACATATTGTTCACTCGTAAGCGCCTCTCCTTTTGCAGAATAAGCTACAGCATCATTAAATGAAGTTGTTTCTTTGATTTTATCTACTTTAATTAAATTTTTCAAGACTCAAAGCTTAAAATTCAATCTCTTTCTCTATCATTTTACCATCACGATCTACGGTAACTTTAGTTTTATCACCGTTATCAAATGTTGCTAGTGTGCGCATGTAACTCATCATATCAACAATCGTGCTATCTCCTAATTTCACAACGATATCACCTTTCATTAATCCTGCTTTTTGCGCTGGCTTTTCCTCGCTTATTCCATCGATGCGCATTCCTTTGCCGGTAAATAAATAATCTGGCACCACTCCTAGACCTACTTTAAAACGTGGTACTTCTTCGCTTTCATTTTTAGTCTTTCTAAAGGCTAGTTTCCCTGCGTTGTCAAACTCTGCTGTGATTCTTAATATATAATCAGATATTTTTTGCATCCCATCATAGTTCAACTTATCAGCATCGTCGCCTGGTTTGTGATAATCTTCATGTTGCCCTGTGAAGAAATGCAATACGGGAATATCATTTAAGTAAAACGATGTGTGGTCACTAGGACCTACACCACTTTCATTTAAAGCGAGATTAAAGTCTTTGTTTACGGCATTGATGATTTGGTTCCATCGTGGTGAAGTTCCTGTTCCATAAACGGCAAGTGTTTTTTCTTCATTCAATCGTCCTACCATATCCATATTAATCATGTAAGTAATAGAATCTAAGGTTATGGTAGGGTTTTTAGTAAAGTAATTAGACCCTAATAATCCCATTTCCTCGCCTGAAAAAGCCATGAATAAATAGTTGTTTCCTTTTTTCTCGCTTGTTTTCAATTCGTAAGCTAGATCTAACATAACCGCAACACCACTAGCGTTATCATCTGCTCCGTTATGAACAGCTTCTCCTTCACGATGTAGAGAACCTTCACCACCCATTCCTAGGTGATCATAATGCGCACCTATGACTACTGTTTGTGCAGCGCCATTATCAATATAACCTAGAACGTTAGTACCAGTAAGAAATGCATCGCCTTTCTCGTCTGTAAAAGCGGCTTCTTGATGTGGATCACTGGATGGTTTAAAGGAAAAAGTTTGGAAATAAGTTCCCGCATTACCTTTAGGTTCCAGGCCAGATTCTTTCATGCGTTTTGCGATATAATCTGCCGCTTGCAATTCATAAGAAGTACCGGTCTCACGACCTTGCAAGTCGTCTGATGCTAGATAAACCACATCGGCTTTCATATTGCCTTTTACAGGTTCTAGATTCTTTAAATCGGTCTTGCAAGAGACTAATAAACAAATGGCTATAAAAAATATCGTGATTCTCATATCTAGCTTGTAATTTTGCTCAAAATTAAATCATCCATGAGAACGTTCCTATTTCTGATTACAATAATCTGTTTTTTGAGCTGTAAAGAAGCTTCAAAAGCTGAAGAAACTACCTCTTCACAAATAGAAAACACAGCTCCACAAAATGACAATCCATTAATCATGGAAGGTGAAAATCACTTTAAAGATATTCAGCAGGTAACCTTTGGTGGCGATAATGCCGAGGCTTACTGGAGTTTTGATGATAAACAATTGGTGTTTCAAAGCAACAACACCGCTTGGGATGTAGAATGTGATCAAATGTTCTTGATGAATAATGGAGACAGCTTTCGCGAAAGCGTGCCTAAAATGGTCTCTACCGGTAAAGGAAGAACGACTTGCGCATATTTTTTACCAGATAATGAGCATATCATTTATGCGAGTACGCACCTTGCGATGGATGATTGTCCAGACACACCACTTAAGGAAAATGGTAAATATGTATGGCCTATTTATGATAGTTACGACATTTTTGTAGCAGATCTAGATGGAAATATCACAGCTCAATTGACGAACGAAAAAGGTTATGATGCAGAGCCTACTGTTTCTCCGCAAGGTGATAAAATCGTTTTTACCAGTGACCGTAGTGGTGATCTAGAATTATATACTATGGATATAGATGGTAGTAATGTGAAGCAAATCACTTATGAATTAGGTTATGATGGTGGTGCTTTCTTCTCACCTGACGGATCGCAATTGATATTCCGCTCTTCACGTCCTAAAACTGAAGAAGAAATCAAAGAATATAAAGACTTATTGAAAGTAGGACTGGTGCAGCCTACAGAGATGGAACTCTACATTTGTAATGCAGATGGGTCTGATTTACGTCAGTTAACCCAACTAGGAAATGCTAACTGGTCGCCGTTTTTCTTACCAGATGGAAAGCGTGTGTTGTTCTCGTCAAACTTTGAGGCAGAGCGCGGTTTTCCTTTCAATCTTTATATGATTAATACTGATGGAACTGGTCTAGAACGCATTACACACGGTGAAACTTTTGACGCATTTCCTGTATTTTCTAATAATGGCAAATACCTTGCTTTCTCTTCTAATCGTAACAACGGTGGTGGCCGCGATACCAACCTTTTTATTGCGGAATGGAGAGATTAAACAACATATTGCTTATATCAACTATTTCTTTTTTGACTTTTATTTCTTGCTCAAGTATAAAGCAACCGAAAATTATCTCGGCAAGTAATGCAAATTTAGATTCACTATTTTCTAATCTTAAAGTAGCAAAGATTGAAATTTTAGATTTCGCTAAATATAAACATGCGATCCTTTTAGAAGCGCGAGTTTTAGAAAATAATGAGCACATTTATCTAATCAGTCCTCGCGAATATTACTATAATAAAATTAGGATTACACCGCCAAATTATTATAATCCAGCCGACAGCATATATAGAGGTTTAATCTTCAAAGCTATTTTATCTCCACGGGAATACATCGAAAAAGGAAATAGATTGAAAATATTATTTGGTGGAAAAAAAATAAAAACCATAAAAAAAGCGGATAGATTAAATTTATATGATTTGAACGACTCTTTTGAATTAATGTATTATCCTATGTAAATAGTGTAATAACTATATGATCGAAAAATTAATCATTATATGTTTAAAATAATAAGAGTCTGCTACTTTTCTGAAATCATAATTCCTAATATCTTTAAAGTAAATAAAAAGCTATGTCTAATACTGATTTGATAATTGAAGAACGCAGCCGTGATATAGGTGACTTTCTCGTAGGTCGTTTGATCCCATTCCGTAAAAAACGCATGGTTGGGCCTTTTATTTTTATAGATCATATGGGACCGACGACTTTGGGTCCTGATAAATATATGGACGTGGATCAACATCCACATATTGGGCTTTCTACACTTACTTATTTATTAGAAGGTCAAATTACTCATCAAGATTCTATAGGAACACACCAAGTTATAGAGCCTGGATCTGTAAACTGGATGGTCGCTGGTAAAGGTTGTTCTCATACAGAGCGTACACCTGAATATTTAAGAGATTTTAAGTCGGTATTTAATATGCATGGCTATCAGATTTGGGTAGCATTGCCCAAAGATTTAGAGGACGTTGAACCTGAATTTCATCATATAGAAGCTTCTCAACTACCTAGTTGGCAAGAAAAAGGAGCCAACTTTACTCTCGTAGCTGGAAAAGGATACGGTCATAAGTCACCAGTTCCTGTGCATTCTGATCTTTTTATGGTGGAGATCAAAACCACTGAAGACTATCAACTCAATGTTGCTGGAAATCTTAGTGGTGAGATAGGCGTTACCATAGTTTCAGGCAGTGTGAGCGCTTGTGGTGATGTGATTGAAAAAGGAAACATGCTCGTAAGTAAAACCGAAGATGTTTGTAATATGACGGTACATGCAGGTAGTCACATATTGCTTTTCGGCGGTGAGCCTTTCCCAGAAGAACGATTTATTTACTGGAACTTTGTAAGTCATTCTAAAGAAAAAATCGCAGCGGCCAAACAGGCCTGGAAAGACAAATCTTTTCCAATGATGGATGATGATGATAGTTATGTGGTGATGCCAGAGTAGGACAAGCGTTCTTCCCTAAAGGCAGACTTAAGTCTGCCCTTGGGAAAAGTTTAATCTTTTTGACTCAACTAAAATTTTTACTTTTATGGTATGTCACGAAACAACTTACAACTCTATTTACATCTTGTCTTTGTAACAAAACATAGAGATTACATGATTATGGATCGTATAGAATCTCAACTACATTCATTTTTATGGAAAAAGGCAGAGGAACTGGATACAATTCCGTTGATGATTAATGGCATGCCTGACCATTTGCATATTTTATTAAAAATACCAGCGAAAGTTACCGTTTCATATATCGCTCAACTATTAAAAGGATCAAGTTCCAGATTCATGAATGATTTATCTGGAAATCAACAACTTTTTGAATGGTCCAGAGGTTACGGAGCATTTACCATCAGTAAAAAGGATGTCGATATGATTGCTAATTACATTAAAAATCAAAAGCAGCATCACAAAACTGGAGAACTAAAACAGGAATTTGAAAAACTATAGTCTTCTTCCTAAGGGCAGACTTAAGTCTGCCCTTAGGGAAGCTTTAAGTTATCTTTCTTTTATTTGTAAAATCAAGACATCTTGATACGTGTGATGAAAAAGCGAAGCATTAATAGAATCGTTCTTTAAAACAGTTATGTTGATTAATGCTTTCTTACTAACTTTTAAATTCTTTCCTGTTTCTGGATCAACAGGAACGCCATTAATGACCAGTAAACTGTTGTAATTCTTATCTTGAAAATATTCTTTAAACTCTAAAAAATCAAGGATTGTATCTCTTTCAATGTAGATAGAATTACTCCTTTTATCTCTTACTACAGATTTGATATTATCACTATCTAGATAATAGTTTTCTAAACCAATTAATGTTGAGTCAAGGTATATTTTATAACTGTCTGAATACCTACTGAGGATTTTATCGCGATTGTAATTCATTTTAATTACGGAACAACTAGAAACTATAATGATTAAAATAAGGCAAGGTAAAATGCGATACATGCTACTTAATTTATTTCAAACATAGAATCTATAATCGCAAGAAAATAAGATAAATGAGTAATCACCGTTACTCAATGAGTGTAAAGTACTTTTCCCCAAGTGCAGACTTAAGTCTGCACTTGGGAAAACTTTTTAAGCTATAGTTGCCCCATTCACAACCGCATCATCTGGATTTACAAATACTAGTTTTCCTTCTGGATCTTCGGCAAGGAGAATCATTCCTTGAGACTCTACACCACGTAGTTTTCTAGGAGCAAGATTTGCCAGTACGGTTACTTTACGACCTACTAATTGCTCTGCACTAAAGTGTTGTGCAATACCAGAAACGATCGTTCTTTTATCGATTCCGGTATCAACCGTCATAACCATCAACTTATCTGTTTTAGGCATTTTCTCGGCAGTAAGAATTTCTCCTACTCGCAAGTCCATTTTCATGAAGTCGTCGTAATTCGTTTCGTCTTTTTGTGGCATAAGGTTAGGTGTTGTTGCCGCATTTGCAGCTTTGGTGGCTTCTAATTTTTCTAATTGTGTGGTTACCTGCTCATCTTCTATTCTAGAGAAAAGCAACTCGGCTTTATTGATTTTGTGGTTGGATGGAAGTAGTGGTTCATCACTAGTTACCGTTTCCCAGGTAGGACTCGACACTTCGACAGGCTCAGTGTGACACTCTTTCAAATTGAGCATATTCTTTAATTTATTCGATGTATGCGGTAAAAAAGGCTCGCATAAAATGGCTAGTGCTGTAGTTAATTGTAAACACACATACATAATGTTTTGCACTTGCTCTGGATCTGTTTTGGTCAGTTTCCATGGTTCTAATCCTTCCTCGGCAATGTATTTATTACCTATACTGGATAAGTTCATTAATTCCTGTAATGCTTCTCTAAATCGGTAACGGTCTAAACTATCACCTATAGTTTTAGGAAATGCTTTGATTTGTTCTAAAACATCTAGATCTCTTTGAGCAAGATTAGCAGTTTCAGGAACGATACCATCGTAGTATTTATTAGTCAACACTATAACACGGTTTACAAAGTTCCCTAGATTTGCAACTAACTCATTATTATTTCTTGCTTGAAAATCTTTCCAAGTAAAATTATTATCCTTAGTCTCTGGTGCGTTTGCCGTTAATACATAACGTAACACATCTTGCTGTCCAGGGAAATCTTCTAGATACTCATGTAACCAAACGGCCCAGTTTCTAGAAGTAGAAATCTTATCATCTTCTAGATTTAAAAATTCATTTGCTGGTACATTATCTGGCATCACATAATCGCCATGCGCTTTTAACATCGCAGGGAAAATGATACAGTGAAACACGATGTTATCTTTTCCTATAAAATGAACAAGCTTAGTGCTTTCGTCTTTCCAGTAATCTTCCCAATTTTTACCTTCGCGTGCCGCCCATTCTTTAGTTGCAGAGATATAGCCAATAGGAGCATCAAACCAAACGTATAGCACTTTACCATCTGCTCCTTCTACAGGAACCGGAATTCCCCAATCTAGGTCACGCGTCACGGCACGTGGATGCAAACCATCAGTAATCCAGCTTTTTACTTGTCCTAATACGTTTGCTTTCCAATCCTTTGAGTGACCTTCAACAATCCACTCGTTGAGCCAGTCGCTGTATTCGTCTAGTGGCAAGAACCAGTGCTTCGTTTCTTTCAACTCTGGTGTATTACCTGTGATAGCACTTTTAGGATCTATTAAATCTGTTGCATTATGGGAAGTTCCACATTTCTCACATTGATCTCCATAAGACTCTGTATTACCACACTTAGGACATGTACCTACTACAAAACGATCTGCCAGAAACTGGTCTGCTTTTGGATCGTATAATTGCTCGGTAACTTGTTCTATGAATTTACCGTCATTATAAAGCTTTGTAAAAAAAGCACTTGCAGTTTTGTGATGCTCTTTAGAACTAGTACGACCATAATGGTCAAATGAAATACCGAACTCTTTAAAAGAGTCACCTATAATTTTATGATAACGATCTACCAGTTCTTGCGGAGTGATTCCTTCTTTTTTTGCCTTAATAGTAATAGGAACTCCATGCTCATCACTACCACAAATAAAAGCAACATCACTACCACTCATGCGTTGGTAACGTGCAAAAATATCGGCTGGAACGTAAACTCCTGCAAGATGACCTATATGAACAGGTCCATTAGTATAAGGCAAAGCTGCCGTGATCGTAAATCGTTTTTGATCGCTCATGTAATTCTTTTGAAAGCTGCAAATTTACGGTTTCTAGTTCACCTTTTTAAGTGCTTTAGGCATAGGTTCACCTTAAATTTTTGTTCCGCTTTCGCGAAAGCGATATCACAAATACTTTAGTTGATCACAAACTGACTGCTGTATTGTTTTCCGGCACTTTCAATTTTATAAATGTATTGACCAGTGTGCATTCTAGTTTTTAACTGCGATTTAATATCTAGGTCGTGACTACCAGGCATGAAGTATTGATTTGCTAAAAGCCCTATCTCTTGTCCTAACAAATTGTATATGCGGATGTCAAGCTTGCGGCCACTTGCCAATTCTAAATGTAGATATGTCATATTTATTTTATTTACCACAAAGTGTGTAAAATCCTGCTGAGCAAAATCCTCTATTCCAGCGGTTGTACAATTGAATCCTAAAGGAATGCTGTTTGAGCTGCGATTGAGCATCGCTTGATCTACCAGATGGGATGGAATGCACAACCATTCTTTCATGACAGTAGAGTATACATCTCTAAAATCAGTGCTAAAAATCATGTTACCATTTGCATCTAGATTAGTCAAACTGGGATGCGAGCCTATAAAACCATTGCCGTTTAATCCACCACCGAAAAGCATCATAGGTGCAGCAGCGCCATGATCTGTACCATTAGAACCGTTCTCTTCCACTCGCCTACCAAATTCTGAGATGGTCATGCAAAGTACTTCATCCTGATTACCATAAGCGGCTAGATCATCGTAAAACGCATCAATGGATTCTGATAGTTTTTGCATGCGGTCTGCATGAGTTCCTGCTTGATTTGCGTGTGTATCAAATCCATCTAGTGTAACCATATACACTTTAGTCCCTAGTTGCCCTTTAATAAGTCTAGCAACTATTGAAAATTGCTCTGCTATAGAATGGTTACCATAGGTTGCCTGTGTAGTGCTGGCTTGATATGCATTGTTAATCACACCAGCATATTGAAATGTATTGTTAGTTGTAGATCTTAAAAAACTAAGTTGATCTCCATAAGTACATGCTGGTACCGCAGTGGCATCATGTTGCCAGCCATTTTGAGCTAGATTGTATAGCTGTTGTGGATCTGCAACAGAGAATGCGTAATTTGTTTGTGTTCCTTCAAAAGCCAGGTTTCCTAAACTTCCTATTTGTATCGCTGGCGGAATTACTGGTGGACTAAGTAAAAAATTAGGATATTCATTTTCAAAAAAACGGCCCATCCATCCGGTTTCTTCAATAGTGGTAGGCTCTGTACTTGCCCAAATATCGCTAGATCTAAAATGAGAAAGGTCTTGACCTTGATAACCTACTCCATGAATAACTTTCATTTCTCCGTTTCCCCATCGTGACTGTAAACTGCTCATAAAAGAGGGCAACCCAAAATCTGGACTTAAACTGTATAAAGAGTTTTGCGGTAAGGCAATCGTAGCTCTATTTGAAGCATAAGTACCATAATCATAAACTGGTACGATAGTATTTAAACCATCATTTCCACCTTTAAGTCGTACTAGAACTAACACGCGATCATTAACACTTGCAGCAAGTGCTGCAGTAATAGGAGAAGCCATCGCACTAGATATTTGAGAACCTCCTAAAGTGAAAGCACCAGCACCTGCTATTCCTAAAGCTTGAAGAAAAGTTCTTCTACTCCACGCTTCATGTTCTTCATGATGCTCTTGAGAGTTAGGGTCTTGAAATTTATTGGTTTTTGAACACATGCTTCAATTATTTAAGTTGGAATTCTGGCATTCTAAAAATATGTTGTAACAACAAGACTACCTGATAATTAACAGAACTCCAGTTCAAATCCCATTGCATATTATCATAATAATTTTGCGGCACATCACCTTTAAAAACAGTGGTTGCAAGATCGTAGTCTGTGGTAGTGTGAAGTGTTTGAGGTACAAACCTATTCACAATATCTCTTGCGATAATTGCAGGATCATTAAGCGAAGTGGATGCGTCGAGAGCTATATTTCTAAACAGGTTTTGATCTATATTCCACATGGTCCACATGATATATTCTAGACCTTGCCATCTTCCTGTAATTGTACTGCTATTGATCCAGTCTCGATCACCTTGCCATCCTGCTACATCTATAGGATTAAAATATTCCTGACCTAATAAGGATGCTATATAAAGTAAGGTAAAATAATTCCCTTGAGGAAAACTAAAATTAGATTCTTTGATAAATAGACATAAACAGTCTATAGGATCTTTAATGATAGTTCCTATTGCAGCGGCATCAAAAAAATGCTGGCTCTTAAAAAGCTGTTTTAGAACTGGAAGTATTTCCCAATTTGAGTTTCTAAGAGTAAGGGCTAATTGATCTGTAATTGCTGGTGCAGGTAATTCTGGACTCACAAATGCGCGGTAAATTTTCTTAACTATAAAGTCAGAAATCTCGTTTGAACGTGATGCAAACAAATGGTCAATTAAAGAATCGTGATCGTAATTTGCAGTAGTCCCAAATATAGTTTTATCGGTATTATCAAAAGTGATATTTTGAAAGTTAATAGGTGCACCAGCTTCAGTAAAACTGTTGTATCCCGTCAAAGCTCGAGCTGCTTCTACTATATCTGTTTGAGTGTAATTATTATTTTGTCCTAACGTGAATAATTCTAGTAGCTCACGTGCATAGTTTTCATTAGGGCTAAAACGATTATTGAGCACACCATTAAGGTAGACAAGCATGGACTCATTTTTACCTATTTCCTTTACTAGTGTTTTAAAGTTACCTAAAGCGTGAGTTTGTAATAAATTATAATACTGATACATCCAGCTAGGTGCTACATAATCTTCAAGTCTGGTAACAAAATGGTTGTGCCAGAATAGCGTCATTCTAGCCCGTAAATTTAAATTAAGCGTATCGTCCATTACCTGACTGCCCCATTCTTCTATTTGTGGCTGGCGATCCTGAGCAAAATTTCCATAATTACTAGCACTCCAGTTTGCCCAAAACGGAGCTGGCGTTACACTATAAGTTGCTGCTGTATTGATGTAATTTTCAATAAATATATCAGGCGATTGATTCAAGGCGTTATTCTCTTGTACGACATCCAGACCATAACCTAATCTGCGCAACACATGCCGTACTTTAATAATGTCCCATGGATTTGAAGGAACATCAGCATATGGCATTAATGAAGCGGTATTGCAATTTATAAGGGCTTCCATAATTATTCTAGTTACATGAGAGGATTGTATAAGAGATAAAATACTAACTTAGTATTCTGACTAAAAGTATCTTAAAAAGTTTAAATACAAACTAAAATCGTAACGATATTGGATTATTTACCTATCTCTCACCTCAGTAAAGGCAAGCATGTGAGAATTATTTGCACTGCAAGAAGCGCTCAAAAAAAGGATCTTCTGCCAGCTGCTCAACTACTTGAATCTTGGGGATTAAAAGTTAGTTTTGGTATTACTATCGGTAAAGTAGAGCATCAATTTGGTGGTTCAAAAACGGATCGTCTAGCAGATTTACAACAAGCAATTGATGATAACGATGTGCATGCTATATGGATCGCAAGAGGTGGATATGGAACAGTACAGTTGATCGATGAGGTTGATTTTTCCGCTTTCGCGAAAGCGGAACCTAAAACCATCATAGGATACTCAGATGCCACCTTGTTGCACTGCAAATTACAGTCAGAAGGCTTTTCTAGTATTCACAGCTTCATGCCGCTGGAATCAAAAAACAAGCCCAGTACGAGTATAGAAAGCTTGAGAAAAGCACTATTTGGAGAAAAACTAGCAGTCACTATCTACAACACCTTTGCTTTAAAAAAACAAGAATTGAAAGCGCCGGTAGTAGGTGGCAATTTATCAATATTGTATAGTTTACTAGGCAGCACTAATTTTCCTAAAACAAGTGATCATGTGTTGTTTATAGAAGATATTGATGAATATGTGTATCATATAGAACGAATGATGTTCTCACTGAAAAGAGCTGGAAAGCTCAACAACTTAAAAGCATTACTCGTAGGCGGAATGACAGATATGAATGATCATGAAACGCCTTTTGGTAAAAATGCAGTAGAAATCATACAATCACTTACCGCCGAGTATGATTATCCAGTTATTTTCAATTTCCCTGCCGGTCACATAGAAGATCACAGAACGATACTTTTAGGAAAAGAAATACATATTGACATTAATGATCAACAAATTATTTTCACTCAATAATGGCAGAACATAACGACTTAGGAAATGCTGGTGAAGAGATGGCAACCGCTCATTTATTGAAAAGTGGATATGATATTCTAGTACGTAATTATGTGTTCCAAAAAGGAGAAATAGATATTATAGCCCGCAAAGCAGATACTGTTGTTATCGTAGAGGTAAAAACCAGAGCTACCCCAGATTTTGGTAATCCACAAGACTTTTTAAAGAAAGGACAAATTTTACGATTGGTTACTACCGCAAATCATTTTATTGAAAATTACACCGAAGAAGATCTAGAAGTACGCTTTGATATTATTGCTATAATTAAAAATAAAGCTGGTACAAAACTAGAACATATTGAAGATGCTTTTTATCATTTTTGAATTAGTTAAAGGCGAAAGCTGTGCTCTTTTAATAATTAAGTAGTTGTATGACTTTTTATTATCAGTCAAATTATAGTTAATTAGAAATAAAATTCTAACTGTTCACTCATCGAGTTGTAGGATAAACCTTAAATTTTAGTAGATTTAAAGGATAAACTAATTTGATGAAATACTTATTTACTTCAATATTGATTTTAATATCGATATCTACATTAGAAGCTCAAGAATCTAAAAAATACTCTTGGTTTTCGTTACAAATCTCTTACGGTCCACAATACAATAATTTTGTAGACTACGGACAGGAGATCAGACTTAGAGATGAAACCATCATACCTATTGAAGGTTTACCTGGAGAAGCAACATTATTTCAAAAAAGGGAAATAGGGACTTACTTTAATGCTACAGTAAATCTAAGGTTAGGTGGAAGAAATTATCTAGAAATAGGTCATTCTAGAACCATGAATCAAGGATTGTACAATGGTGTAATAGGCTTTCCCAATGGTACAGAAGTGATTGTAGAAGATTTCCAGCTAAGGCATCGTAATCATTTTACCAATTAGGATACAAACGTTCATTTTTGAGAAATAAGGTTATTGCAAGTATAGGTCTAGCATATGTTACTTTTCAACAATCAGAAATATCTATAAATCCAAATACTTCAAATGTTTTAATTTCGGAAAGAAACAACGATAATACAAACCTATCTGAGCTTACTTCTTATCTAGGACTTCAGTATGACTTTTATCAAAGTGGTCGATTTATTTTAGGAGTTCAAAGTACAGCTTACATTATTATTTCGGCAGGAACTGAATTAGAAACCTTTGCTATTGCTCCAACATTAAAATACCAATTTTAAAATAAGGTAATTTCTCAAATGCAAAAAGCACCTCATTTCTGAGGTGCTTTTTTTATATATCAATGTGATCTTCTTATTTCAAGGTTTTCTTTACCTCTACTTCTCTAAATGATTCTAGAATATCACCTTCCTGTAAATCATTGAAGTTTTTCACTTGCATACCACATTCATAACCCTTAGATACTTCTTTAACGTCGTCTTTGAAACGTTTTAAAGCAACTAATTCTCCTGTATGTATTACAATACCATCACGTATCAATCTGATACCGCCATTTCTGTAAACCTTACCATCAGTAACCATACAACCTGCAATAGTACCAACTTTAGAGATTTTGAATGTCTGTCTTACTTCAGCGTTACCAGTAATCTCTTCTTTAAACTCTGGAGATAACATTCCTTCCATCGCGTCTTTAAGATCGTTGATCGCATCATAGATAATAGAATATGTTCTGATATCTACTTCTTCTCTATCTGCTACCGCTCTGGCATTTCCTTGAGGGCGTACGTTAAATCCGATAATAATTGCATCTGACGCAGTTGCAAGTAGTACATCACTTTCTGTAATAGCACCTACACCTTTATGTATGATATTAACCTGAATTTCTTCAGTAGATAACTTCTGGAAAGAATCTGTTAATGCCTCTACAGAACCATCCACATCACCTTTAAGAATCAAGTTGAGCTCTTGGAAGTTACCAAGTGCAATACGGCGCCCAATATCTTCAAGTGAAAGAGTTTTTTGAGTTCTTACAGATTGCTCACGTTGTAACTGAGTACGTCTTGCTGCAATTGATTTTGCCTCGCGCTCGTCTTCAAATACATTGAACTTATCACCAGCTTGTGGCGCACCATCCAGACCTAAAATAGATACTGGAGTCGCTGGACCTGCTTCTTGAACGTCTTTTCCACGCTCATCTTGCATCGCTTTAATTTTACCATGTCTAGGACCTGCAAGTACGTAATCACCTACTTTTAATGTACCTGCTTGAACAAGTATTGTTGATACATATCCACGACCTTTATCAAGGAATGCTTCTACAACAGTACCAGTAGCTGGCTTATTAGGGTTAGCTTTAAGATCAAGTAATTCTGCTTCAAGAAGTACTTTTTCTAACAATTCTTTTACACCAGTTCCTACTTTAGCAGAGATGTCATGAGACTGTATTTTACCACCCCAATCTTCTACTAGAAGATTCATTTGCGCCAGTCCTTCTTTAACTCGTTCAGGATTAGCATCTGGCTTATCTATTTTATTGATTGCAAAAACAATAGGTACTCCTGCTGCTTGTGCGTGAGATATTGCTTCTTTTGTTTGAGGCATGATATCATCATCTGCCGCAGCTACAATAATCGCGATATCTGTTACCTGAGCTCCACGTGCACGCATGGCAGTAAAGGCTTCGTGACCAGGTGTATCTAAGAAAGCGATCTTCTGACCGTTATCTAATTGTACACCATATGCTCCGATGTGTTGTGTAATTCCACCACTTTCACCAGCAATAACATTTTCTTTTCTAATGTAATCTAAAAGCGATGTTTTACCGTGGTCTACGTGACCCATTACCGTAACAATCGGTGCACGAGTGACTAAATCTTCTTCTTTATCTTCAACCTCTGCAATGCTCTCTTCAATATCAGCATTTACAAACTCTACTTCATAACCAAATTCGTCTGCAACGATAGACATTGTCTCTGCATCCAGTCTTTGGTTCATGGTTACCATCATCCCTAAGGACATACAAGCACCGATTACTTTATTTACTGGAACATCCATCATAGTAGACAAGTCACTTACAGTTACAAACTCTGTAACTTGTAATGATTTGTCTTCTGCTTCTGCTTGCTCTGCAGCATCCACTTTTTCACGGTGTCTATCTCGTTTTTGACGTCTGTTTTTAGCTCCTTTATTAGAAGATTTTCCTTGCAGTTTTTCAAGAGTTTCTCTTACCTGCTTTTGGATTTCTTCATCTGTAGGCTCTTCCTTTACAATATTCTTGCGTCCGGTATTAGGCGTGCCTCTTCTATTTTTGTTGTTACCGCTATTTCTGTTATTTCCTCCTGGTCCAGCGGCACCTGGTTTAGAAATACGTTTTCTCTTACCTCTATTTGTGTCGGCTGTCTTTTTCTTAGGCTTAGCAAACTGCGAAAGATCAATTTTTTTACCAGTAACTTTAAGACCACCTAGCTTTTTATACTCAGTCTTGATTACCTCAGATTCTTGTCCGTCAGCTCCAGTTGCTGTTTCCTTAACTTCCTTTTCTTTCTCTTCAACAGGTTTTACTTTTTCTACCTGCTTTTCTTCCTTAGAAACTTCTTTTGTTTCCTCTTGCTTCTTTTCAGGAGCTTTAGGAGTTTCCTTCTTAGCTTCAGGCTTTGTTTTAGACTTTTTATTAGCATCTAAGTCTATCTTACCTTTGATAGTTGTACCTGCCACCTTTGGACGATTAGAGACTTGCTCTACTTCCTTAGGTTCCTCTGGTGTTTTAACAGCTGGGCTTTTAACTTCAGGCTCTTTTACCACCTCTTTTTTAGTCTCCTGAACTTTTTCGGCAGGTTTTGAAGCTTCTTCTGATTTTGCACCAGCGTTGAGATCTACTTTACCGACTTGTTTAGGTCCTTCAAGAGAAGCCTTAGCCTTAATAACCTCTTGCTTTTTTTGTTTTTCCTCTAGTTCTTTTTCTCGCTGCAATCGCAATTCTTCTTGTTCTTTGCGACGTTCAGCGCCTACTTCCTTTGAGGCAACTTTTTTGCTTTTATCAGTTTGAAACTCATCAGCAAGTGCTTGATAGACGCTTCCGTCTATTTTTGTGGTAGGTCGAGCCTCTATCTCAATTCCTTTAGAATTAAGATACTCCACAGCACGATCAAGAGAAATATTAAATTCTCTTAAAACTTTGTTGAGTCTCATGTTTTTTACTTCAGCCATAAAATGGTTACGGATTGACTTTAATTTCTAATCTAATCTTCAAATTCTGCTCTTAAGATTCTAACAATATCTAACACTGTTTCCTCTTCAAGATCTGTACGTTTAATTAAGTCAGCAACGTCTTGCTCTAGAACACTTTTGGCAGTGTCCAAACCTATCTTACTTAGTTCTTCAATGACCCATCCATCGATCACATCAGTAAATTCTGTTAATTCTACATCTTCTTCTCCACCTTCTCTAATGACGTCAATCTCATAACCGGTAAGCTTACCTGCTAATCTGATATTATGTCCTCTTCTTCCTATCGCTTTAGAAACCTCTTCTGGATTAAGTCTTACTTCTGCCTTCTTTGTTTCTTCATTTAATGTAATTGCAACAATTTTTGCAGGGCTTAAAGCTCTAGCTATATACAGTTGTGTATTTGTTGTATAATTAATTACATCAATGTTTTCATTTCCTAACTCACGAACGATACCGTGAATACGAGAACCTTTAACACCTACACAAGCTCCTACAGGATCGATTCTATCGTCATAGCTATCAACAGCAACTTTAGCTTTTTCACCTGGTTCTCTAACAACCGCTTTTACTTGAATAACACCATCAAAAACTTCAGGAATTTCTTGTTCAAATAATTTCTCTAAAAACTTTGGTGACGTTCTAGAGAGAATGATATTAGGTTTATTACCTCTTAACTCCACACTTTCAATAACACCACGCACATTTTCACCTTTTCTAAAGAAATCAGATGGTATTTGCCTATCCTTTGGTAGGATAATTTCATTTCCCTCATCATCTAAAAGAATAATAGCTCTATGACGTATGTGATGAACCTCCGCAGTGTAAATCTCTCCAACCAAATCGTTAAATTGTTTATAAATATTTGTGTTGTCGTGTTCGTGAATTTTAGATATTAAGTTTTGACGTAATGCTAATATTGCTCTACGACCAAGGTCGATAAGTTTCACTTCTTCTGAAACATCTTCCCCAACTTCAAAATCTGGCTCAATTCGACGAGCTTCGGTTAAAGAAATTTC
>CAZBCH010000183.1:0-17315 GCA_964490235.1 uncultured Flavobacteriaceae bacterium | reverse complement strand
TCATACGTTGTTCATCACCTTCAGCAAAACTTGAAATGCCTTCTTCGGCTCTGTTTTGAATAATTTTCACTGCATTATAAAGATACAATTGTGACATTGCAATTTGCTCTTTTTGTTCTTCAACACTCGTGCGTGCAATATTCTTTTGAGTTCTAAGAATCGCACTCTCTGCCATATAGATTTCGATTAGAATATCAGATGCAGCCATTAATAGTTGTTGATGTTCTTCTAGAGCTGGACCAAATTTTTGTACTGCACTTCCAGCTACCATCAAGAATACCTTTTTAAGTTTCTTAATCATATCCATTTCTTCAGATAATGGAGCTGAGAAATCTGGAACATCAAAGGAAGGTATAGAAGTCAATTCATTTCCTACTGCCATCGCTGGCTCAAGTAAGTTTACATGACCTTTCATAGCTTTTTTAACCAGCATTCCTACTGCAAGCATACGATTGATCTCGTTAGTACCTTCATAGATACGTGAAATACGAGCGTCACGCCAAGCAGCTTCCATAGGTGCATCAGCACTGAATCCCATACCACCGTAAATCTGGATACCTTCATCACTACAGTTTTGCATATCTTCAGATACAGCTACTTTAAGAATAGAACATTCAATTGCAAATTCTTCAACACCTTTCAACTCTGCCTCGGCAAATGTTGCTCCTTCTTCTTGACGTAAGTGAATTCTGTTTTCTATATCTTTTGCTGCTCTGTAAGATGCACTTTCACCTACATAGGCGTTAGTTGCCATCTCTGCTAACTTTTTTCTAATAGCACCGAATTTTGCTATAGGCGTATTAAATTGTTCACGCTCATTTGCATAATTAGTCGCTAGAGTGATCACACGACGTTGAGCGTCTAGACAGGCAGCAGCTAATTTGATACGACCTACATTTAATGCATTCATGGCGATTTTAAATCCTTCACCACGGCCGGCAAGCATGTTTTCTACTGGAACTAAACAGTCATTGAAGAAAACCTGACGAGTAGAAGAGGAGTGTATACCTAACTTGTGTTCTTCTTCACCCATAGAAATCCCATTGCTAGGGTCATTTTCTACGATAAAACCAGTAATGTTTTTATCATCACCGATTCTTGCAAATACTACAAACACATTACAGAATCCAGCATTAGAGATCCACATTTTTTGACCATTGATCTTATAATGTTTACCATCTTCAGTAAGTTCTGCTTTTGTTTTTCCAGAATTTGCATCAGATCCTGCTCCAGGCTCTGTTAAACAATATGCCCCAAACCACTCACCAGTAGCTAGTTTAGGAACGTATTTTTTCTTTTGCTCTTCAGTACCATACAAAGTGATAGGCATTGTACCTATTCCTGTATGTGCTCCAAACGCTGTTGCGATAGATCCAGTTGCCCCAGATATATAATCACAAACTAACATAGTAGAGACAAAGCCCATACCTAATCCATCATATTCTTCTGGTACTGCAATTCCTAAGAATCCCATTTCACCAGCTTTACGCATTACTTCTTCAGTTAATGCATAGTCTTTCTTTTCAAAACGCTCTTTATGAGGAACAATTTCTTTATCTACAAATTCTGTTACGGATTCACGCATCATTTGTTGCTCATCAGAAAAGTCTTCTGGAGTAAAAATATCTGCTGAGTCTGATTCTTTAACGATGAATTGTCCACCGCGTATCATGGCTTTATTTATAGTTTCTGTTGACATTGCTTTTGTCTTTTAATTTAAAAATTCATAAACTCCACAAGCTCCTTGACCAGTACCTACACACATAGTTACTAAACCATACTTGTTTTTCATTTCTTGTTTGCGCATCTCGTCAAACAACTGAACGCTTAACTTTGCGCCTGTACAACCTAAAGGGTGCCCTAAAGAAATAGCACCACCATTAGGATTAATAATATCAGGATTAAGACCTAACTCACGAATAACTGCAAGTGACTGAGAAGCAAATGCTTCGTTCAATTCGATCATGTCTACATCATTAAGCGTCAATCCTGCTTGCTTTAAAGCTTTAGGAATAGCTTTAACTGGACCAATACCCATAATTCTAGGTGGTACTCCAGCTGCGGCAAAATTTACCATACGCGCGATAGGCTCAAGATTTAATTCCTTAACCATTTCTTCACTCATCACAAGTACCATTGCAGCACCATCACTCATTTGTGAAGAATTACCAGCAGTTACAGAACCGCCAGCGGCAAAGACAGGTCTGAGCTTTGCAAGTACCTCTAGCTTTGTATCAGCTCGAGGTCCTTCATCTTTATTTACGGTGTAAGTTTTAGTCTCTTTTTTACCATCAGCATTAAGAAAAGTTTCTTCTACTGTAATAGGCACAATTTGATCCTGAAAACGTCCTTCAGCTTGCGCCTTCAGTGCTTTTTGGTGTGAATTATATGCAAATTGATCTTGATCTTCACGAGACACATTGAATTCATTTGCAACAGCTTCAGCTGTTAGCCCCATTCCCCAATAGTAATCTTCATTACCAGCCTTAGCAACTCGATAATCAGGTGTTGGTTTATAACCACCCATTGGGATATAACTCATAGATTCTGCTCCACCTGCGATGATACAATCAGCCATTCCTGATTGAATTTTGGCAGTAGCCATAGCAATAGTTTCCACACCACTAGCGCAGTATCTATTGACAGTAACTCCAGGAACATCGTCTATTTTTAATCCCATTAAGGAAATAAGACGTGCCATATTAAGTCCTTGTTCAGCCTCAGGCATCGCGTTACCTATAATAACGTCATCAATTCTTGTTTTGTCCAAATTAGGGACATCTTTAAGCATCGCTTCAATGGTTTCAGCAGCAAGCTCATCAGGTCTTTTGAAACGGAAAACTCCTTTAGGTGCTTTTCCAACTGCAGTACGTTTTGCAGCTACTATATATGCGGTTTTCATCATCTTCTAATTTCTAAGTGGTTTACCTTTTTGCAACATGTGTTGTAGGCGTTCTAATGTTTTTCTTTCTCCAGTTAAGCTTAAGAATGCTTCACGCTCTAGATCTAATAAATATTGCTCAGATACTAGAGTAGGAGCACTTAAATCACCACCAGCCATAACGTAGGCTAGTTTGTTAGCAATTTTCTTGTCGTGTTCAGAAATGTATTTTCCAGCTTCCATCTGGTCTGTTCCTACTAAGAACATACCTAATGCTTGTTTACCTAATACTTTTATATCTTTACGCATAGCAGGTTGCGTGTAACCTTTATCAGCTAACAGTCTTGCTTGCGCTTTCGCGAAAGCGATACGTCTATTATCATTTACGACAACTTGATCAATACCTTTTCTTAATATTCCTAAGTCAAAGGCTTCATAAGCTGAAGTAGCTACTTTTGCCATACCTACAGTTAAGAAATATTCTTGAAGTCTGTTCAATTCTACATCATTCTTCTCAAAAGTATCACTCGCTCTAAGTGCCATTTCTTTTGATCCACCACCACCAGGTATAACACCTACACCAAATTCTACAAGACCGATGTAAGTCTCTGCACTAGCAACGGCAACATCAGAGTGCATAGTCATTTCACAGCCACCACCTAAAGCCATTTGATGCGGAGCTACTATCGTAGGAATACTACTGTAACGCAGTCTCATTACGGTATTCTGGAATTGTTTGATGGCCATGTTCAACTCATCATATTCTTGCTCTACAGCCATCATGAATATCATACCGATGTTTGCTCCTACAGAGAAGTTTGCACCATTGTTTGCTACAACAAGTCCATCAAAACGATCTTCGGCAATATCGATAGCTTTGTTCATTCCAGCTAGAACATCACCACCTATAGAATTCATCTTAGAGGTAAATTCTACATTTAAGATTCCATCGCCTATGTCGTGGACTGTTACACCAGAATTTTTAAACACTGGAGCATTTGCACGTAGGTTATCAAGAATGATAAATCCATCCTGTCCTGGTTTCTTTACATAATCTTTGTCTGGGATAGAATAGTAGTATGTTGCTCCATCTTTTACAGTATAAAAAGAATCAAATCCTTTTTCAAGCATTTCTGTAACCCAAGCTGCAGGTTTTTTACCAATAGCTTCCATTAATTCCACACCTTTTGCAACACCTACTGCATCCCAAACTTGATATGGTCCGTGTTCCCAACCAAAACCTGCACTCATTGCATCATCTATACGGTAAAGTTCATCAGATATTTCAGGAATTCTATGTTGTACATAAGCAAATAAGGATGCAAATGATTTTCTGTAGAATTCGCCAGCTTTATCTTTTCCTTTAATAAGGACAGGAAAACGGTCTGCAACGTTGTCTATAGTTTTAGTTAGTTCTAAAGTGGCAAACTTAGCACGTGGCTGATTTACATACTCCATAGAATCTAAATCTAACGCTAGGATTTCTTTCTTACCATCTGCAGTGACATTCTTTTTATAGAAACCTTGTCCAGTTTTAGAACCCAACCACTTATTTTCCATCATTGTGTTGATGAAGTCTGGTAATTTAAAGGTGTCTTTATGCTCATCTTCAGGGCAATTTTCATAGACACCATTTGCAACATGTACAAGCGTATCTAATCCTACTACATCCACCGTTCTAAAGGTGGCAGACTTAGCACGTCCTATTACAGGACCTGTAAGTTTATCAACTTCAGATACGGTAAGTCCCATTTCTTTAACGGTATGGAATAAACTCTGTATAGAAAATATACCAATACGGTTTCCTATAAATCCAGGAGTATCCTTTGCAAGAACTGATGTTTTACCTAAAAATTTCTCACCATATTCCATTAGGAAGTCGGTAACTGCTGGATCGCAATTAGGACCAGGAACCACTTCAAATAATTTCAGATATCGCGGCGGATTAAAGAAGTGCGTTACTGCAAAGTGTTTCTGGAAATCCTCGCTACGTCCTTCATTCATAAAAGAAATAGGAATACCAGAAGTATTAGATGTAATCAAAGTGCCAGGTTTACGGTACTTTTCAATTTGTTCAAAAACAGATTTCTTAATATCTAACCTTTCAACAACTACCTCGATAATCCAGTCTGTATCCTTTATTTTTGATAAATCATCTGATAAATTTCCAGTAGAAATTCTGTCGGCAAATGATTTATCATAAAGTGGAGCTGGTTTACTTTTGATGGCTGCTGCAAGATTTTCATTTACCATGCGATTACGCACAATTTTATCTTCAAGGGTAAGACCTTTTGCTTTTTCTTTATCGTTAAGTTCTCTAGGAACAATATCCAAAAGAAGAACCTCACAACCAATATTAGCAAAATGGCAAGCGATACCACTTCCCATAATTCCTGAACCTATAACGGTTACATGTTTTATTCTACGTTTTCCCATATTATTTTTGAGCTAATAGACTTTGTTTTTTAAATATTTTCTTTGAGTTGACAATCTCATTAATTTTATAAGCCACTTCTAGAAAAGTTTCTATCTTTTCTGGTTCAATTTCGTTTTTAACTACTTGATCAAATGTTTTTACAACTGATTTTGAAAAATCTCTCATCTCCAGTCCAAAATCGGTTAGATGAATCAATACACTTCTACCATCTTCAGGATTTTTTCTACGTTCTATGAGACCTTTATTTTCCATCATTTTTAAGGTACGGGAAAGTGAAGTAGCTTCCATACCCATTTTAGGACCTAATGCAGTACTAGGTGTTCCTGTTTCTGGATCTATACTTATAAGAGCAAACCCAGTAGACATAGTACTACCTTTTACTGAAGCCTGTTCATTATACATTTTAGAAACAGACATCCATGTTGCTCTTAAAATGTAATCGATTGTTTTATCTCTCATAATTTGAATTATAGTGCAATATACAAAATATTGTTATGCACGCATAGTAAATATATGAAAAAAATCAATCGTTATAGTAAAATGACAGATTTATTATTGCTTTCGCGAAAGCGGAGTAAATATCCAAAAAAAAGTCCTAATACTATCTGTAGTATTAGGACTTAAATTTTAATTCAAAATTATTTTTAGTAATTGATATATACCCAACTTGCTGTATCCTCAATGTCTGGATCGTTGTATTGAATCACATAAAAATAAACCCCTGTAGGAAGTAATCCATCACCAGCATTGATACCTTTGTTAGGAATTCCAGCAAACTCTTGATAGTTTGAAGCCGATGTTTCATATACTACTGATCCATTACGATTGAAAACTTTTAAATTGAAATTGTTGTATTGTTCTGCAAGACCAGGTATTGAAAAAGTATCGTTAATTCCATCGTTATTAGGACTAAATCCTTCTGGAATAATAATTTCACATCTTTCAAATATGATTGTAAATTGTGAAGTGTTAAAACAGCCTGTTGTATTATCTTCTAGTCTAGCAAATAAAAGATCGCTAGTTACCCCAGCTTGAAAAGGAACAATGTAGCTAAGAGGTAATGAGTTAATTCCTGCTTGAGCATCTGCATCTGTGGTATGATACGTAATAGTAAAATCTGCTGGATTATTACCATTCAAAATTATCGCATCTTGTACAGTTAAATCAAATAAGTTTTGGTTGAGATCTACACTATCATCACAAATGTTAGTAAGGTCTGGAGCGTTACCTATTGAAGGTGCAGCAAGAACAGTAATCATAAAGCTCGTGGTATTGAAACATCCAGCTGGCGTTTCTGATCTTACAAATATTTCTTCACTGCCAGAAACAGTATAAGGTGAAGATAATGCGCCTGTACCTGATTCAGCATCATTGAGAGAATTATGAAAAGTTACCGTATTCATTCCTGTTGGGTTGATGACAGTTATCAGACCGTCTAAATCAAAATCACCGCTACCATCAAGAGGTGCATCGTCACATACTTCAATATCAGCAGGTGCTGTTATTGCTGGCCTAGCAAAAACTGTTAGGGCAAGAGTTCCCGTTCCATAACAATCAACATCATTTGTATTTTGTAATCTTATATAAACTACATCATTTGCAGAAGTGCTCGTATATGGCACAGTTAAATCGATAGGGTTCATTCCCGTGTCTGCATCAGTTTGTGTAGTATGAATAGTGTATGCTACATCAGTAGGGTTTCCAGCCGCGTTTTCAATTACTGGTAAATAACCACCTAGATCAAAATCCTCAACACCATCTTCACTTACATCATCGCACAGTTCAAAATCAGGAATATTACTCACGGATGGAGTAGTACTTACAGTAAGGTCAAAAGAAGATACTGCACTACAGCCATCATCAACTGGAGAGGTGTTATTTGAAATTCTCACCCATATTTGAACTGTTCCTACACTAACGTCATAATTATCAGGTAATGGATTAGTGTTCATTTCGGCATCTGACATAGTTGGATGGTAAGAAATGTCAAAAGTCGCTGCGTCTTGAGTTCCCAAAACATCTGCAGTGAATTGAGTTAAATCTACAATTTCAGATCCAGAGTTGTCATCATCACAATAATCTAATAAAGTTGTGTCGATAGGATCCACAATTCCATTTTCATAGATAGTTATATCTTGTGTAAAATCTCTTATGTCACCAGATACATTTCTTACATTGACGGTAACAGTATAAGTTCCGGCAGCAGCATAAGTGTTTTGTACTACACCAGGACCAGTAACAGAAAGTGTATTTCCATCTCCAAAATCCCACATAGAAGCAGCCACTTGAGGCAAACATGCTAACTGAAAATCTGTTGCATCTCCTTGACATTGATCACTAACTGTAAAGAAACTTTGAAAATTTGATTGAATAAATACAGGTAAACCTTGCTTACCTAATCCAGGTGAGATGTCAACCGCGGTAGGGTTATAGGTAGGTGTTGGGGTTTCAGAATTCTCTATACGACCTAACCATGGTTGATCAAATCTAGCGACATAAATATTTCCATCGCGACCTAGTTGTATAGTACCTCTAGATTCATTCATCACTGTAGAGAATACATTTTTTGAAGAAATAATGTTTGCGTCATCACAAAGATCATATTGCACTAAATCTTTACGAGCAGGGCCGCTGTATGCGGTACTAATATCGTGATATAAATATTGTGAGGATGCAGAGAATTCTACACCGTAAACTGTGCCAGTATCTAATTGTAAACCTGTACCACCAAACTGTCCATTTGCTGGATTGAATTCATAGAGGTAACAACCGTTTCCGGGAGCTGCAGAACCAAAGTTATGATTTGCGATAGCAACTTTAGTTCCATCTGGCGATATACGTAACATTCCATTATCACTGCCAGATGCACCATTTGTAACTGGAAACCATCCTAAATTTGAATTTGATGATTGTGGCACAGGAGTAGGGAATACAAAGGAAACACCTGCTCCAGGAATTCCTCTTACCTCCCAAGTAAAAAGCGCATTAAAATTTCCACTACCTGGGCTTGAAGCAGTGGCATTACTTTCTGCAAACGTCATTACATAGGCATTGTTAGATCCTGTTTTAATCGTAGCGGCTACCTTTTCAGCCGAACTGTCAATCAAAATAATGTTTTTAATACCTGAAACAACATCTCCAAGTCCTCCATTTAAATTCATTTCAATACGTGAGTAAGCTAATCCCGTACTAAAATCACCAACGGTAAAAATGAAATACACATCAGGAGTTTCAGGAGCTTTAACAACAATTGCAGATTGAGTCGAAGAAAAGTTTCCAAATAATCCTGTTCCATTAGGCATTATATTTCCGTTACGATTCCACACTGTACTTCCATCTGTAAAAAAGAGTAAGTTACCTTGTTCGTCTGAAATGGCTCCTACACCTTCATCAGTGTCTAAACCTGATGTGGCTACAAAAGCTTCAGAAGATCTATTTTGTGGGTTAGGAGTAAATTCTACGGCTGCACCGTCTCCAAAAACCCACCAAGAGGATTCTTCTTGGGCATTGATTTGAAGACTTAAAAGAATAGTAATTGTTAAGAGTAATAGTTTTTTCATGTTAGTTAATTGGGTTACTACTTATTGTAAATATATATAACCAGCCACGGGCTTAGTGTTTGGTTCATTTAGTTCAATCAAATAGAAATAGGTTCCCGTAGGTAACCTTTTTCCAGTACTTAACAATCCGGTATTAGAAGTTCCATCCCAACTGCCAGTTTCATTATTTCCTTCCCATATCTTTTGTCCGTACCTGCTAAATATATGCATTTTATGTTTATCATATATGTTATAAAGTCCAGAAACGATAAACGTGTCATTTAATCCATCACCGTCAGGGGTTACAACGTTAAAAACTTCTATCGGGCAATTTTTTATACAGATCTCAAATGAAAAGATTTCAAAACAATTTTCATTTGAGATCCTAAACCATATTTCTTGACAAGGATTTTGATTTACATAATTTGTAGGATTGATAATTCTATTCACATCTAATACAGCAGCTTCTTGGGTTTCATAGAAATTTACCATTTGATTTGTCAAATTAGATGCAGCTGTAGAAATTCTAGTTAAATCAAATGTTGCTTGATCAAATCCTTCCTCACAAACTTCTAATTTTTCAGGAAATTCATTAATCAATACAGTCTCGTAGACAACTAGTGTTATTGATGTTATGAAGATTTGGTTTAAGGTTTCTACAGTAGCAGTTACTGTATAAGTTCCAGGTGCAGTAAATAGATGACTTGGCTCTAAATCATTAGAAATATTTCTTGATCCTGAATTAGGATCTCCAAAATTCCAATTAATAGAAACAATACTTGCTGATGTACTGATATTAAAGTCTTGTTCTTCACCTAGACAATGATCTGCCGCTACAATCTCTCCATTAAGTAAAAAGGACTGAACAAAAATAGGAAGTCCATACCAAGCTGTGGCATTTTGAGTAAGAGGAAACGAGTTAAAAGTATAATTAGAAGCCACACCGTTACTATCTGGATCATTAATTACACTTAATTCACTTTGTTGAAATCTAGAATGGTAAATTTTGTTATCTAGACCTAATTGTAACGCACCTCTAAAAGGCGTTATGTTATCTTGATGGATAACAGTTGCACTATTTGCAATGTCATTTGCTGTTAAATCAAATTGTACAATTTCTCCTCTTATAAGTTCAAAAACCTGTGTTGTAGAGGCGTTCATATAGTCCACTTCAGCATAAAGATACTGTCCATTTCCAGAAAATTCTACGCCATAAATAGAGCCACCATCCTGCCGAGTAAGCAGTGGTTGTGGATTTGATACTATTCCCGTACTATTATCAAAATCATATAGATAAAGCTCACCACCGTTTGCATAGGCTAGACTACGTGCGGTTAAAACATCAGTTATAGTTGCAAACTCTGCTGTGGTATTATTTGAGAAATGTGCTGCTACAAGTTTGTTACCTCTTGCATTCACTTTAATATAACCTCGCATAGCCGCTACATCTACATTTGTTATCGGTGTTGATACGAGCTCGATAAATGGGGCAACAGTTGATATTATGGGTGTAGTGGATAATCCATTAGCAGTTAATTCATATGAGAAAAATCGATCTTCAAATTGAGAAATAATCCAAAAACCATCTCCAGTAGCATTAGAAATAGCCGTAAGTTTTTCTGAAGTTATAGGAAGTAGATTAATATTTTTATTTGAAATATCTATATCACCAGTGCCACCATTGAGACTCATGTCAATTATAGAATAATGCAAGCCTTCGGTATCTCTATAAACCAGATCATCAGTATCAACAGTAAAAATGTAAAATATATCAGAATTGCCTGGTAAAGGAACTATGATTGCACTACTGGTACTTGAGGAATTTCCTTTTAAGCCACTACCATTTGGCATGATGACATGATTTGCATCATAGACTAAAGAACCGTCAGTATAGAATAAAAGATTTCCAAATTCATCAGAAATTGTTGCGCAACCTTCTCCAGTTACTAACTGACCGTTATCTATAGCAACAGCAGTACCAGAACTAAAGTCAATTCCAGCATTGATACCAAAGTACCAATAAGATGATTCTAGTTGCGCTTTCGCGAAAGCGGAACATATCAATAATAAAAGATATAAAATGTATTTCATTGCTCTATTGTAAAAATAGGCAATCTGTTTTTATCTTTTTAATGAAAAATGAGAAGAAAATTCTTTTCCATCCATTAAGGTTGCTTTAAACCAATAATCATTAGAAGGCAATGGATTCCCATTATAGGTGCCGTCCCAGCCAGGACCTTGTGGTGAAATTTGTTTAAGTAGTTTACCAAATCTATCAAAAATAAATATTTCAGAATTGGGCTCAAAAACCACAGAAACACCGATTAGTTGCCAATAATCGTTAAAACCATCATTATTAGGAGTAAAAAATCTAGGGTATCCCACGATGCTAAAATCTTGAGTAGTAGTACCGCATCCATTTTTATCTCTTACATAAGCGGTATAAAATCCTGGAACAAGATTGTCAAAAGAAGGACTTTCTTGATAATTATCTAATGGATCAAGTCTGTATTCATAATCGCCTAACCCAGTTACATTTATGGTTGCAGACCCAAATGCGTTAGTTCCCGCGTTAATAGTTTCAATACTTGTAATAGTCGCTGGTTCACTTATAATTACAGTTATTCTTCTTGACCTTGAACATCCTTCAAGATTTGAAACGGTGACCTCATAATCACCACCTGTAGTTACCATTATAGATTCAGTTGTTTCTCCTGTATTCCATAAGTACGTATAATCTGAGGCACTACCAGTTATTAAACCGCTGTCAAGTGTTAATGCTTGTGGATTGTTACCGCAGTAATCTAAAAACTCGGCTGTTTCTATTACAGGTAAATCATTTACTGTAAGTGATACTTCACTTATTCCAAAACAGTTTCCATCAGGTGATTCTGCTCTAGCATAAACTATTTGATTGTTTGCTGTCGTGTTAGTATATAAATTGGGTAGCGAGTTTTGTTCTGTTAATGCGTCGTTCAATGTTTCATAATAACTTACGGTTACATTAGAAGGTGCACTGATTAAAACGGCAGCATTTGCATTAGAGAGAGTAAACTCTGTAAATCCATCTTCATTTCCATCGTTATCACATAATGATAAAGTGGTGTTTTGAGCATCGCTAGCACTTACGGATAGAGTTACTGTGGATGTGTTAAAACATCCAGTGGCATTATCAGTTACTCTGGCTACAATATTTTGAGAAGGTGTAAGATTAGTATAACTAGTGGAGTTTAGTGGATTGATATTATTATCAGCATCAGATTGATTGATAAAATATGCGACTGTAACATTTGATGCATTACCACTGATTGAATTATCAAAACTCATTAAACTAAAAACAGTTCGACCATCTGGCACACCATCTTCATCGCATTGAAATGCACTAAAATCATTTGCCACTGGTTTAGGACTAACGATAAGATCAAACGATATACTGGTGTCAGCACAGACTGCTTGCTGTACGTTTTCAAGACGCACAAAAACGGTTTCCTGAAATGGAGTGTTATTATCGTAATTCAAAGGTAAATCTCCTGTTCCTAAATCGGCATCATTTTGAGTTGAATGATACGAAACTGAAAATTCACTTGGATTTTGAGTTCCTAAAATCGAAGCAGTTTGTGAATCTAAATTAAAACTAACAATTCCATCAAAATCATCATCGCATGCTTCTAAGTCGCTTACTGAATTTGCTATAGGTTGATCAAACAATTCGATATCAAAGCTTACAGTTTCATAACAATCCTCATTACCTCGATTGTATATTCTAGCAATAAGCGTTTCTTGTGAATTACTAGATTGATATGGTACTGATACTGGATTTATGTTATTATCTGCATCTGCTTGATTAGTGAAATAATCTACTATAAAGGTGTTAGGGTCTTGAGTTCCTAAAATCTGAACAGTAGCAGTGTTTTCAAGATCATAGGTTTCTCTTCCATCTTGATTGTTATCGCAGGCTGCTATTGTACTGATAGGATTTGCTACCGGAGACTCAAATATTTCTACGTTAGACCTATAGACTCTAGTGCTTCCTCCTGTGGTTAACGATAAAACTACATTATAATTACCTGCATTTGCATAAACATGTGTAGGATTTTCTAAAGTTGATGTTGTTCCATCGCCAAATTCCCATAGTACCGCGTCAGGTGGAGTATCTGATTGAAAAGAAAATATGGTTCCATCACCTTGACAAAAATTTTCTACTTCTATTAATGCAAAGAAACTTTGAATGAATGGTGGTAATCCTTGGGTGGATGATCTACCGGCAAGAGGAATGGCATCATGTTGATAATTACAACCAGCTCCTATTACATTGGGATTATTAATAACGCCTAGAAAAGGTCTACCTACATCATAAGTATCTGCAAGAGCTCTATAAATTTTTCCATCTATACCTAATTGTAAAGAGCCTCGATAGCCTTGTCTACTATCGATTTCAATACCTGATAATGTATTGCCACCTAAATTTCGTGGTGATAATGAAAATTGATATAAAGTACTGGTATGATCAGCAGGTAAGTTACTACTAGCATCATTTGTTGCAGTGATATATAATAAATTACCATCTGGAGAAAATTCTACCCCATAACCGTTATTATTAGGAGCTTGCATCAATAATTGTCTTTCATTTGAAACAATTCCAGTATTAGGATCAAAATCATAAATATAACTAGCAGCATTTGTACCACGTGACATATTACACGAAACTAAAAATCTACCATCAGGCGAGAATTTAAGGTTACCTCTTCTTCCAGCTCCTTGACCTATAGTAGTTGCCACATTAGCAGAAATTACTGGGGTAGTATTTACTCCATTGGGTCCTACTGTAAATGTATGAAAAGAGTCGTAGTTACCTACACCTGTGCTGTTTGCAAAAGTTGTAACCAAAATCTCATCGTTTGTAGCATGATTAATGGCAGATAATTTTTCTGCAGCCTCAGCGACTAGTAATGGAGGATTTGAGATACTTGTAGTAACAGCTCCAAAACCATTATTAAGAGTCATGTCTACCTCATAATAATGTACACCTTCAGCACCTCCGAAAGAAGGAAGATCTACCGTGAAAATGTAATAAATATTTGAATCTTGAGGCTTTGGAATAATTATAGCACTTTGGGTACTCGAGGGATTTCCTCTTAAACCTTGTCCATTTTGCATAATTTGATGCGATCGATCAAATACTACAGTTCCATCTGTATAAAATAATAGTTGCCCATTATCATCAGATATGGAGGCACATCCTTCATTTGTAGAAACTTGTCCATTTGTTAAAGGTGTTACTGCGCCTGTTGCTGGATCAAAGTTAATACCAGCATTAAAACCAAAATACCAATTTGATGCTTGCAATTGTGCTTGACTATTAAAGCCTATTGATAAAAATGCCGCTAATACTATGACTTGAAGGAAATTCTTTTTCTGCATAGCGCGAATTTAATACACAGATATTACTTTTTTATAACATTTAACAAATCTTAAATATGTCTTAAATCTAAAAGAAAAGTGCCAGAAAAATATTTTAATTTCTCTGGCACTTATATTTCATTACTCTCTTGATTATAAATCGCGTTTTTTCAAAATTATATAAGACCAGTAAACAAACAAAGCAGACCATATACTAGAAAAGATAACGTTGATCCATCTAACAGAATAGTCTTTTTCAAACTCGCTTTGAGATAGGGTTTCCAGACCAGTTTTTACTAAACTTACCTTACTAAACGGCTCGACAATCAGATTTGAGATAGTATTTAAAGGAAGAATATCTCTTAAATAATCCCAAGACGTCCAGCCAAATTTAAAATCAAAATATGAACTAAGGCCAAATATGATTAATTCAAAAATTCCCCATATTCCTATTAATCCTAAGGCAAATGCACTTCTTTTAACTAATACGCCAGCAAATAAACACATACAGAAAAAGGCTAAATGGCTCACAAAAAAAGCTCCTATAAACTCTACATCTCTAAATATAAGATTGAACTCATTTATATCTGAATATAGCAGTCCTAGAAGTAAACACACTAAGAATACTAGTACAGTAAGTATAACTGTAAAAAACAGGATAAAGTAAAACTTTGATAAAATGAGTTCTTTTTTACTTAAACCATCTATTAAATTTTGCTTTAAAGTCCTATTACTATACTCATTTGCCATCAAAGAAACTATTACTATAGCAATAAGAAACTTTAAAAAACTAAGTAAATAGGTGCTTAAATGCCATATAAATGGAAAGTCAAAGATGTTTAAATCAGCAAGTTTCATTGTTTTACCATCTATATCAATCTCATAAAGACCTATAAACATCGCAGCAACTACGATGATCAAATAAATGATAGTTAGTACTTTACTGCTGGTACTATACCTAAATTTGTGAAATTCTATATCTAATAATCTTTTCATTGCGGCAATTAATTTTGGTTGGTTAATTCGATAAATTGATCTTCAAGACTTTGCTTCTTGTGGAATAACTTGCTTAAAGTGATTCCATTCTCAAAAGCTTCCTTATTTATTTGCACGGTATCAACATCATTTAAAAGAGTAACTTCTAACGCATCATTATGAATTGTAATAGTGCCAGTATAAGATTGTTTTTTAAGAAATTCCTGAAGATGATCTCGATTTACAGCATCAATGAAAATCGATCCATGATTTCTATTCATCTCGCCTACAGGACCAGAGTATAGCATTTGTCCTTTCCTTAGAACCACTACATCTGTACACACTTTCTCTACTTCGTCCAGCAGGTGTGAGGCAAGTAAAATTGTGGTTCCATTTGATGCAATTTGTTGAATTATGTCTCTTATTTGTCTTATTCCTTTTGGATCAAGTCCATTTGTCGGTTCGTCTAGAATTAATATTTCAGGATCATTAAGTAATGCACTTGCTATCGCAAGTCTTTGTTTCATCCCAAGTGAATAAGTTTTAAAAGGAGAATGCTTTCGCGAAAGCAAGTCCACAACCGTCAATTTTTCTTCAATTCTAGATGGATCTATGTTTTTAATTTTGCAGACTAACTCTAGATTTTGAACAGCACTCATGTTAGGGTAAAAATTAGGTCGCTCAATTATGGCACCTATTTTTTTCAGAGCGTCGTGATTTGACGTTTTACCTTCAAACCAAGTATATGTGCCACTCGTGGGATTTACCACGTTAAGTACCATGCCTAAGGTGGTAGATTTACCACTTCCATTAGGTCCTAAAATTCCATAAACATGGCCTTTTTTGATTTGAAATGAAATACGATCTACTGCAGTTAACGAATCGTAATTTTTATGAAGTTGATTAATTTCAAGGATGGTTTCCATGAATAAAGTTTTTTTGTTGTATTATGTGACTGCAAGAAACAAAAAATGTTACTGTATTTATGTCAGAAAAAGTTCTTAACGATAAGTTATTGTCTAATAAGAAGCCCACATTTCCTATAGGAAGCTCATTAGAAGAATATGTAAAGCGTTATAATAGAAGTACTTCTATACCTGTTTCTTATGACGATTTATTAAGATTTGCCGGTTGCATCACCGTCTACGATAAAAATGATGAGGACACTTTATGGGTGCGCTGCTATTATTCTGATGCAGATCGGGAACAAATCGATGCTAATTTGAAAAGAATTTATGATATCCTACATAGTGATGGTCGTGATGAATCCTTAGATTATCTAAGTGTAGACGCCGTTGATTACTGTACCTTTGGAAATACGAGGCCTTTTCGTATTAGAATTCGTAATATTTTAAATGATGGATTTACTTATTTTTATGTAAAACAAGCAGATGCTTCTAGAGTTTACGGTCTAGAATTAGAACATTTACTTTCCCCACATCGCATTAGTTTTTTAGTTCATAAAAACACATTAATAGAAGAACATATTGCTGGTATTCCTGGCGATGAATTTATAGCTACTTACATGGATGGTTGCGACCATCAAGAGCTTACTCAAATAGCAAAAGAATTTGTGAAGTTTAATGAGCGATGCTTGATCAGGCTTTTAGGAGATATGCGTTCTTACAATTATGTGGTCATACCTACACATGATTTTGACAGAGTAAGTTATGCCATAAGAGCTATTGACTTTGACCAGCAATCCTATGAAGGTAAGCTTAAAGTTTATAGGCCACAGTTTTTTAAAGAAAACTTACCTATGGTGCTTAACGTTGCAGATTGTTTAAAAAATGAAAGTATAGAACAATATAAAAAAGAAGAACGTTCTCTTATCGCAAAGCGATTGATCAACACTCAAAAACGCTATAAACAATTAATTAAATGTATGAAGGCAGACTATATTTCTACTCCTTCAAAATTTAAACAGCTCAAAAAAGAACTTCACGAATTTACAGGAGACATTGCGTTTAAATCTACCAGGAGTATGGGCGGCGTTCTCAACACAGCATTAGAATTTGTTAAAAGAAACTATCATGATCTAGATCACTAGAGATAATCAAATCTAAAACTAAAATCAAAAAAA
>CAZBCH010000182.1:0-3672 GCA_964490235.1 uncultured Flavobacteriaceae bacterium | reverse complement strand
AGATATCTATAGTTCTTCATCTAAGACTATTGATGCTCTTATGAAGTTAGAATTGCCTAGTGGTGTAGAAGTAGAGATCAAAGTTTAATTACTTTTCTAATAAAGTTTTGGTATTCCGCTTTCGCGAAAGCGGAATACTTTATAATATAAAATAACAATTAAATAATTAATAATATGTCTGGGTTAATAGGAAGAAAAATCGGAATGACTAGTATCTATGATGAGAATGGTAAGAACATGCCATGTACGATCATAGAGGCAGGTCCTTGCGTTGTTACCCAAGTCAGAACTGAAGAAGTAGATGGTTATGCTGCTTTGCAATTAGGTTTCGATGACAAATCAGACAAGAATGCTTCTAAAGCGGCTCAAGGTCACTTTAAAAAAGCAGGAACTGCTGTCAAGAGAAAAATTGCTGAATTCAAAAGTTTTGATGAGGAGTACAAATTAGGAGATTCAATAACAGTTGATATGTTCACAGAAGGTGAGTTTGTTGATGTTTCTGGAACTTCAAAAGGTAAAGGATTTCAAGGTGTTGTTAAGCGTCATGGTTTTGGTGGTGTAGGTCAAGCTACTCATGGACAGCATAACCGTTTAAGAGCTCCTGGTTCTATTGGTGCTGCATCTTATCCAGCTCGTGTATTTAAAGGTATGCGTATGGCTGGACAGATGGGTAATGAAAAAGTAAAAGTTCAAAATTTAAGAGTTCTTAAAGTTGTTTCTGAAAAGAACCTACTTGTGGTGAAAGGGTGTATTCCTGGTCATAAAAATTCTTATGTAATAGTACAGAAATAATGAAGGTAGCAGTATTAGATTTAAAAGGAAAAGAAACTGGTCGTCAGGTAGAGTTATCAGATGATGTTTTTGGTATTGAGCCTAGTGAGCATGCCATTTATTTAGATGTTAAGCAATACTTAGCAAATCGTCGTCAAGGTACACACAAAGCTAAGCAAAGAGCTGAAATCGCTGGTAGTACTAGAAAGATTAAGAAACAGAAAGGTACTGGTACAGCTCGTGCTGGTTCAATTAAATCACCTGTATTTAGAGGTGGTGGTCGTATATTCGGTCCTGTACCACGTAGTTATTCTTTCAAATTGAATAAGGGTCAAAAGCGACTTGCTCGTAAAAGTGCTTTGAGTAAAAAAGTTGCTGAAGGGGCATTAACCGTTGTTGAGAACTTTACATTTGAAGCACCTAAAACAAAGAGTTTTATTGAAGTTTTAGAGAGTTTAGGACTTAATGATAAAAAATCTTTATTTGTGTTGGGAGAATCAAATAAAAATGTATATTTGTCTTCGCGAAATTTGAAAGGTTCAAATGTTGTAAACTGCACAGAATTAAGTACTTACAGTATTACAAATGCAACCAACGTAGTTCTTTTAGAGGGTTCTCTAGAAGAAATTGAAGAAACTTTAAGTAAATAAGCAATTATGAGTATCCTAATTAAACCTATTATTACGGAAAAAGCTACTAGAGATAGCGAGCTTTTAAACCGATTTGGCTTTGAGGTTTCTCCTAGTGCAAATAAAGTTCAGATTAAAAAAGAAGTTGAAGCGACGTACGGTGTGACTGTTGTTAAAGTTAGAACAATGAATACTCGTATAGATCGCAACACTAAATATACTAAGTCAGGGATTCAAGTTGGTAAAACAAGTGCTCGTAAAAAAGCTTTTGTACAACTTAAAGATGGTGAAACCATTGATCTTTATAGTAATCTATAATTAAAAGACAATAATGTCAGTTAGAAAATTAAAACCTGTAACTCCAGGACAGCGATTTAGAGTTGTTAATGGCTATGACGCCATTACAACTGATAAGCCGGAGAAGAGCTTGCTTGCTCCGAAAAAACGTTCTGGTGGTCGTAATGCAAGTGGTCGTATGACTATGCGTTATAAGGGTGGTGGTCACAAAAGACGCTACCGTATTATCGACTTTAAAAGAAATCATTTCGGTGTTCCTGCTACTGTAGCGAGTATTGAGTATGATCCTAATAGAACGGCATTTATTGCCTTGCTTCACTATCAAGATGGAGAAAAAAGGTATATAATTGCTCAAAATGGTCTTAAGGTAGGTCAAAATGTTGTTTCTGGTGAAAATGCATCTCCAGAAGTTGGTAATGCAATGAAATTGAGTGATATTCCTTTAGGTTCTATCATTAGTTGTATTGAATTGAGACCTGGTCAAGGTGCTACTATAGCGCGTAGTGCTGGTGCTTTTGCTCAGTTAATGGCTAGGGATGGAAAGTATGCTACGGTAAAGATGCCGTCAGGTGAGACTCGTTTGATTTTACAAGAATGTCTTGCTACCATCGGTGCTATTTCTAATAGTGATCATCAGTTACTTGTTGGTGGTAAAGCTGGTAGATCAAGATGGTTAGGACGTCGTCCTAGAACTCGTCCTGTTGTGATGAATCCTGTAGATCACCCAATGGGAGGTGGTGAAGGTAAGTCTTCTGGTGGTCACCCTAGATCTCGTAATGGTATACCTGCAAAGGGTTATCGCACCAGAGATAAGAATAAGGCTAGTACTCAATATATAATAGAACGTAGAAAGAAATAAATTATGGCTCGTTCACTTAAAAAAGGACCTTACGTATTTCATAAACTTGAATCTAAGGTGGCTCAAAACATTGAGTCTGGTAAAAAGAATGTTATTAAAACTTGGTCAAGATCTTCAATGATCACTCCTGACTTTGTTGGTCAAACAATTGCAGTTCATAACGGTAGACAATTTGTACCGGTCTATGTGACTGAAAATATGGTTGGTCATAAACTTGGAGAATTTTCACCAACAAGATCTTATAGAGGTCACGGTGGTGCCAAGAATAAAGGTAAGAAATAATCTAGGCTATGGGAGTTCGTAAAAGACAAATGGCTGAGAGGCTTAAAGAAGAGAAGAGCAAAATTGCTTTTGCTAAATTGAATAATTGTCCTACATCACCGCGTAAAATGCGTTTGGTTGCTGATATTATTAGAGGTAAAAAAGTAGAAGATGCTTTAAGTATATTAAAGTTTTCTTCAAAAGAAGCTGCTGGTAGACTTGAAAAACTAGTTTTAAGCGCTATTTCTAATTGGCAAGCAAAAAACGAGGATGCTGATGTTGCTGATGCTGGTCTGATTATAAAAGAAATCAGAGTTGATGGTGGAGCTATGTTGAAAAGATTACGTCCTGCTCCTCAAGGAAGAGCGCACAGGATACGTAAGAGGTCGAATCATGTGACACTCGTTTTGGGTGAATCAAAAACACTTAAGGATAACTAGTATTATGGGTCAAAAAACAAATCCGATAGGAAATAGATTAGGTATTATCCGAGGTTGGGAATCTAATTGGTATGGCGGAAATGATTATGGTGATAAGTTAGCAGAGGATGATAAAATACGTAAGTATATCCATGCTCGTCTTTCTAAAGCTAGTGTTTCAAGAGTAATTATTGAGAGAACCTTAAAGCTAGTTACAATTACAATTACGACTGCAAGGCCAGGTATAATAATTGGTAAAGGTGGTTCTGAAGTTGATCGCTTAAAAGAGGAGTTAAAGAAAATTTCTGGTAAGGATGTTCAAATTAATATTCATGAAATAAAGAGGCCAGAGTTAGATGCTCATCTTGTGGGTTCAAGCATTGCTCGTCAAATTGAAAATCGTATTTCATATAGAAGAGCGATTAAAATGGCTATT
>CAZBCH010000181.1:0-4253 GCA_964490235.1 uncultured Flavobacteriaceae bacterium | reverse complement strand
GAGCATTCATTTCTTTATTTTTGCTCTACAATCGTTAAAAAGGATAAATTTCCTTCCATATATGGACAAATTTTCATTTCTGAACGCAGCTCATACTGCATACTTCGCACAACTTTATGATGAATACTTAATCAATCCTGATAAAATTGAGCCATCATGGCGTGCCTTTTTTCAAGGGTTTGATTTTGGAATGGAAAGCGCTGCAGATGGTGATGTAGTTGTAGAGTACATTGAAAGAGGAGAAACTAAATCAACACAAGTGCCTGATCAAATGATGAAGGAATTTAGTGTTGTAAAACTAATTGATGCATATCGATCGCGCGGTCATTTGTTTACTAAAACAAATCCGGTAAGAGAACGACGTAACTATGAGCCTAAATTAGGTTTAGAGAACTTTGGACTTACTAACGATGATCTGGATACACAATTTGACTCTGGTGAGCTGGTAGGATTAGGTAAAGCGAGTCTTAAGTCTATCATTGACCATTTAGAACAAGTTTATTGCGATAGTATAGGTGTAGAATATATGTACATACGCAAGCCGCATGAAATCAAATGGATTCAAAGCTGGCTGCATAGAAATAATAATCACCCTTCTTTTTCTAAGGAACAAAAAAATCAAATTCTTAAGAAACTCAATGAAGCTGTTTCTTTTGAATCGTTCTTACACACTAAGTATGTAGGTCAAAAGCGTTTTTCTCTTGAAGGAAATGAGTCGCTTATTCCAGCTTTAGATGCATTAATAGAGAATGCCGCAGATAAAGGTGTTGATCAATTTGTACTAGGAATGGCGCATCGTGGTCGTCTAAATGTACTGACTAATATTTTTGGAAAGCCTGTAAAGGATATTTTCTCAGAATTTGATGGTAAAGATTACGAGCAAGACATATTTGATGGTGATGTGAAATACCATTTAGGATATACAAGTAAAAGAAAAACAGATAACGGTAACGATATTAACTTAAATATTGTTCCTAATCCGTCTCACTTAGAGACAGTAGGTGCGGTAGTAGAAGGAATTGCACGTGCAAAACAAGACATGCATAATCCTGAGAACTTTTCAAAGGTGCTACCTATAGTTTTACATGGTGATGCAGCGATTGCTGGTCAAGGAATCGTTTATGAAGTGGTGCAAATGTCTCAACTAGACGCTTACAAAACCGCTGGAACTATTCACCTAGTAGTAAATAATCAAGTAGGTTTTACAACCAATTATCTTGATGCAAGATCTTCTACTTATTGTACAGATATTGCAAAAGTGACACTTTCCCCAGTACTACATGTTAATGCAGACGATGCAGAAGCCGTGGTACATGCAATGAATTTTGCGCTGGATTACCGTATGGAATTTGGTCGCGATGTATTTATTGACTTGCTTGGATATAGAAAATACGGTCATAATGAAGGTGATGAGCCTCGTTTCACACAGCCACAATTATATAAAGCGATAGGAAAACATAAAAATCCACGTGATATTTATGCAGATAAATTGCTTCAAGAAGGATTGATCGATGATAGTAAGGTAAAAGAACTAGAAGCTCAATACAAAGAGCGACTAGAAGAAGAGCTGGCAACGTCCAGACAGATGGAAAATACCATCATCACTCCATTTATGCAAGATGAGTGGTATGGTTTTGAGCAAGCTACTGAAGTAGAAATGATGCAGCAGGTAGAAACTGGTGTAGATCGAGATACGTTAGAAAAAATTACTGCTACTATTTCACAGCTTCCAGAAGGTGAGTCCTTTATCAGAAAAATCAAAAAGATTATCGAGTCACGTCAGAAGATGTGGGATGAAGATAAACTGGACTGGGCAATGGGAGAACACCTTGCATACGGTAGCTTGATGATGGAAGGATATAACGTGAGAATGAGCGGTCAGGACGTCGAGAGAGGAACATTTTCTCACCGTCATGCCGTGGTGAAATCAGAAAACCATGAAAATGAATTCATTCTACACAATCATATAGAAGGAGTAAAAGGTAAAATGGATATTTACAACTCGCACCTTTCGGAGTATGGAGTTGTAGGTTTTGAATATGGTTATGCGCTTGCACGACCTAATACACTTACCATTTGGGAAGCTCAATTTGGTGATTTCTCAAACGGTGCCCAAATTATGATGGATCAGTACATCAGTGCTGGAGAAGATAAATGGAAGAATCAAAACGGTCTTGTAAAATTGTTACCGCACGGTTATGAAGGACAAGGAGCAGAGCATTCTAGTGCTCGTATAGAGCGTTATTTACAGCTTTGTGCAAGGGATAATATGTTCATGGCAAATTGTACAACGCCGGCAAATATGTTTCATTTACTACGTCGTCAGATGTTAGTAAACTACCGCAAGCCGCTAGTTGTTTTTACTCCTAAATCTTTGCTGCGTTACCCTAAAGCGGTAAGCACGATTTCAGAATTTGAGAATGGTCATTTTCAAGAAGTAATAGATGTTGATGGTGACGCTTTCGCGAAAGCGGAAACACTAGTATTCACCTCAGGTAAATTCTATTATGATTTACTAGAATACAGAGAAGAAAATAATCGCACAGATGTGGCGCTGGTACGACTAGAGCAATTGTTCCCGTTACCAGTTGAGCAAATGCAAGCGGTCATCAAAAAATACGGATCAAAAGATATCGTATGGGCACAAGAAGAGCCTAGAAATATGGGAGCATATTCCCACTTGATGTTACACATGCCAGAGACTAGATCATGGCGCGTGTGCTCTAGAAATATGTATGCAGCACCTGCTTCAGGAAGTTCTACAAGATCTAAGAGAAGACAGGCAAGAATAATAGAAGATGTTTTTAATACCAACAAATAAATTATGGCTCTAGAAATGAAAGTGCCTTCACCAGGCGAGTCGATTACAGAAGTAGAAATTGCAGAATGGCTAGTTGCCGATGGTGACTGGGTAGAAAAAGACCAGGCAATTGCAGAGGTAGATAGTGATAAAGCAACATTAGAATTACCTGCAGAAGCGAGTGGTATCATCACTCTTAAAGCTGAAGAAGGTGACGCAGTTGCCGTAGGTGAAGTGGTGTGTCTTATCGATACAGAAGCTGCTAATCCTAATGAAGGCTCAAAAGATGTTGAGAATTCTGGTCCAACTATGGGTGGTGGCGATGAAGGTGGGAATGCAGGAGATGTAGCAAAAGAAATGCGCCAGGATAATCCAGAAAAAAAATCTACTGGAGATAAAGCACCACAACCAGAAAAAGCAAAAGAAACTTATGCTAGTGGTACTCCTAGTCCAGCAGCAAAAAAAGTTCTAGACGAAAAAGGAATAGACGCAAAATCTGTTTCTGGAACTGGTCGTGATGGACGTATTACTAAAGAAGATGCTGTAAATGCAAAACCATCTATGGGAACTCCAGGAACTGGATCACGTGGTGAGTCTCGTTCTAAACTTTCTATGCTACGTCGTAAAGTGGCAGAGCGTCTCGTAAGTGCTAAGAATGAAACGGCTATGTTGACGACCTTTAACGAGGCAGACATGAAGCCTATTTTTGATCTTAGAAAAGAGTATAAAGAAACCTTTAAAGAAAAGCATGGAGTATCTTTAGGATTTATGTCATTTTTCACAAAGGCCGTGACTAGAGCGCTAGAAATGTATCCAGCGGTAAATTCTATGATCGATGGTAAGGAAATGATTTCATACGATTTTGCTGATATTTCTATAGCGGTTTCTGGCCCTAAAGGATTAATGGTACCAGTAATTAGAAACGCAGAAAATCTTTCTTTTAGAGGTGTAGAGCAAGAAGTTAAAAGACTTGCTTTAAGAGCTAGAGATGGAGATATCACAGTAGATGAAATGACTGGAGGTACTTTTACGATAACTAATGGTGGTGTTTTCGGTAGTATGATGAGTACGCCTATTATCAATCCACCACAGAGTGCGATTTTAGGAATGCACAACATTATCGAGCGTCCTGTTGTAGTAGATGGTAATATTGTTGCTAGACCCATGATGTATCTGGCTGTTTCTTATGATCATAGAATCATTGATGGTAAAGAATCTGTTGGTTTCTTAGTAGCTATTAAAGAAGCACTTGAAGATCCTATCAATTTATTGATGGATGGAGATGTGAAGAAGGCTTTGGAGTTGTAGGAGCTTTTTTTTAGAACTAGACGTATTTGATAATTAATAAAATGCTAAGCAATTTTGCTTGGCATTTTTATTTTCATCGATTTTCGTTTTTTGATTGATAAATCTTAACTCTTCAGTTAAATATCTGAACCACAATATTGTAAGT
>CAZBCH010000180.1:0-2231 GCA_964490235.1 uncultured Flavobacteriaceae bacterium | reverse complement strand
AGTATACGGGAAGGATATCATTCGCGACGAGTCCGGAAATATAACAGCATCTCGCTGCACTTTGTACCTTCGTCATTTGGATCTTGAGAGCCTACCAGATCAAATAGACATGCTCTTCGATCAAAGAGAAATAACAGAAGCGCAACCAATATTTACATAGAGAGCGCTCAACTTAATGGTAAATCGTTAGAGAAAACATTTATTAATCATAATGATATAATCCAAGGTGGAACTTTAGAATTTACAATGGCTGATAATCCTGCCATTTGGGGTACTAGAGAAGGTCAAGAACCTAAGACTGAAATTAACGACCATATCATTTTACCTTCACCATATATAGAAAAAGGTGACATTACATTTAGAGGCAGTACTGAAGTGGTTTTAAATACTTCAGAAAAAGATGCAAAAATCTTTTATGCTTTAGATGAAGGTGAATTTCAACCTTATAAATACCCATTTACGCTTTCTAAGGATACTAGAGTAAAATTGTATTCTGAAAAAGGCGAATTAAAAAGTCCTGTTTTAGAAACTCCTTTCTATAAAATTGACCCTAATCTAAGTATTAAATTAGATTCTGATTTTGCTAATCAATATTCTGCTGGTGGCAGTGATGCTCTAATCGATGGTATTAGAAGTACAAAAAATTACAGAACAGGAAGCTGGCAAGGTTATCATAATCAAGATTTGATTGCAACAGTAGATTTAGGCTCAGAAAAACAAATAAACTCAATAAACACAAACTTCTTAAGAGATCAGGGTGCTTGGATTTTTCATCCTAGTGAAGTCGAGTATTTGATATCTAAAGATGGTAAAAACTTTAAATCTATTTCTAAAATTAAACTGAATACTGCTAAAAAAAATTACGATATAGGTATCGAAGAAGTCAGGTATGATCTTGAGGGAGAAAAAGCAAGATTTGTAAAGGTCATTGCCAAAAAACTAGGTGATTTGCCTGAATGGCACATTGGACACCCTATGGATGGAAAAAGCTGGATTTTTGTAGATGAAATTTCAGTAAAATAAAACACTAACTAACAATTAAAATAAATTATGAGCAATCAACAAACCAATAAATCTGCACTTACAACCTTAGTCACTGTTTTCTTTTTCTGGGGGTTTATTGCTGCCTCAAATGGCGTATTTATCCCCTTTTGTAAAACCTATTTTAATATTGACCAATTTCAATCCCAACTCGTAGATTTTGCGTTTTATGGCGCTTATTATATTGGAGCTTTATTACTATTTGTTATTTCTAGTTCTATTAAGAAAGACATCGTTAACTCATGGGGATATAAAAAAGTGATAGTTTATGGATTATTATTATCTGCAATAGGAGCATTTGTAATGTACCCATCGACTGCTGGTGCAGAACAAGGTCAAACTGCGGTGTTCTATTTTGTGTTAATAGCGCTGTTTATAGTTGGATTAGGATTCTCATTACAACAAACAGGAGCCAATCCTTTTGCCATTGCGCTTGGCGCACCAGAAACAGGTTCTCATCGCCTAAATCTTGCTGGTGGTATAAACTCTTTCGGCACAACTATTGGCCCAATCGTAGTGGCCCTTGTATTATTTGGAACAGCCTCAGTAAGCCCTGAAGAATTAGTTTCAATGATTAAGAATAATGAAATTACCCTGACTACGGTTCAATTATTATATTTAGGCGTAGGAGGACTATTCGTAGTTGCCGCTGCTTTGTTTCACTTTTCAAAAAAACTACCCGCGCTTAAATCAGACACACCATTTGAACCTGCGAATAAGGCTCGTAATCTCTTAGTAGCACTAACCCTAATTATAATGTTGTGCTTTGGCTACATTTTCAGCACGTATTCAGGAAATGCAGAAGTTTCAGAATCGGTAGAAAACACCCGTTTAGTATTGCTATTTGTAGCATTAATTGCTGTAGTAGCCTCCGTATTTATTGCAAATACAAGTGCGGCTAAAAAACCTGAAGGTTGGGGTGCTATGAAATATCCTCAATTGGTTTTAGGCATGCTAGCTATCTTTATGTATGTTGGTGTAGAAGTCACTATTCAAAGTAATTTAGGAGAACTTTTAAAAACCGTTGCAGATAAAGTGAATAACTTAAATCCTTTAGGCCTTCCTGTTTTAAATGATGCGGGTATTGCTCCTTTTATATCTCTATATTGGGGTGGTTTAATGATTGGTCGATGGGTAGGTGCTATTACAGTATTTAATCCTAGCAAAGGATTAAAAAAGGCTTTATTAAT
>CAZBCH010000179.1:0-8580 GCA_964490235.1 uncultured Flavobacteriaceae bacterium | reverse complement strand
GCTATCAATTTAAGATATATAGCTCAAGACACAATTAAAGGGAAAACTTACCATGAGATTGAGGTCACCTTTGATGAAAATGGTGGTGGAGAAGATCATGAAGATGTATTTATGTACTGGATCAACACAGAAGATTTCTTTATCGATTATCTAGCTTACTCGTACTGTGAGGAAGAATGTGGTTACCGCTTTCGCGAAAGCGAGAACAGAAGAAATCTTAATGGTGTGACCATCCAGGATTATAACAACTACAAGTCAGAAAAGTCTCAACCTATACTTTCTAATCTTGATGATCTATTTGAGAATGATAGACTTATAAAGTTGAGTGATATTGATCTTAAAAGAGCTGAGTTTATTAAAAATTAGTTTACCAGCAAAAGTGTCTAGTTCAAGACTGCTCGAATGATCAATTAAACGTTAAGAAAAGTTAGGTATGCATCCTTAGATTATTATTTTAATATAAATATTTCTTTAGAGAATTAATGTATTCCAAAGATAAGAGGAGATTCTAGTTGAAAATATGAATGTGATCAAAAGAAAAAGCCTTTGAAAAATCAAAGGCTTTTTAGTTGTAGCTGATAATCTTTTTATTGAATAATCACTTTACGTGTTTGTAAACCGTAGTTTGTAAACATTTGCACGATATAATTTCCTTTAGCAATATTTACTGTGCTTACAGAAATAATACCATCTTGATTACTTACATCCCAAGTTTGAACTTGTTGGCCTAGCATATTTGTGATAGTTATAGTGTCTATCGCAATATCAGTACCTTTTTTTACATTAAGAGTGTCAGTATTATTAGGAGTGTAAACTACTAGGTCATTTACAGAAATGTTTACTTCTTCATTACTTAGTGTGGTAGGATCTGTAAATACAATAGAGAAACGTGTATCGTTAATTCCTGCAGATAGAGTAGGGCTGTTATAATCGCCATTCATTAAATCAGTATAAGTGTTAAGTACGTTATCCTTTAAGAATATTTGTTGTGTTGGGTCTACATTTTGTACGTCGTCTAGTTTTATAGTGAATGATCCTGATGCTTGTAATTTTATCATAAGCGGTAATTCTACAGATGGATCAATAGAATTAATACCTTGTATGCTCAAGTTTTCATTACCTAATACAAATGCCATGTCTTCTCTTTGTTGATCAATTTGTAGACCATCAAAGGCATTATCATAACCTAAGGTTGCATTAGGGTCTACAGTTAATAATACTTGTCTGTAAATAGTACTAGGACTTGCAAAACCTATTCTAATTTTAGGTCTATTATCATTAAAAGAATTATAATCGTCAAACGCACTACTAGAAGAACTATTACCTGGTGCAGAAACAAATAAACTATTTCCAGAAGCTTCTGTTACAAATTGTCTTTGATCATTTCTAAATCTTATGGTACCATCTGATACTCCAGTCACAAAGAATCCTTGTGCAACAGGTACAAATCTTTCTGGACGCTTAGTTGCTATTCCGCCTTGGTTTACATCTGGATTAGAAGTACCTACGGTTGCATTAGGAACTCCACCAGAGAAATTATACATGGCATAACCACCTTGATAATTTGCTAATACATGAGTATTTCCACCCCAGTGTTCCCAGAAGTATAAAGTTCCATCTAAGTGTGGATTATCAGATATAAATTCATGAGCGTCTAAGGCACTAGGATATGGGTTACCTATCAAGTAATCATTACCTGCATCAATATCTAAATCTATATTACCATTGTTAGGTTTACCTACAAAAACATAGTTTTGTTCACCTGCAGCGCCAGTACCTTTCATTGTGAATCCTTCACCTGCGTTTAAAAGTCCTGTCGCACCTACATATTCCCAATTAGAATAGGTATTACTAGTTAAATCTCTATAGGCATATAACCATCTGCCACTAATAGTTGCTGCGGTAGTTGCATTACCAGGTGCTCCATCTCTTACATTTGTAGATGTAAAATTTAAATTTCTAGGATTATCTATTAAAGTACCGTCTTTTAAATTACCACCGATTGTATATCCGTTATTCGTAGTATTATTAATAGTGCGACTAACTGGAGATGACCAATAATTATAGTCAAATGTTACTCCTGTTCCTTGTTGATCTCTTTCAAGAAATCCAGTTGTTGTTTCTAGCAAATCACTATCTGTAGTTTGAATAAGCTGAGATTCACCTTTTAAATCTAAAGATCCTTGTAGATCTAAAACATGCGTCACCGTTAAACCATGGTCATTATCTACGTTAATTTGATCACTTTCAACAAATAAACCTAGAACAGTAATATCACTATTAGTAATTGTTACTTCATTATTTGTTTCTACTATATTCCAATCAATTTTTACAACATTTCCATTTATAACTCTCGTACTTCCTGGAGTATATAATAATGTACCATTTACCCAGCTAGATTGATCTTCCCAAGTACCATTTCCTGAACTTTTATATGGTAGTGGTGCAGTTTGAGTTTTAAGTTCAAAGAAGTCTTCATTTGCCATTCTACCATAGCCTTTATTTACAGATTCATCATTTAATGCAGAGCCAATAAAACTGTTCATACTGTAATAAGCGACTAAACGCTCCCATTCTATACCTGCGATATCATTTTTAGTAATAGAAGTAGGTATTATAGTTCCTGATAAAAAGGAAGAATTTTCTAAAAGTTCTTGATTCATAATAAATCTTATTTGCTTTTCAGTTAAAGCCACATCCCACATTCTAATTTCGTCTAATTCTCCTCTAAAATGTTCTACAGCGGTTTCATTTTCTTCTATTCTAGCACCTAATCCTAATAAATTAGAATCTGCAGTAGGAGGACCTACAGAAGCTTGTATATCAAGAACTCCGTCGATATATATTTTTGCTAGCGTGCCATCATAAGTAACAGCAATATGTCTCCATATCCCATTATTTAATGCGGTGTTGGAAATTATTTCTTCCAAAGTTGAAGCGCTATTCCATCTTAAGATAACACGATTGTCATTTCTTAAAGATAGCTGGAATCCAGAACCGTTAGCTCTTTTTGCAACAATAGTTCTTTCAGTATTTGTGCTGTTAGAACCTTCACTTAACACCCATGCACCTGCAGTAAACCTACCGCCAAAGCCTTGTGGATTATCTATGATGATATTATCATTAACTCCATCAAAGGACACACTTCTATCTTCAAATTTCACATCTGTTACGGCAAGAGTGAAATATTTAATACCATTGAAGTTGTATGACGCTCTTTGATAGATTCCATCTTCATTAAAAAAACGTGTATCTAGATTTGTAGTGAAATTTGGATCATCTGCAATCATAAGTACATACTCTCTGTTTGCGGTTAACGCCGGTAATCCTGAAAAATCTGCAGTTGCAACCCTAATTTGCGTAGTAGGAATATCTGATGTAGTTTTTTCTTCAATTTTCCAAATTCGATTAATTCTAGTAATATTTGTCAATACAGCATTTGTAATACCTACATCATGATTAATAACATTAGAGAATGCATTTAAGTCTTGACCATTATGACCCCAAACTAAAAAGTCTTTATCGTTTTCAAAATTTTGACTATTCTGACTTCCTAAATCTTCAACTCTATTTAATCCGATTGCAACAATACTGGTAGAATTTTCACTTTTAGATTGTTTTTGGAATAACTCTGAATTATCGTCTCTACCTATTGCAGCAACATCATAGTTATAATTAGTATTTGAAGAATAATCCCAAATAATATTATTATTAGAATCTAGGTAATCCCAATCTGCCCTATGATCATCTAGTGTACTTGTAGGATTGTGTAAGGAAACCCCATTTTTAATAGCTAAATAGGAGTATATCTTTTGTTGTACGGCATCTGGTTTTCTATCACGATAGCTAAATACTTCGGTAATCTCACCATCTAAATGCGTTTCAAATGGAAGACCGTTCAACTGGTAACGACCTGCTCCTAAGTAAAACTGCTTGTTTACGAAACTGTTGAAATCCATGTTGGCATTTGTAAACTCAGAAAAACCAGTAGCATTATCAATTTTTCTACCGTTTAAGTAGATTTCAGTTCCATCATTATTCGGATTGTTTTTAACGTTTAAGATATGAACGTCATCAAAGGTTCTTGTAGCGCTTTCAAAACTTCTACCGTAGCTTTCAGGAGCAGGAGAGGTCTGACTAAAAGAGCTTACACTGTGAGAGATGACAGGATCATCAAATCTGGCTGAAACTGGTCCCCATCCTAATCCAGATGGATCTTGTGATGGGCTCTCCTTAGATACTTTTGCACCTATGAGCATTGTTTCGCCAGATAATTCTTTAGTCATATCTATAGTACTTCTTACAACAATCCAGTAATCACTAGAATTAAAACCACCTTTACCTCTTAAATGTTGTTGGGCGCTTCTATCAAACGCAACGGTAGGGTTAAAGTTGATATTATTTGCTACATTATTTGCAAAAGTGGGAGCAACAGATGGAACTTCAAAAGCATCGTTATCTAACGCTTTATCTTCCCACAATGGTAAAACACTTCCATCGGTAGAGTTAATGTCTTGAGATCTTAACCATAGTGTTAAGTTATCACTAACATCTGCTGGACCATCAGTTGCTAAATCTGGGTTAGTTTTTCTTCCGGTTATTATAATGTTATCAAATAATACACCATCATCTGTTGTGGTATCCCCATCACTTGCAAACTGGATTCTAAATCTCACTAAGGGATTGTTTTCTACTAGAAGTGGTAATTCATGACTTGCTTCTTCAAACCTACTTAAACTCGCATCTCTCGCGGTACTGTCGCCAGCCCATGCATCAGCACCATTTGCAAATCCATCTACATCACCAAAGTTGTACCAATTTTCTCCCGAAGAATCAGTACCTAAAGTTGACCATGTTGTACCGCCATTGATACTATATTGAACACGCATCCCATCATCATTGTCATTTGTATTGGTTCTAAAATCTATGTAAAACTTTAGATCTGTATAACCTAAAGTTGAAATTATAGGACTAGTTAATGTAGCTGTTCTATTTCTAGGATAATTATTCCAGTTGTCTGAATACCAATAATCACCTTCACCTTTTTCATTAGGAACTGTCCCAAGACTAAACCTGAAACCACCGTTTGTCGTAGAACTCCATCCAGCTGGTCCAGCGTCAAAATTTTCATAATATAAAGTAGAAACTGGGCTGGCAGTTTGTGCTGTAATATCAAAATTGTAAGAACCTTCATCTGCATCGTCAGAGTTAAATCTTAATGTAGCATCACTAGTTCCTACAATTGCACTGGAGTACTCAACTGTAAATGACGAAGATCCACCAGCTGGAATAACAGCTGCAGGCTGAACCAATACACTAAAATCTGCGGCATTTAAACCAGTTATAGTTACTGGCGCACCTGATAGATTTAAATCAGCTGAACCTTGATTCTCTATTACGAAGGTTCGAGAGATTGAAGTATTTAAATCAGCTACTCCAAAATCTGTTCCATCAGCAATATTAGGACTAGACGCATTATCGGTAATATCAATCCCAAATCCTCTTACATTAATTTCAGGCTCTAAAGTACAGCTGCCTCCTCCTGAAACATTAAAAGTACCAGTAGCTGTAGTTCCACTGTTTAGCGTTCCATTAATAACATCTACTCCAGCAACTGTGACGGTGATATTAGCGCCTGCGCCATTCCATCCATCACCATAAAAATCACGTAAAGTAATTGTATATCCATTAGCATTTGGTAAACACCCTAGATTCAAGGTTGCTGAATGTGATCCTGCTGCACCGTTGGAACAGTTGGATGGATCACAATAGGTGAAAATAGAAGTGCCACTAGGATTAAATATTTCAAAGCTGTTATCTCCAGACCATTGTGGCCAATTCACAGATACCACCACTTCAGAGGATTGTGCAGCGATATAGTTTGAAAAAGAACATAATATTATGAACACACAATATTTAATAAACTTAGGGAAAGTAGTTTTTTTCATGTAAACCTGATTTAAAAGATTTAAGTCAAGCTAATATAAATGCCACTTATCGTGTAAATAGGTTTTTTAACAGTTTTATCGCTAAACAACATCTTTTTTATGCATTTAATCGATGTTTTATTATTTTAAGAATAACATTTTGCAGAATATTAACACCGTTAATCGATTAAAAATTTGTTAAATAATTAATATATTAACATATGTTAATAGATGTTCAGTTGGAGTTTTCCATCTTTGTATTGGAAAGAAATTAGATGAACATAGGTTATATTCTATTTAATAATCTCTGGTTGAGATTTGCATAAAGCATTTAATGGATATAGAATTATAAAGGAAAGTATGAGCAAAAATAGCTAAACACAAAAAAGCCCTTATCAATTGATAAGGGCTTCGTAGCGTGGGGCGGGCACGATCCGCCGACCTCAGCATTATGAGTGCTGCGCTCTAACCAGCTGAGCTACCACGCCATTTTAAATAGTGTGCTGTTTTAAGCGGCTGCAAATATACATTTATTTATTTTTTTAATCCAAATGATATCCACACTTAATTTTGAATTATTTGATTTTTACGGAATAAAATTAAGCCCTATATTGCCGCAAAAGTTTATTCCATGCAAGATCCAATCAAATTTGACTTAGAATTCCCTATTCAAGCATCACCAGCTTTATTATATCAGCATATTGCAACTCCTTCAGGAATGTCAGAATGGTTTGCTGATAATGTTAATAGTCGCGGTGAATATTTTAGATTTATATGGGATGGACAAGAAGAAAAAGCAAAAATTATGAAACGAGTATCTGGTGAAAGAGCACGTTTTCAGTGGGATTATGATGAAGATACTAAGAAATTTTTTGAGCTGCGCATTCAAGTAGATGAAATAACTAAAGACGTCTCATTAATGATTACTGATTTTGGTGATGATGAAGATGAGGTTGATGAACAGAAAATGTTTTGGGAAAATCAGGTGGGAACTTTAAAAAAGGTTCTAGGATCTAGATAATCCATGATTAAAGATTTAATTTTGAGCCCTGAATAAAACAGGGCTTTTTTTATGATAATATTGAACGGTGAATTTGTTGAGAAATCTAAGGCTGTCTTGCCTTTTGATAATAGAGGAACTTTTTATGGTGATGGTGTTTTTGAAACCGTGAGATCTTATAAGTCTAAGGTCCTACTTTTTGAGGAGCATTATTTCAGACTCATGTCTAGCATGCGTATTTTGAGAATGTCTATTCCAGATTTTTTTACTCCAGAATATTTTGAGGAAATAATTTCCAAATTGCTCAAGCAACTAGAACTACACCATGAGCATGCACGGTTAAGAATAACCGTATGGCGCAAAACAGGAGGTTATTATACTCCTAATGATCTTTCTGTAAACTTTTCTATTGTAGCTTCTCCATTAACTACAAGATTTGAAAATGTATTGAAGAAAGAAATCGATTTATTCAAAGACCATTTTGTGTATGCATCTATGCTTAGTACCTTAAAGTCGATTAACAAAAATGTAAACATCCTTGCGGGAATATTTGCCAAAGAAAATTCATATGACGATTTACTATTGCTTAATCAAGATAAAATGGTGGTAGAAGCAATTTCTGGTAATGTTTTCTTAAGAAAAGGTGATGAGATTAAGACTCCACCTATTTCAGATGGTTGTCTTAATGGAATAATGAGAGGACATATCGTGACTAGCTTAAAAAAAATGATTAATTACTCTATTAAAGAAGAAACCATTACACCTTTTGAATTACAAAGAGCTGATGAGATTTTTATAACTAACATGATCAAAGGTGTTCAGAGTGTAACAAAATATCGTAAGAAAACATATAGTCAAGAAACGGCAAATGAGCTTAACTTGACTTTGAACGAGTATTTCTTTGATTAATTATAAGAAGGATTTTCAGGAGCATTAGACCATAATTCATATTCTCCACCCAGTTTTTTCATCTTTTTCTTCCAGATGTCATGCATGTTATTTGAAAGAATATTTTCGCTATCGGTGTTCTCTACAACTACCCACGAATTTCCTTCTAATTCTTCACTTAATTGATTTGTTTCCCATCCAGAGTACCCTAGAAAAAATTTGATTTCTTCTCCAGTAATCAAACCGTTATTCAATAGATCACTTACTGCATGAAAATCTCCACCCCAGTAGATGCCATCTTCGATTAAATGAGATCCAGGAATAAGTTCTGGAATATTATGTAAAAAGTATAGATTATCTGTATCTACAGGTCCACCTTGATACACTTCAAGTTTAGAAGTGATTTCAGGAATCAGCTGATCGAGTGTGCAATCTAAGGGCTTATTCAATATAAATCCTACTACACCTTCAGTATTAAACTCTGTAAGTAAAACAACTGATCGTGAAAAGGAATGATCGCCTATGATGGATGGCTCAGATACTAAAAGGTTACCTCTTTCAGGTGCTTTATTTTTCATAAAATCTTAAAAGATATGTTTAAACATAAACAAAAATTATCAATTTATCACAATTCTATGGAAAATAAACAATTATAATAGATATGGATTATAAATAATCATCTTACTTAATAATTGAAAGGTTAAAATTAAAAAATCCCTTCTTAATTATTTAAGAAGGGATCTTTCAATACTAGAAACTAAAATG
>CAZBCH010000178.1:0-14073 GCA_964490235.1 uncultured Flavobacteriaceae bacterium | reverse complement strand
CCATGAACGTTGCGACATTTACCATCATAACCATAAAGCGCATGACCGGTTTCAAAGGTAAATTCCTTTGTGATACGTACTTTTTTCATCTTTTACGTTTGAATTTATTGTAAATCACCACAATGATAAGGAGTATTCCTAACACTAAAAAAAGTCCCGAACCACCTAAAAATCCTATGATATCAAGAAAAGTGTTGTCTTCTAGAAGTAATGCGTTCATAATCTATAATTAGACCGCAAAGATAGTATTTAAGAAGATGTTTGTTATGTATTCCTGTTGTTATTGCTTTCGCGAAAGCGGAAAAAATACAAGCCCTTTTTTTAAATGTCCATTTCCATACTACTTACTTTACTCTTAAACTTAAAGAATAAAATTGCAGCTCTACCTATCATCCAAGCAAAAAATGCGCACCAAACAGCATATAGATAAAAATCTACATAATCGAGCACAATTAACACAGGAATAAAGACAAATGCTGTCAGGAGCCATAATAAATTACGTAAATAGGGTGCCTCGCCCCAACCTTTAAAAATACCGTCGTAAACAAAAGCAACCGCGTTAATAGGTTGCATAAGTAATACGATCCAAAACGTATTTGCAAGAATGTTTAATACCGCAGGATCTTCAGTAAAACGAGTTCCTAAAAACGGATACAAAATAAAGCAAACTACTGCTAGAATTGATGCCATTACCACTCCATATAAAGATGTTTTATTTGCTAAATATCTCAACGATGTAGCATCTCTAGAACCAAAGAGCTTTCCTCCTATTGCATTGCCGGCATTTGCAAACCCATCTACTAGAAAAGAGAAAAATAACCAAACGTTCATCAACACCGCATGAGCGGCTGCCTCTTCAACTCCATAGCTATTTGCATAACGATAAGACAAGTAAATAGCTACATTTATAGCAACGGTGCGCAAAAAGAAATTTGCTGTAAGGAGAATGTGTTTTGGCAGTTTATCATGTGGTCTCCATAAGGTTAACCGCATAGTAAAAACAGTATTCTTGAACAGAAAATAAATAGCGATAAGCAACATAACCAACTGCGCCACAAGACTACCATAAGCTGCTCCCATTACACCTAAAGAAGGAAGGATTCCATCAATTCCATAAACAAGGCTAAGCGTGAGTAAAATGTTCACTACCGCACCAGACAGACTAGCAATCATCGCCCAAGACGTATTTTGTAAACCTCTAAAGATTCCAAAAATGGCAAAAGCACACAAAGTCATCGGGAAACCCAAAGCACGCACTTGATAATAACTAGAAGCAATGGAAAGTACCTCACCATCTGCTTTGTACAATGTGAATATGAATGTCGCCATAGGCGCAGTTATTATATATATTAAAACCCCTAAGACAATATTTAACCACACCACTTGCGGTATTAATTGTTTGATTTTGTCAATATTGTTTTCTCCTAGTGTGTTAGAAACTATAGAAGAAATTGAAGTTTTAGTTTGTGCCAGTGTCCATATGATTGCGCTTAAAAAGGTGCCTACAAGACCTACAGCAGCAAGTGCGTTAGTAGAATCACCATCTATTTTACCGATTATAGCAAGATCAGTAATACTTATAAGCGGTTCTGCAATCCCAGCAATGATAGCAGGAATAGCGAGTTTAAGGATTTGAGAAGTGGTAATTTTTACTGCCATAAAGAGTGCAAATATAATGGCTTATGTTTAAGAACTTACGTGTATATTTGGCTTCCCAATTTTGGGGGATTAGCTCATTTGGCTAGAGCGCTTGCCTGGCAGGCAAGAGGTGACCGGTTCGAATCCGGTATTCTCCACGATCATTCACAGCTGTAATGTGAATTAAAATTAAATAGAAAAGAGTCCTAAATTTTGTTACAGGACTACTAGAAAAAGCTGAGGAGCTCCATCCTCGGCTTTTTTGTTTGTATATATTATAAAAATAGACCTGCTAAAATTAACAGGCCTATCCTCAATCAAACTAAATCTATACATATAGCATAAATCTCTTATTGTCTTGTTTAACTCATGGTAAGTCTTTCTTAATTAAAAAGAATAGATCAGTTGTTAAGCATTAATCCTCTTTTAATTTCTGATTACGTGTAGCATAAAAATACAAGGAGTGCTCTTCAATAGAAACATTAAAAACTTCTTCAATCGTCTTTTTGATTTCCTGTACCATGGGATCAGTAAATTCTAATACCTCTCCAGTATCGGTCATGATTATATGATCATGTTTACCATCAAAATAGGATTTTTCATAATATGCTACATTATCACCAAATTGATGTCTACGTATCAATCGAGACTCTAATAGAATATCTAATGTATTATACAATGTCGCCCTACTAACTCGATAGTTTTTATCCATCATTTTTGCAAAAAGCTTTTCTACACTGATGTGATCGTCAGAATTATAAATCTCTTCTAGAATTGCATATCGCTCTGGTGTTTTACGATGTTTGTTTTCTTCAAGAAACGATGTAAATCTGTCCTTTATAATTTTAAAACTACTGATGCAGGCCATACTGTTGAGTTTAATAAATTAAATGATTTATAATCTTATGAATAGTAGAACAAATAATTAATTTTCAATTAAAATGTAGTGTCTCCTTGATTGGGGTTGTATACATAGTTAAAAGTGTAGAAACGACCACTTGCGGTAGTATCTTGGTTTTCATAGTAACTTAAAATCTCGACTTTGGCATAGTGTCCATCTCTAGTGCGTATAACAAGAATTCTACCTGGAATAGGAGTTATTAGATTAGTCATGAAATTATAATTATACCAGCCGTTATCACTTCCAGTAGGGATTGCAAATGCTGAATCATTATCCTGTTCAAATATTAACCCATTTGCAGTTGTGATATTTTCAAAAGAACCAGTAACAATTGCTGCTCCAGCATTTCCATTGCGCGATGGCTCGTCTGCCGTTCCAGTGTTTGTACCACCGTTAACAGCTATTGTGGTACCTCTAAAGGCAATATCCCAATCTGTTTCACTAGTTGTTTCTAGTCCTGTGGCAAAGTTAAATTTAGTAAAAGCGCCACCTATAGGTTGACCTTGACCACCAGTTTGTGGTGCTGCTAGATTAGTTATAGTTTTTGACTCTATCGCCGCTGGTGCTGTGATATCATCATCACTATCACAAGACGTAAATCCTATAAAGAAAATAGCTATTGCAAGTGTTTGAATTGTTTTCATAGTTTTCATTTTTATAATTGTTTGTAGTTAAAATTGATAATTAAGTCTAATAAATCCCTGTACTCCAGGTAAAGTAGGGATATTGTCGTCTTGATAATCCAGAAGGTTATTTGCTCCCACTTGAAGATCAAAATCTTTAAAAAATGTCTTGGTTGCGGCAATATTTGCGGTTACAAACCCATTAACAAAACTGTTGTCATAAGAGTCTATAAGTCCATTGCCATTTGTGTCAAACTGTGCATATTTACTTCTATAAAGCAATCTCAAATTGACATTTGCCTCAAGCTTTTCAAGATTATAGAATATCTTAAAATTAGCATTGTGCCTAGATCGATTTACCAGGCCAAAGTATTCTGAACGCTTTAAAGCTACAGATTGATTAGTAGAAGCATCTCTCACAAATACATCACCACTCTCAACAGCTTTTTCATTTGCTTTATCAAAAGCATAAAGTAATTGATAACCAGCAGATAGGTTCAGATTATTTGTAACTTTATAACCAGTATTCAATTCAAATCCGGTGGTATAGATCTCGTCAAAATTGATGTAACTAAATACATGTTGACCATTAGTTCTTCTAGCGATGATTCTTGTATCTATAAGATTTTTAAAATCGTTACGGAAAAAATTTAACTCTGCATTCCATTGATCCTTTTTATAAGTGGCACCTAGATTATAGCCTATGCTACTTTCTGCTTCTAGTGGATCGTTAAGATCATTAAGTGGCACAACAATATCTAAAATTTGTCCTTGAGCTTGAAGTTCATTTAATTTATCTACAGCAACATTATAACCTAGTACTGTATATCCTACGGCAGAGTTTGTAAAGTCAAAATATAGCTGCCTGAAGTCTGGCGCCTTAAAACCATAACCTATAGAACCTTTTATAGCAATAGATTCATTTAACTGGTATAAACCTGCAACTTTAGGACTGAATTGATTGCTGTATTCTGAATGATTATCAAATCTAGCACCGGCTATAAGATTCCATTTATCTGTTAGATCAACATCATACTGAGCATAAACATATTGCGAATTAAACTGTACACGGTCATCAAAAAACGTACGATCTAAAGCTTCTACTTGATACCCTACACCAGCCGTAAGAGTACCTTTCTCATTAATTTTATAATTACCTCTTACTTCTGGACGCCATAAAGACTGATCAAAGTCACTATCACTTAATATGTCATTTGTAAGAGGGCTTTTTAATAATTCATTTGCTTTATAATTTGTAAAATAAAATTCATAGGACATAGAAAGGTCTTCATGCCACTTGTGATCTAATCTTGCATGAGCATTCCATTCTTTTTCTTCACTATTTCCTTGATAACTCACATCATTTACCGTTAGACCTGCCTCTTGTTGCTGATTGTAATATCTGGTCGATGTAAATAAGGATAGTTTATCATTAAAATCATATATCACTCGAGAATTAAGTGTGAAATTCTCAAAAGGATTAACCGTTTGTCCAGCAGTTTCAGGAGTTAAATCGTAGCCATCGCTAGAAAAACGATTTGCAAATAGACCTATACGTAATCTATCAAATCTTTTTTTAAGATCTAAATTGATGTCTTGTTGTGCAAAACTTCCTATTCTATAAGAGGCATTCCCTTTTAAACTACTACTTCTCGGTTTTTCAGTAATGATGTTAATCACGCCACCTAGTGCTTCACTACCATAAAGACTACTTGAAGGTCCTTTTACAACTTCAATTTGCTTGATGTTTCCTACCGTGAGTCTACTTAAATCAAAATTTCCAGAGTTGCGACCTATAAGAGGAACACCATCGATTAAGATCAAAATGTAATCTGAAGATATTCCTTGAATTTGCACACCTTCAAATCCACTCTCATCAGCTACAGTTACAATTCCAGTTTGTTCATTAAGTATTTCATTAAGTCGTATCGTTCCTGACTGTTCTATTTTCTTCTTAGAAATTAAAGTAACTGGTAATGGTAAAGAAGATAATTGACGCTCTGTACGTGTGGCAGTTAACACAATTTCCTCTAGTTTTTCACCACTTAATGAATCTGTTACATGTTGTTGAGATATCGCTTTCGCGAAAGCGAAAAAGCACAAACACATAAAAATCAGTTTTTTAAACATATCACTACTTAGAATCATTCTTAATAAAGTGCAAATATATGCACTATTCTTATTTAGATTAAATAAAAACAATTAATTTTGCCGAAAATTTTAATCAAAATAAAATCAATATGAGAACAGCTTATCTTTCTTTAATCGCTTTAATTACTCTGTCTATGGCGAGTGCACAAGACAAGAAACAGAAAGACATAGATGCTATAAAAAGCATGTGTGGTTGCTATGAGGTAACCTTTAATTTTACAGAAACCTTTAATTATTCTAAGGATTCTTTATATAAACCTTCTTCTACAAAGGTGGAAAAAGCTTTGGAATGGGCTCAATTAATAACTGATGAGGAAAACAAAATTCAAATTCAGCATTTATTGCAAGTAGGTAACCCTGCAAAGCCCATGATTGTAAAACACTGGAGACAAGACTGGCTATTTGAAAATCAGGATCTTTATACTTATAACGCTAGCAATACATGGAACTATGAAAAAAGAGCTAAAAATGATGTAACAGGCCAGTGGACTCAAAAGGTATTTCAAGTAGATGATAGCCCTAGATATGAAGGTACTGCAACATGGGTACACGTAGACGGTAAAAGTTATTGGGAAAATCAGACACCAGCTCCTCTTGCTCGTAGAGAGTATACTACACGTAGCGATTATAACTTACTATTAAGAGGCAACCGTCAGGAGATCACAGATTATGGATGGTTACATGATCAGGATAATCATAAAATCATCAAAGAAGAAAGTAAAGAAGATGTTCTTCTAGCCAAAGAAAAGGGATATAATACCTATGTAAAAGTAGATGACAGTCGTTGTAAAGCTGCCGCAAACTGGTGGAAAGAAAATAATTCTAAGTGGCAACTTGTAAGATCTAAATGGAATGAGGTTTATAGTCGCAACAAAAATCTTGAATTAAAAAACAAGGTAGATAATAAGGTGTTATATAAACACCTCTTTAACGAGGATGTTACCACAGAAAATCAAATAGATGAAATCATTGAATCCTTTATAAAATAAAAATCATGAAAATTTATTTCACAGTAGCTGTTTTATTTCTTTCGAGTCTGTTTACAGTAGCTCAAGAAAACATATTTTATACAAGTGATTTCTGGAAAGGTCAACCAGATTTAAACGAGGTGAAAAAATTAATAGCCGCAGGTCATGATCCTGTTGCTCTTAATCAAAATGCCTTTGATGCAACTGTATATGCCATCATACGCAATGCAGATAATGATATTATAGAATATTTACTAGGATTAGAAGGAAATTCACCTAACAAGAAAACACATGATGGTCGTAATTATTTGCACTGGGCAGCTTATTCTAATAACCTACACATTGTTAAATACCTTTTAAAGGCAGGTTCTTCAGTTAGTGAATTAGATAGTCATGGAAATACACCATTAACTTTTGCGGCAAATTCTGGCTTAAAAAACCCCAAAATTTACAATGCATTTAAGCAAAATGGTGTTGATTTATCAAAAGAAAGGAATGATGAAGATGCAAATTTACTTTTAATTATCGCTCCACATTTAGAGAATGAAAAAGAACTTAATCAATTTCTCGCGTATGGGCTATCTCTAGATAGTATAGATAAAAATGGCAACAACCTATTTCACCATGCCGTAGCAAAGGGTAATATCTCTTTTTTAAAATTACTTATAGAAAAAGGTGTAAAGTATAACGCCTTAAATAAAAATGGTGGTAATGCCGTATTGATGGCCAGTCGAGGAGCAAGAGGTCATCAAAACAATATAGAACTTTATAAGTTTTTAGAATCATTAGGCCTAAAAGTAAATGTGGTAGGTGATCAAGGTCGTAACCCTTTACATACGATAGCTGCTCGATCTCAAAATGTCAATTTAATAGATTATTTTATTAAAAATGGTGTGGATATCAACTTACAAGATGATGCTGGCATATCTCCATTTATGTATGCTGCAGCAAGTAACAATTTGAACATCGTAAAACATTTATATAAAGATCTAAAGAATATAAATGTAAAGAATGAAACTGGCCAGACAGCTTTGACTATGGCGATAAGTAGAAATACCGCAGATGTGGTAGAATTCTTGCTAGAAAATAATGCAAACGCTTCAATAATTGACATAAATGGCAACAGTCTAGCCTATTATTTAATTAATTCTTACAGCGATAGAAACAAAGATCTTTTTGAAGAAAAACTACAACTTTTAAAAGCTAAAAATGTTTCCATGAAGGTAAATCAATCAGGTGGCAATACTTTATATCACCTGGCTGTTCTCAAAGGCAATTTGAATTTAATTAAACGCGTCGATAGTTTTGATATAGACATTAATTCTAAAAATGATGAAGGTATGACCGCACTACATCTAGCAGCTATGAAAGCAAAGGATGACACAATAATTAAACACCTGATATCACAAGGTGCAGATCTCAATATCAAAACCGATTTTAACGAGAGTGTATACGATCTAGCGAATGAAAACGAGCTATTAAAAAACAATAAAACTCAATTAAACTTCCTTAAATAATGAAGACTTTTTTCAAATCCCTACCAGTGCTGGTATTGTTTGGTTTATTATTTCAAAGCTTCTCTTCTCCTGTAGAAAAGATAAATTACAAATGCCTAATTCAATTAAAAAATTATACTGGTGAAGGCGCCTATATAGTTATCTCACTTTTAGATCAAAATGGAGACTATGTAGAAACTCTTTATGTACAAGGTAAGGATAGTGAGTGGTATAGTGAGATAAATGAATGGTGGAAATTTTACGGTAAGCGACGTCCAGACATTGATGCGATTTCTGGAGCTACGATAAGTGGTGGAGAACGCGCAATTAATCTTATCCAGATTCCTAAAGATAAGATTAATAAAGGCTATCGTATCAGATTTGAGACAGCAGTAGAAGATCAAGAATACCATGTCAACGATTTAGAATTTGAACTTACAGATGCAAATCTTAATGGTAAAAAAGAAGGAACTGGTTTTATACGTTACGTGCGTTTAATGAAACAATAAATAGGCTTACATGGTTCTTTCTTTCTGGCGTTATAATCATTTAATTCTGGCATTCATTTCTACATTGTTTTTAGTGGTTGCTTCTGTGACTGGTGTTATACTTGCTTGTGAACCTATTTCTAATCGTGCTCAAGCATTTAGTATTGACGGTCTTGAAAACATTCCGACTGCGGTTGCCTTGACGCAATTAAAGGAAGAATACAAAGAGGTGTTTTCAATAGAAATAACAGCAAATCAAGAGGTTATCGCTTCTGTAGTTACAAAATCTGGAAAAAATGAAAACATCTATATCAATCCTAGAAATGCTAGTAAACTAGGAATCCTACAAGATAGAAACCCTATATTTATATGGACTACAAATTTACATCGCTCCTTATTCCTTAAAGGAATAGGGAGATTTTTTGTAGGCTTTGTGTCTTTGTTGTTATGCCTTATCGCTATTTCTGGTCTTTTTCTACTAGCACAACGTCAGGGAGGATTTTTAAAACTATACAGTAAAATTAAAGAGAGTGACTTTAATCAACGATATCACGTCGTTTTGGGACGTTGGTTATTAATTCCTTTAATAATTATAGCTGCCACAGGTGTTTACTTGTCGCTTATAACCTTTGATTTAATTCCAGCTTATAGTCCAGATTTAGACTGGAGTAAAGAACCGTCTCAAGTAGTTACTAGTGGTAAAATCTCAGAAAATTCTTTTTTTAAACAATTACCGCTGGACGAAGTGCGCAGTATTAACTTCCCATTTTCAACCGATGAGTTTGATTACTATGAGGTAAATTTAAAAGACCGCGATCTATTAGTACATCAATATTCAGGTGAAATCATAAGTGAACTGGAGCATCCTTTTAGTTTTCTTCTTTCTCGATGGAGTTATAATTTACATACTGGCACAGGAAGCATTTTGTGGTCATTAATACTTTTAATTTCTAGTGCTAGCATCCTCTTTTTCGTATTTTCTGGATTTGCTATTTATCTTAAAAGAAAACGCAATACAAAACAACATCTAGTGATAGATGATAAGGATACTAGTGAGATTGTAATTTTAGTAGGTTCTGAAGGTGGTAGTACATACGCTTTCGCGAAAGCGCTGGCACAACAATTATCTCATAAAGGAAAAAGTATTTATCTCAGCTCTTTAAATCAATATACTGCCTACCCAAAGGCAACTCAATTATTAATTTTAACAGCTACCTATGGAGATGGAGATGCGCCCACAAATGCCCGTCATTTTATCAAAAAACTGGCCGCAGTCAATCAGCCTAACCATTTACAATACGCTGTAGTAGGATTTGGTTCTAAGGATTATGAGCACTACTGCCGTTTTGCAGAAGTAGTGGATCAAGCATTGAGGCAAAAAGACCAATTCAGTCCATTACTAGAGTTAGAGAAAATAAATGAACATTCACAAGATGAAATTAATAGCTGGTTACATAATTACAGCCTGGCAAGCGGTATTGCACTTAAAAAGGACATAGCTATAAATAAGAGTCGTGAATATATGCTCCTTGAAATAATAGAACGATCTCCTTTAAACATAGACGACACGTTTATTTTAAAACTAAAAACTAACAAAAATTTACGCGTTCAATCTGGAGATATTTTACAAATTCTAGCTCCTAATGTAGATAAAGCTCGAGCTTATTCTATCGCCTGCATTAACAATGAAATCTTACTGAGTGTAAAATTGCATCAAAACGGTATTTGCTCTTCCTATTTGAGTAAACTAGCAGCAGGTGATCACATTAAAGGATATGTGGAAGAGAATCCACATTTTCATTTGTCTAAAGATGAGACTCCGGTAGTGTATATTTCAAATGGTACCGGTATTGCTCCTTTTCTAGGAATGATAAATCATAACGATAGTGGATTTACTAGCAAGAATCAATATTTATTTTGGGGTGGAAAGTTTAAAGAAAGTTTTGATATCTATAAGCCTTTTATAGAAAAAGGTACATGCCATCTCGATATGTGTCAGCTTGCTACTTCTCGAGATTTGGTAAAAACATATGTACAAGATGAGCTGTGGGCACAAAAAGAATTGCTCATTAACGTTTTACATCAAAATGGAACTATAATGATATGCGGTTCTATAGCCATGCGAGATGACGTTCTTAACGTATTAGAAAAAATCATGGAGCAAGAATTAAAAATACCACTAAGCGAGTTTGAGATTAAGGGACAAATACTCACAGACTGTTACTAAACTCTAGTTTTATTTAAGAATTAACTCAAGAAATTAACTATACACTGTACCGCTTGCCTTAAATCTTCTGGCAAACGATCTTCATTCCATGGATGTGATGCGCCTAAAACATGATTTGCATCCCTTATTAATTTAAGCTGAGAATAAGGACTTGCCTCGTGCAATTTATGGGCGTCGTTAATAGAAACGGCTTCATCATTATCACCGTGTAGAATCAAGTGTGGTTGCTTAATTTTTTGAGCTTGTTTTAAGATGGTTAACGCCTCTTCATTATGTTTAAAATCTTCAAAGAACTGATACAAATGCGGCATATCTTGTTGGGTACGTCCGTTTTTAACATACATCACACCTTTTTCTTTCCATTCTTCAAGTGCTTTTCCTGATGGGAAACGCTCGGCATAGTCAGCTACTCCAGCAAGTGTGATCAATTTTGAAACTCTAGGATCATTTGCTGTTACAATAGTGGTAATTCCGCCAGCTCGCGAGTGACCTATAAGATTGATTTTTGTTTTGTCGACTGGTAATTGTGAGTTCTCTATCCAGTCCAGTACTAATTTTGTTTCTCGCACTTCCATGCTGTAGTTATTCTTTGAGAAAGCATCGAGATCTGGAAAATCGATAGGCTCTTCTACCGTACCGCCATTATGTGAATAGTTAAATTTTATGAATAGGAATCCCGCTTTCGCGAAAGCGGAGCCCATCAAATTCCATGCGCCCCAATCTTTAAACCCTTTGTATCCATGACAAAAGATGACTACCGGCAATGGTTCTTGAGTCTCTTGATACTGATAATCCAGTAGAATTGATCGACCATTTTCTCCTTTTAAAATACTGTTATAGCTAGTTATCATACTGGTTTTTCTTCTAATGGTTTTTCTTTATCATACAATTCTTGAATCAGAGCAAAAAGCTCTTGTTCAAACTTTTCTAATACTGCTGCATCGATCATTTTTTCACTGTATCTATGTTTTCCGTAAGAAAACGGAATATAGCCTTGATCAAAGTTCTTAAAACTAATAATTCCTGCGCTGGCTTCTGTGAATGGATCGTTAAGACTGTATAAATAGGTATACATGAGAACTTGAAATGCTTTGGATTTTTTATAGTCCTCTCTAAGAATAGTAAAATCCTCTGGATCGATTCCTACATTTCCTTTGTCAGTCGCACCAGATTTGTAATCAATAATGCGCAATTTACCGTCTAATTGATCAATACGATCTACCATACCGTGGATTTTTACTTTACCGATTTCTGGTACATCGATCCAGGCTTCTAACTTGCGCTCCACGCTTTTGATAATTAATTCTTGACCATTTTCAACAAGTTCTAAATCACTTTGCACCATTTTCTTGATGTAGTGTAGAGAAACTTCGTAAATGATCTTATTCTTACCCAATGGAGCAGAATCTGAAGTATAGCATTCCAGATATGCAATATCCAATTCAGTTTTGATTTGTTTTTTTAATGTTGTGAAATCTTCTTTGATCAAAATCTTACCGACATAAGGCTGATACAATTTATCCAACGCCTCATGAATTATGGAACCCATCGTGTTTGCAGCGATGTTTTCTTCTACATCTTCCATGTCTGAAATACGTAATATCTTGCTCGCATAAAAATCAATAGGATTACGTACATAACTCGTTAATGCAGATGGACTAAAACCGCTTGCTGCTATTTGTTCCAAACGTTCAAAATAAGATGGCTCTTTTTTAATAACCATTAAATCTTCCTTGATTGCACTATTCTTAAAAATATAGTGTTTATGAGTTACGATATGTTTAGAATTTTGATCTGTTTCTAATTGCGTTAAGAAGCGACTTTTCTCGCCACCTCCTAATGTATCGCCTTCTGTATTATAAATAAAAGTAGCCTTCTCTACTCGATGCAACAGTCTATAAAAGTGATAAGCATAAACGCTGTCTTTCTCAGAATAAGTAGGAAGTTCAAACTGATACTTCATATCATTTGATATATAGGAAGCAGTAGATTTACCAGCTGGTAAGATTCCTTCATTAACCGATAACATGATTATATTCTTGTAATCTAACGCTCTAGTTTCTAGCAATCCCATTATTTGAAGACCGCGTACTGGTTCACCTATAAAATCCAGTTTTTTAAGTGGTATTAATTGTTTAAATAAATATGCTACCGTTTTTAAATCTTTGATTTCTTGATTATTATCAATAATTGTCGCTAGATTTTGAACTACTTCTGTAATACCTAATAGCTGTTCAATTTCTAGTCGTCTATTATCATCTTTAAAAAGTGTTTTTCGTAATTCATTAAGGACGTACTGTACTAGGCTTATTAACTCACCTACTGTCTCCACTGGTTTTAAAATATGAGTCAATAGTACATTATCTATTACTCCTTGAAAACTATCAGGCGATAGGTAAATCAAGTTGTTTTCTTTAATGTGTCTTACTAGTTCACGAGACTTATGTTCTATAAGAAGATGTGCAAATGAGGACTCTAATATATTTACAACCGATTTATAATAGTATGATTCATCGACCGCTTCAGTATGCATTTTTATAATATCATATATAAAAGCAGACATAGGTAACTGGTCTAGTGCAAGTCCCATAGTAACATTAAAGTGTTCAATATTTTTAGGGATAGCGTCTAGTAATGGTAAAAGCAATCGTTCATCAGCAAGAATAACTGCAGTATCTTCTAATTCTTCTTGAGGTATTTGAGTCATTAATTGCGCTGCAACTTGAATCATACTTAAGTTGCCAGCTGCACCATGAATCTCAATGTTTTTGTTTGATTGATAACTATTGCTATAAATTTCTAACTCTTTGTTATCATAATACTTCCATTCCTTTTTAAATCTACGTATAAATTTACCAGACTCGTGATAGGTTAAACTCATTAAATAAGCATCGATATCCCAGTACACGAGTCCTTTTTCTTCTTCTATAAATTTTTGAATTATCTTAGCTTCAGCTGTATTTAAAGCATTGAGGCCTAGAAATATGACAGGTTCATTTTGCTTTGCGATAAAGGATGGTTGTTGCGCTTTCGCGAAAGCTAACCTATAAGCCATTCCTTGATAAACAGTTTTGTTTACTATGCACAACTCTTGAAAAGCATCGTAATACAAATGCAGTTTTTTCCAAAATCTAAGGTATTTTAAAACCATCAAAGTAGGATTTTGACTTAAAGCCCAGTGATCCATTTCTTTGATGCTGCCTAAATAATTAAAAAACTGTTCTGGATCTACTAGATAGCGATCCATCTCGTTGAAATCTTTTAAAATAGTTGTTGCCCATCCTATAAACTCATCAAAGCTATCAAGGTTTTCTCCTTTTTCCACGCTTTTGTAAGCTTGATAGAATAATGGTAATAGGTCTAGATCATTTACGATCTCTAATTGGGAAAGTTGTTCAATATACTCTTCTACACTTAAAATTTTAGGTAAAAAAATAGGTTGATCAATGCGTTGTGCAATGTACCTGCTCAAGAAAATGCCAACACGTCGCGATGGAACTACGTAGTTTACCTTAGTAATATCTATTTGCTTCTTCTCGAGATCAATTAAGATGTTTTCTAAAAATGAATTCATCTGGTTA
>CAZBCH010000177.1:0-12880 GCA_964490235.1 uncultured Flavobacteriaceae bacterium | reverse complement strand
CAATTTCTAGAGCCTGCTCACCATTATCTGGTTGAGATATAATCAAGTTATCTAAATCTACTCCTAACTTTTCTGCATAAAATCTGTCAAACGCATGCTCTGCATCAATGAATGCGGCAATACCACCTGCTTTTTGACACTCGGCAATAGCGTGTAATGTAAGAGTGGTTTTACCTGAAGACTCTGGACCATAAATTTCAATGACCCTACCACGTGGATAACCGCCTACACCTAGAGCAGCGTTAAGAGCAAGTGAACCAGTCGGGATGGAATCTACCTCGACGACCTGCTTATCACCCATTTTCATGACAGTTCCTTTACCGTAAGCCTTATCTAATTTATCTAGTGTTAGTTTTAAAGCTTTTAATTTTGCTTCTTTTTCTTTGTCGTCTGCCATTTTTAAAATTTTAGGTAAAAATAAGATCTATGGCTTATGGAAACAATAGTTCTATATTTTGTTTATTAACTATCAGTAATGATCTGGTTTTATTATAGAAATCTAAACTATAGTTCATAGTTACGCTTTCGCGAAAGCGGTCCATAAAAAAAGGGAATCTTAATAAGATTCCCTTGTAATTTAAATAATTTATATATTATTTTTTAGATCTAAGCTTTACGATACCTATTCCTATTGCTGCGATAATTGCAATTGCAATTCCTGGTAAAGGAGTGTCTGATAGCTCTTCATCAAATAATATAGCATCTAGACCTCCTTGAGCAAAAGCAGTCGATACAGTCATCAGCATTACGATGAATAAGGTAAATTTCATTTTTTTCATTTAATTCTTATTTTGAGGTTAAAGTTAGTTTAAAATTATCTTCTTAGCAACTGAATTTCTTCCGTCACTAATGGTTGCAATATACAATCCTTTTTCTAATTGTGATAAATTATTCAAGGTAATAACTTCAGTGGCAACACCTTTATAGACTCTAGAAATGACTTGTTGCCCTAAAGTATTAATTAAAGTAATTTGAATATCACCTTCAATTGCAGCTCCTATTGAGAAGTGAAGTTCATCACCATCCACAGGATTAGGATATACTTTTATTCCTTCATTAAATGAAGTATCACCAGTGTTTAGAACTACAACTTCAAACACGATTTCAAATCTTGCTGAATCCATGCTTGCAGCATCATTTGCATCTACTGTAAAGTTTATAGCGGTGCTTGCATTTTGTGCAATAGGCGTTAAATTGCCAGTGAAATTATCTTTGAAATACGCAGTAATCCCTGGTAATGCATCTAACGTAGCCACCACTGTATAATTATCTGAAAGATAGTTAGAAATAGCTAGAGCTATTGTTTCATTTGATGTAGGCAAAGGTCTTCTTTCTACTTCATAGAATCCTCCTGTATTTTTTGCTATTGATATATTTGTATTTGCACCATTTAATTTTACTGCATCTGCTCCATCTAAATTAAGATTATGTCCTGAAGCAAAATCAATATACAAACCATCACTTTCTGTAAGGTTATTATTATATCGTGAAGTTTGATAAAGTTTTAACCTCAGTGCTTGTTGTAGATTACTTGTATTAAAGACAGCCGCATTAGAAGTTCCTGAAGTTTTATCTGATTGACTTACAGAAACTACCGAAGCACCAGAATTATCTCTGAAAAAGACCGCTTGTCCAGGTTCAAGGACATTAGTTGCTGTTCCTGCAGTATTTGATCCTGTAGCAATATCTATAGCTACATAATCACCGAACATCCCTAATGTAGGATCCCAATAATACATATCAACTGCTGTACCGGTAGCTGAAGTGGACATGTCTAGTTTTGATTGATATGGATTTGCAAAAGTAAAAAACTGCCCTGATGCAATACCAGGGGTAACAGTATATGCTGTTTGTTGAATAGCTCCAGTTGCCCTTAATGTAGTTGCAGCAGGTACAGATGCGTCATTTGAAAGATCTGTAGTTCTATCGCCTCTTACAAGCATTCTGTAAAAAGTTCCAGCATTTAATATTTCTGTTCTTGTATTTGAAACTCCAGTCCAAGCTTGAGTACCTGCATCCCATAAAAACATGCTTTGTGCGCCAGACAAGGTTTCATCATGTCCTGTAGTGGCATTAACCGTACCAGCAGTACCTACAGTTCCTGAAACATGAGTACCAAAACCAGGATCATTTACTCCTCCTTCTTGCCAACTATCAAATACAGTCGGTCCAGAAACAGTTGACCCAATAAACCTATATGCTCTGTTACCTGCTGGAATGTATCGCTCTACATTTACATCACCTATTATTGCACCTGCGTCCATTTCATCTACTCTTGCAGTTCCCATGGCATTAGAAACCATAGTCACATTACCAGCAGCATCTAAAGACCCTCCAGAAAGTACATCTAAAGTACCTGTAATGGATTGTGAACCAGATACGGTTACTGCACCAGAAGCGCCTACTGTTAAGTTAGTCATAGAACCTGTTCCTGAAATAGAACCTGTTGCACTATTCAAAACCACTTGATTAGCACCTGTGATAGAACCGTTATTGGTAAGGTTACCAGCAACTGTAATGTCTCCATTATTTGCTTCGAGGGAAGCACCAGGTTCAATAATTAAATTATTTACACTAACTGCGCTTGTTAATGAAGGCGTCATTCCAGATTGTACGATCATATTATCATTTGCAGTAATATTTCCTTCTGGTATGATGTTCCAAGCAGTGCCGTCCCACATGTAGTCGGTAGCAGCTTCTTGAATTACAATATCATCTATAAACCACCCTTCTCTGTTTGCTGAAGAATCTGAATCTAAAAAGAATCGTATTCTAACATTTGCGACTTTATAAGCATCTAAAGAAAATACTTCCTCTTGCCACCAAGTTGCATTATCTGGTGCGGAGTCTGTCGTTCCCCATATCGCATAAGAATCTTCATGGAAATAATCTTCAGTATCATAATCTAATGAATTACCACTATATGCCGCAGCTGGTAAATTGGAATAAGTCATACCGCCATCAGTAGATATTTGCACAAAACACTTATCCCAAGTTCCTTCAGTTTTTGCTATGTGCCAAAACCTTAATTCAGGATTTGAAGAAGTTGATAAATCCAAAACTCCTGTTTCATGTAAATAATTAAGATCATTAGATCCATGAGCATTTTGAACAGATTGTGATCCTGTATGGAAATAGGTAGTAGTTAATGTAAAGTCAGTGTCATTCACAACTACATTATCAAAAAAAGAAAAGCCACTCTCAAAATCTTCATATAATGGAAAGTTATGGGGACCTACTAAAGTAGTAAAATTGAAAGGTCCACTCCATTCACTAAAGTCACCATTACCACAATTTGCTCTTACATAATAATCATATCCTATATTACTGGTTAGACCTGTTACACTTTGAGGATTTGTTGCTGGTGACACAGTAGTTCCTGTACCTTGAGTGAATCCATCTAAACCATATTCTATTTCCCAAGAAGATTCACCACTACCACCAGGCGTCCAGCCTAAATCAGCCGAAGTTGATTGTAAATTGGAAACCGTGAGATTAGAAGGGGAAAGACAGGTCACCTCAGAAAAACAGAACTCATCTGTAGTTAAATTGTAAAAACTGTCCTTCCAAATAGTCATAATATAGTTTGAAGAAGGTGTAAGTCCCGAAATCACTTGTCCTGAGGCAAGACTACCACACTCTATTTGAGTGCCTGAAGCACAATTATCTATAATTCTGAACTCATTATTAGAGCCATTATGAGATATTTCAATATTTCCCGACGCAGGTGCTGTGAAAGAAATATAATAACCTCTATTTCCGGCTCCTGTATCACAACCTTGTGATAAAATGTCTTGAGATGCAGAGAAGTCAATTGATAAAGTAGAAGCACCTCCTGCAGCACAATCTGCATTCACTACTGCACTTAAAGGAGTTTCACAAATATCTCCTAAATTAGGAACTCTAAAAGTAAACGGACCAGACCAGGCACTTTCACTACCTGCACCACAATGTGCCCTTACGTAATAATCATAGGTAACACCTGAAGATAAACTTGATAATGAATAAGGATTATTTGCAGTATCATCAACCAAAGTTCCAGCGCCTTGCACAAAACCTGTAGCACCATATTCTATATCCCAAAGTGTTTCACCACTTCCACTAACCGTCCATTCTAAGTCGGCACTAGAGGTTGTTAAATTTGAAACTGTTAAAGCAGAAGGCTCTTGACAATTAGGAATGGTTCTTATTTGAAAATTATCTATGTGAAAATCTTTATCACCTGAGGCCGTAGCACCTTCATCTGAATAAAGTGCAAAACGAACATTTGAACCTGTAATACCAGATAAATCAAAGTTAAAAGTCTCTCCTCCTGCTGTTGGTTCATTATCATTAGCATCATTCCATTGAATTATTGTAACCCAAGTTGAACCATCCTCAGTGTATAATAATCTAACGTCATCATCTGCATCAAAATCTCCTTGAGCAGTACTATTATAATTAGTAAAAGCAACATCTAAATTAATTTCATAACCTCCTGCACTTAGATCAAATGAAGGGGAAAGAAGCCACTCTACATCTCCAGTTTGGTATATATTTACATTTACCGCACCATTTCCTGAAGACGATAAATGAGCAAACTCTTCGGCGCCCCAGTTACTTCCTTGTAATGTTGCTGGTCCATTTACTGGATCTCCATCAATTGCCTCCGTCCAGCATTGTGGTACGTACGAAGAAAAATCTTCTAAATAATCAGGAGTAAATGCACCACATTCAGTTGTAAAATTAAATGGTCCCGACCACCTAGATACGCCATTCATTCCACCACATTCAGCTCTTACATAAAACTGATAAGCAGTATTTGCGGTAAGCATGGTTGCACCATAGGGGTTTATTGTAATTCCAGAATTTGTCGGCATACCTGTAGGTGTCGTTCCGCTTGTTACTATTTCTATATCCCAAGTTGTTGCTGTTCCACTTTCTGTCCAACCTAAATCTGCTGTGGTATCAGTAATATTGCTTACAGTCAAGCTTGACGGTGCAGGACATGCTATTCCTGTAGTAAACGCAAATGGACCAGCCCATGTAGAAGTGCCATCAACACCACAATCTGCTTGTACATAAAATTCATAATCATTATCAGGTGTTAAGCCAGTTACTGTATAAGGATTCATTATCCCACTTACGGTTGCCGTTCCGGTAACCGTTTCTCCAGCAGTGACATCTACTACTTCTACATTCCAGAGGCTTGCAGTTCCATTTTCGGTCCATCCTAAATCTGCAGCAAAAGGAGTAATAGCTGTAGCTGTTAACATCGATGGGTCTATACAAGAAGGTGGTGCAGCAGATGTTATTGTAGGTGAGGAAAAACAAAAGCCCCATTTATATCCTGCGCCAGAAGGATCATCATCATAAAAAATTCTGTATCTAAAACCGGCAAGTTGCGTTGATGTAAAGCCAGAGATATCTAATTCATTACTAGTATATGTAAGTGGAGCACCACTACAAAAATTATTATTTGTGGAAGTTGTTGTAGGAGCTACATTTGGAGATATCAGATTCCAAGTGCTCGTATCTGCGTCAAAGTATTCAAATTGTAACAATTCTACATTTACCTTTCGGTAGATGTAATCACCAGATATGGTCAATAATGTTTCACCTGCTGTAAAAGCTGCTGAAAGATCAATGACAGGTGACTCAGCTGCAATCGTGTCATCACTACCAGATCCAGCATCATCATCATCAAAAGCAAAGTTTGAACTTGTAGTAGGATCTGCCTCAAACGCTAGTGGATCCGTATTAAAAGTTCCTGATACCGTCCAGCTTATATTAGGCCAACTTGCATTTTGATTAAGTGTTTGAGCATTTATTTGAAAGAGAAAGACTCCTAAAAATAAAAAGGCAAATAGTATTTTGAATTTCATAAATTGATTGTTTTAAAGTTTTGTATACTAGAAACTTAAGAAATAATTAACGCATACTGTTTAGAAGACTTAAATATTTGTTAAATTGTAGTGTTTTTCCGTTTAAGTACCTGAACGTTAAGCTTTAGAATTCATAATGTATGAGTCTATAAGATGTTATATTTCTTTTTTTTAAATTAAAGCATCACTGACTTATCAAGGAATAATATGGGAATTTTCCTCTTGAATTAAATTCCGCTTTCGCAAAAGCGAAACAACAACAACATATTACGCGACTATTTTTTAAAAGTGGCTATAGGAGTTCAATTTCAGATGGCAATACTTTTTATCTAAAACGCATAAAAAAAGGGGAATCTTTGAAAAGATTCCCCTTTTTAATTAAATAATGAGTTTACCTATTCCTTAATAAATTTAAGGGTAGACTCTTGTTTTCCGTCAGTAACTTTAATGAGGTACATACCTTTTGATAATCTAGATAGATTGTCAATTTGTATTTCATTTGTTGCTTGAGGATAAGATCTAGTCATTACTTGCTGTCCTAATGTATTAAAGATTGCAATTTGGATAGCTGCATTATTAGAATTACTTCTACTAATGGTAACAGTATCGCCATTTACAGGATTAGGATATAGACTTAATGAGTTTTCAAACACGTCTTCGCTACCTGCTGTACCATCTATAATAAACATTCCTACATGGAAGTCATAGTCTTCTAGATCATCGACCGTTCCATCCGTCGCAAAGAATGCAAATTGTACAGTACCTGTATATGAGCTTAAATCGATATCCTCTCTTGTCCCATCTACAGCAGGTTGATTTGCTGCATTCCAAGTCATTAGAGAAGTCCATGTCATACCACCATCTGTTGTAATTAATAAATCTACCTGATCATCAGATCCCATGGTAGCTGTGTCCGTAGCGTCAGAAGCTCCAGAAGTAGTCCATGCGGTGACAGCAACTTCAATAGAAAGAACATCATTTGATGTACCTGTCATATCGTATTGCTCAGATAACAACCACTCACGATCTGAATTACGATATAAGTTCATCGCATTACTAGGAGTTACATTGCCGGCAAAGTCTTCATAAGATCTATTTGCTCTCCATTGCGATGCTCCTATAGTCATAGGGCCATCAGTTATCTCTCCTGATCCTGCTTCGTCCCAGCATGCATTAGGTACGTTGTTAATGAAATCAGTTACATAAGGGTAAACAGAGTTTACCGCACAGTCTGTTGTTGCCATTACTGGTCCAGTAAAACTCATGCTACAATCGGTTCTTACATAAACGTCATACACCGTATTAGGCATTAATGATGAAATAGTGAAAGGGTTTACTGTTGCATTTGAAGTTCCTACAGTTGGTGCAGGGTCACCAGTCGGAACAGCGATAACTTCCCATGCAGTACCTGCAGGTATATTATTCTCTATCCAGCTTACTGTTATAGAGTCTGAAGTAACAGAATCTATAGTTAAACTAGAAACGTTTACACATGAAGGTCTAGGTGTACAGGTATAAGTTGCTTCCCATCCTGCACCATTTATAGAACCATCTGAAGTAAATCTAATAGTAATTGCTCCGTCAGCATTCAATGCTGTAAATGAAGCAGGACTTTCTAAGTCGGATTCTAGAACTGGAGCGGTAACATCTATACCATCAAATATTTCTAAAGTATCGCAACAATTCTCTAGATCAACTAAAGTAAAGTCTAGTGTTACAATATTAGACATACTATCTGGCAGATAAGTTACTGTATATGATTCACCATCAGAATAATTTCTTGTAGCTCCTCCTGTATCGTAAACAGTATCTCCACAAGCCGCTAAAGTTGTAAAAATAAATGGTCCTGACCATATACTTACATCTCCTGGTCCACATGCAGCTCTAACCCAATATTGATATTCAGTCCCACTGGACAATCCTGTTGCCATGAAAGGATTACCAACACCTGCATCTGTAGGAATTCCCGTTGGAATTGCACCAGCTAATAACACCTCAACATCCCAAGCAGTTTCTCCGCTTCCACCAGGTGTCCAAAGAAGATCTGCTGTAGTTGTAGTGATGCTTGTTGCTGTTAATGAAGTAGGCTCTAAACAAGTTGGGGCTAAAGCACAAGTATAACTAGCTTCCCATCCACTACCTGTTACTGAACCATCTGAAGTAAATCTAATGGTAATCGCTCCATCAGGATTAGTTGCTCTAAAAGATGCAGGACTTTCTAAATCATTTGTAAAAGCAACAGCAGTTACATCTAATCCATCAAAAACTTCTAATGTATCACAACAGTTTTCTAAATCTACAGTGGTAAAGTCTAATGTAACTACATTTCCTGCAGCGTCTGGTAAATATGTAATAGTATAAGACTCATTATTTGAGTAACTACCTGTTGCTCCACCAGTATCGTAAACTAAATCTCCACAACCAGCATCAGTAGTCGCCGTAATCGGCCCTACAAAAGTTGTAGCACAATCAGAACGTACATATATATCATATACTGTTGATGATGACAGCATGCTAATTGAATAAGGGTTTGTAGTGGCATTTGATGTTCCTACTGACGGCACTGGATCACCAGTAGGTACTGCTACAACTTCCCAAGCTGTCGCAACTGGAACACTATTCTCAATCCAGCTTACCGTTACAGAATCAGAGGTTACTGAATCAATGGTAACAGCAGTCACATCACTACAAACAGGTGCTTCAGCAAAAGTTACATCATCAATTGCGATATCATCATAAAATGAACCAGAATCTGCAACAGAGAAACGTGCTTGCGCAGGTCCAGTAAATGTGAGTGTGCTTATATCTATTGATCTTAATTCCCAACCAACTGTATCTGTATTATATGTACCTACTACGTTCCAAGCAGCGCCATCCCAAACACTTACCGTAAGAGTTGCATTTATAGGAGTAGTACGTGTATCAGAACTGTTATCACTAATCAAATAGAAGGACAATTCTGGAGTAGTTAAACCTGAAACATCTACAAATGGAGAGTCCAGTTGTGCGTTAGATGCATCAGGAGTAGAATCATCTACCACAGCATAATATCCACCTGAAGCGGTTGCACCAGTTAGAGTTCCTCCATTACCTACCTGATTAGGACCAGAAGTATTAAATAACCAGTCTTCATCACCTCCTAGGGTCCAGCAATTAGGTGTCGCTCCTGCGTTTTCAAAATCTTCTGTATAAGGAGCTACTAATGCAGTACATGCCGTTGTAACATTTAGGGGACCTACTAGAACTGATAATCCATCTCCAGTGGCACTACAGTCTTGAGCGACATAAATGTCGTAAGCTGTTTCTGGCGTTAAATTTGAAATGGATACCATGTCACCTGTACCAACAATAGTTACACCTGCAGCAGTAGGATCAAAGCCAGGTGCACCGTAAATAACTGAAGATGCGGCAGCACCTGCATTATTAGTCCAGCCAATCGTAATATCAGTATCTGTAGCTACGATAATACTTAAGTCAGATGGAGCTAAACAAGCTGGTATAGCTTCAAAAATAACATCATCTAGATAGATGCTGTCAAATGTTGTAAGATTAGGATGTCTAAATGCGATATAAACATCTGTTCCTGAATACGTACTAAAATCAACAGTATACTCTGTATGAGTTGTTGTGATTGCAACAGTTTCAAATAAAGTGAATGTAGCAGGATCACTAGGGTTTGTAATAGTACCTACCTCTACATCTCCAGCTGGAGAACCATCTGCAAAAAATCTCAAGCGATGCGTTCCAGCAGATAATGTGTTTAATTGAGGTGATATTAATAAGACATCATTTGGAGTCGTTGGATTACCACTACCATTATATAGACGAGCACCATTAGGGGCGGAATTATCTGCTGCGGTAGAAGTAGTTACAGCAGGGTCTGTTCCTGTAGCATTTTCAATTACAATGGAAGACCAGCAATTTGGAAGATCAGGAGTCGAAACTGCATCAAAATTTTCATTGAAATCTGAAACAGCATCACATAGCGTAGAGAAAGTGAATGGTCCTTCATAAACACTCACATCTCCTGGCCCACAAGCTGCTCTTACATAATAATCATATGTGGTAGAAGCAGTTAACATACTAGCTGTAAAAGGATTTGCAACACCAGTATCAGTTGGTGTTCCAGTAGGTGTAAAGCCTGTTATTCCTATTTCAACATCGTATAATGATTCTCCACTACCTCCAGAAATCCAAGATAAATCTGCAGTTGTAGTAGTTTCATTTGCAGCTGTAAGCGTATTAGGCTTAACACAATTTGGTATTGCTTCCCATACAATATCATCTAAATAGATACTATCAAATGTAGTGGTATTGGGATGTCTAAAAGCAATATAAGAATCAGTACCTGTATAAGTGCTAAAATCGACGATATATTCTGTATGAGTAGTTGTAATTGCTACTGTTTCAAATAAAGTAAACGTTGCAGGATCACTTGGATTTGTAATTGTACCTACCTCAACATCTCCAGCTGGAGAACCATCTGCAAAAAATCTTAGACGATGCGTTCCTGCAGATAAAGTTGTTAATTCTGGAGAGATTAAAAATGCATCATTAGGAGTCGTTAAATCACCACTACCATTATATAAACGTGCACCATTTGGAGCCGTATTATCTGCTGCAGTAGAAGTAGTTACAGCAGGGTCTGTTCCTGTTGCATTTTCAATTACTATAGAAGACCAACAATTTGGTAGATTAGGAGTAGAGACGCCATCAAAATTTTCATTAAAATCTGCTACTGCGATACAATCTGTTGTAAAACTAAAAGGTCCTACCCAAGCAGTTACATCACCCATTCCACAGTCGCTCTGTAAATAGAAATCATAAGTTGTAGCGCTCATCAAACCAGTAACTGTGAAAGGAATTGAAGTTTGAGCTAAAGTAGTTCCTGTCCCTTGAGTAAATCCTGGCGCACCATATTCAAAATTTGTATTTGTTGAAGTGTTCCCATTTGTAAAATCGATAGTAGCACCATCCACTGTTGTTGCAGTAACCTGAACATTTATAGGAGCAAAACATGAAGGAGCTTCATCAAAACTTACGTCATCTAAAGCGATATCATCATAAAAGTGACCTGAAACATTATCTTCATCTACTATAAATCTTGCTTGTACAGGACCTGTAATAGTATAACTTGATAAATCCACTACTGCTTGAGCCCATCCTGCTGTATTAGAATTACTGGTGTAAACCGCTGTATTCCATGCAGCGCCATCATAAAAATCAACAGAAAAGCTTACATTACTAAAACCTTCATTATTACTATTGATCCAGAATGATAGTGCTGGATTAGTTAAACCACTAACGTCCACTAAAGGAGACTCTAAAGTAGTTCCTAAATTATCTGGAGTAGAATCATTTACCCATGCAAAATAACCAGTACCTGACGTATGGTCTACTATTGCTCCAGTGTCACCACCATGACCTGGTTCTGATAAAGATCCATCAGCAAATAACCAGTCTTCAGAATTAGTTGCACCTTGATTCCAGCATGCCGGTATAGCACCTCCATTATCAAAAGTCTCTGTATAAGGAGCTACAGCTGGAGCACAAGCTGTTGTAAATGCAAATGGTCCTATCCAAGAAGAAGTTCCATTAGTACCGCAATCTGCTTGAACATAAAATTCATAATCATTTTGTGGTGTTAATCCAGTTATATTAAAAGGATTAGCAACCCCAGAATTTGTTGCTGTTCCAGTTACGGAACCCATAGCTGTTACATCCACAATTTCAACATTCCATACAGTTGCTGTACCATTTTCTGTCCAAGCCAGATCTGCCATAGTGTCTGTAATATTTGATGCCGACAACATTGTAGGATCGATACATGATGGTGGAGTTGCAGAAACTATGGTCGGTGAATCAAAACAAAAACCCCATTCAAATCCTGCGCCGCCCACTAAGTCATCAAAATAAATTCTATATCTGAAGCCAGATAACTGTGTTGGAGTAAAAGCAGCAATATTGAGAATATCAGTTGTGTAAACTTCTGAGGTACCAGCACAAAAGTCATTTAATGGTGGACTTGCAGTATCTGCATTGAAAGGAGTACCTATTATATTCCAAGTACTAGCATCAGCATCCCAATATTCAAATTGAAGAATATCATCATTGTTGTAGTTATAAACAAAGTTTCCAGTTATAGAAATCCAAGTTTCACCTGCTGTAAAAGCTGCTGAAAGATCAATCACTGGAGATTCTGCAGCAATAATATCATCACTACCACTTCCTGCATCATCATCATCAAATGCAAAATTTGCTGTCGATGTTGGATCTGCTTCAAATGCTAAAGGATCAGTGTTAAACGTACCTGTTACCGACCAGTTCGTATTAGGCCAGCCAGCGTTTTGGTTGAGTGTTTGTGCATGGACTTGAAACAAGAATGTCCCAAGAAACAGGTACACAAAGAGTAATTTAATTTTCATAAAAAAACAGTTTTAGATTGTGATTTACTTTATTTATTTGCAGCGCAAAATGTACGGATAATTAACATTATATCTTAATATTTTAATAACTATTTGTTAAAGCGATATCATAAGGCGATTAAAAACAACTAATTATCATTTGATAATTCTAACTATATTTGCAAAAATTTTCAACACATAAACTGTTTATAGCATGCAACTGTACAACAAATTAAGTGCTGAAGAAAGACGCGTACTTATACGTGAGGCAGGCAAAGAACGTCTTACAATTTCTTTCTATCAGTATCACCACATAGGCAATCCTCAATTATTTAGAGATCATTTATTCTTACACTGGCATTCCATGGATGTTCTAGGTAGAATTTACGTGGCACATGAAGGTATTAACGCACAACTTTCTATTCCAGCAGACCGTTTTGAGGAGTTCAAAAATTTTCTAGACAATATCAATTTTTTAGAAAACGTACGCCTTAATATTGCTCGTGAACACGACAATGAAAGCTTTTTAAAACTTAAAATTAAAGTACGTCATAAAATAGTTGCAGACGGGCTAGAAGACAACACATTTGATGTTACTAATAAAGGTATTCA
>CAZBCH010000176.1:0-3368 GCA_964490235.1 uncultured Flavobacteriaceae bacterium | reverse complement strand
TGTTTTCGCTTTCGCGAAAGCGGAATAATTATAATTCTTAGAAAATAATTAAGCTTTCTTTTCTAAAACCCATTGTCCATTATTAATTAAAGGAAGTGCAGCTTTATACTTCACTTCTTTAGTCTCACCATTCATGATGTTCTTGATAATAACTCGATCGTTACGACCTATTTTAGGCTGGTCGCGTACAATAGTTTCAGTCACCTGAGGTCTTTGTTGCTGGCGACTAGCGCCTGCGCCCACAGCTCTTGCTTGTGCTGCTTGTTCATCGCTATTCAAAACCTCTTCTTTTTGAGTGCTGGTTTTTACAGTCTGACGCTGTCTCGCCTCACTAATAGCAGCAGCATCTCTAGTAGGAAGGTCTCCTTTAAACATGAAACCGATAACGTCTTTATTCACTTTATCAATCATGGATTTAAACAATTCAAAAGCTTCAAATTTGTAGATCAATAAAGGATCTTTTTGCTCGTGAACCGCTAGCTGAACGCTTTGTTTTAATTCGTCCATCTTACGTAGGTGTGTTTTCCACGCATCGTCAATTATAGCAAGAGTAATGTTTTTCTCAAAATCGGTCACTAAGGATCGACCTTCAGAATCGTAAGCTTCTTGTAAATTAGTTGCTACATTTAAAGTCTTGATTCCATCAGTAAAAGGTACTGCGATGCGTTCAAAATTACGCTCGTCGTTTTCCATCACATTTTTAATCACAGGAAACACCTCAGAAGCGGTACGTTCCATTTTTTGCTTGTAATGATCGTAAGCTGCTTTGTAGACTAAATTTGTAATGGTCTTCTCATCCTTAGAATCAAATTCTTCTTCAGAAATAGGGCTGCTCATAGAGAAGAAACGTATCAACTCAAATTCAAAATTCTTATAGTCTTGTGCTAGTTTATTGCCTTCAGTAATGTTTTCTGAAATGTCATAAATCATGTTTGCAATATCTACTGCAAGACGATCACCAAATAATGCATTGTGACGTCGCTTGTAAATCACCTCACGCTGTGCATTCATCACATCGTCATATTCTAATAATCTTTTACGCACACCGAAAGCGTTTTCTTCTACTTTGGTTTGTGCACGCTCTATAGATTTAGAAATCATAGAATGTTGAATCACTTCACCTTCTTTCATTCCTAATCTGTCCATTGTTTTGGCCATACGTTCAGAACCGAAAAGTCTCATTAAGTTATCTTCTAGAGATACATAAAATTGAGAACTTCCAGGATCTCCTTGACGTCCGGCACGACCACGTAACTGTCTATCTACACGTCGTGAATCATGACGCTCTGTACCGATAATGGCAAGTCCACCAGCGGCTTTTACCTCGTCAGATAACTTGATATCTGTACCACGACCAGCCATGTTTGTTGCTATGGTGATCTGTCCTGGATTACCAGCTTGTGCCACGATATCTGCCTCTCTTTTGTGTTGTTTGGCATTCAATACGTTGTGCTCTATTCCTGCACGTTGTAACGTTCTACTTAATAATTCAGAAATATCAACAGAAGTCGTACCTATTAATACTGGACGACCAGCTTCTTTTAATTTAGTAACTTCTTGAATTACTGCGTTGTATTTCTCACGCTTTGTTTTGTAAACTAAATCCTGTCTATCATCTCGTGCGATAGGTCTATTAGTAGGGATTTCTATAACGTCTAGCTTATAGATTTCCCAGAATTCACCAGCTTCAGTTACCGCTGTACCAGTCATACCTGCTAGCTTTTTATACATACGGAAGTAATTCTGTAGTGTAATGGTAGCAAAGGTTTGTGTGGCGTCTTGAATCGTAAGATTTTCTTTTGCCTCGATCGCCTGGTGTAATCCATCGCTGTAACGACGTCCATCCATCGCACGACCAGTTTGCTCGTCTACGATCTTAACGATCATCTCTGTTTCTACTCTAAAACCACCAGCACCATTAGGGACTTTCTTTTCTTGAGCATCAACGATGTATTCCGTATCTTTTTCAAATAAGGTGTAAGCTTTTAATAGCTGGTTTAAAGTGTGAATACGTTCTGATTTTACAGAGAATTCACGGAAGAGTTCTTCTTTTTTCTCGGCCTCTTCTTCTTTAGAAAGTCCTGCACTCTCGATACGGCTTATTTCCATACCTACTTCTGGCATCACGAAGAAATCTGGCTGGTCTTCTCCAGAAAGAAATTCTATCCCTTTATCAGTAAGTTCTACCTGATTGTTTTTTTCATCAATAACAAAGTAAAGAGCCTCATCTACTTTAGGCATTTCACGATTGTTATCTTGCATGTAAAAATTCTCTGTTTTTTGAAGAAGTGTTTTTATTCCTTCTTCACTTAAGAATTTTATTAATGCTTTGTTTTTAGGAAGACCGCGATATACACGTAGTAATTGTTTTCCACCTTCTTTAAGATCACCATCTGCAATAAGTTTCTTTGCCTGAGCAAGAGTCTTGATCAATTCTTTTCTTTGTACTTCTACAATATTTGCAACGGGCTGTTTTAAAACATCAAATTCCTGACGATCTCCTTGCGGTACAGGACCAGAAATAATTAATGGTGTACGTGCATCATCAATAAGAACCGAATCTGTTTCATCAATGATGGCATAATTATGCTTGCGTTGCACCAAGTCTTTAGGAGCGTGAGCCATATTATCACGCAGGTAATCAAAACCAAACTCATTGTTAGTTCCATAAGTGATATCAGCTAAATAAGCTTGTCTTCTTTCTTCAGAATTAGGTTTGTGGTAATCGATACAGTCTATTGTAAGACCATGAAATTCAAATAAAGGTCCTATCCATGCACCATCACGTTTTGCTAGGTAGTCATTTACCGTTACAACATGAACACCATTACCGGTCAAGGCGTTTAAATAAACTGGTAATGTCGCAACAAGCGTTTTACCTTCACCTGTTTGCATTTCGGCAATTTTACCGCTGTGTAATGTTGCTCCACCTATTAATTGTACATCATAATGAATCATGTCCCAAACGATAGGCTTTCCAGCAGCATCCCAAGAATTTTTCCAGACAGCTTGATCTCCATTTAAAGTCACATAATCCACTTTTGCAGATAGTTCTCTATCTCTGGGTGTTGCCTCAACATGTAATTCTGCATTGTGATAGAATCGTTTTGCAGTTTCTTTCATTACTGCAAATGCTTCTGGCATTATTTCATTAAGAGCGTCTTCACCTTGTTGATAGGCAACATCTTCTAATTGGTCTATTTCGTTATAAATTTCTTCTCGCTTATCGATGTCTTGTTCTTCCTCAGCACTTTTTTTCAAAGCTGCGATTTTGGACATGGTATCCGCTTTCGCGGAAGCGATAAAATCTTTAAACTCTACAGTTTTATGACGCAATTCATCGAGAGAAAGCTTTTCTAATTCGGGCT
>CAZBCH010000175.1:0-3870 GCA_964490235.1 uncultured Flavobacteriaceae bacterium | reverse complement strand
AAAAGCGCAAACTTTAAAGTTTGCGCTTTTTTTTTCTTTTAAGCTTTTCATAAAAGAGCATAAAAAAGGTGCAAATTGTATCGCACCTTTAGAATATTATTCTCGCTTTCGCGAAAGCGAGATAATTATAAATCAGTTTCTACACCAGCAAACTCCTGCTGGATAGCCATTCTTAAACGTCTGTAATAATCTTCTTCCAGCCAGTCCTTATAATTGTTAGTATTATTAATAATACAATAAGCATAACGTCTTATGCGGTCTTTGATATCTTCCTTAAGTAATTTTGCAAGAATACGAGCATCAAAAACATCCTCACTATTCTCTACACACCATTGCACATGTTGCGCGATCGATTCATCAAGTACATCTTTGGACTTACGTCCTTCTTTAGTGATTCTTTTATAGGCGCCTTTTATATCAAAAGTAAAATCCTTTGTATTAGGAAATTCGGCTTTTATAGATTCTGGCATTTTATAAACAAAATTGCGTTCTATCTCTTCATCAGATACAATATTCTCTACGTAGAAATCTGGAGATCTAAAGACCTGTTGCCAGTCTACAGGCTCATTCCACAAACCAAAACGGGCAACATTGTTACCCAAATCTATAATTTGAAATTCTTTTTTATCATCAAGAATACGAGAACCACGACCTATCATTTGATAATAGAGTGTGAGTGATTTTGTAGCACGATTTAAAATAATACATTCTACACTAGGCTCATCAAATCCGGTGGTAAGAATACTTACTGATGTTAAAACAGCATCTGGTTTATTTCTAAACCATCTTAATATTTCTTTACGTTCTTCTTTAGTATTAGTATTGTCTAAATGACGTATTTCTATACCAGCTCTCCTAAAGGTATCTTCTACTTCAATACTTGTTCTAATACCGTTATTAAAAATTAGAGTTTTTTTACCTTTTGCAACCTCATTGTAGGATTGTAGTAATTTATCCTGCATGGTGGTAGCAGTATAAAGTTTTTCACTACTCTTAACAGTGTAATCACCATTCATACCTATAGTAAGACCACTTAGTCCTACGTCATAAGTGTGCGTTACTGCTTGAGCAAGAAAGCCTTGTTCTACTAAAGAGGTAATACTGTTTCCTACGATCAGTTCTCTATAGTTATCCTTCATAGGTAACTTAAAATTAGAACTTAATGGTGTAGCAGTAACACCTAACATAAAACAGTGATCAAAATACTTAAATAATTTTCTAAAACTATTATAGTGAGCCTCGTCAATAATAACAAGACCTATATCATCTAATTCAAGTTTATCGTCTTGAATACGATTGTTCAAGGTTTCTACCATAGCAACAAAACAATCAAATTCTTTTTGATCATCTAGTTCCTTAACCTTAGAATTAATGACTTTATTTTTTACATTAAAGCCATTAAGCATTTTTGATGTTTGCTTACATAACTCAATACGGTGAGTAAGAATTACCACTTTCTTACCTTTTTCTCTTATATACCTACGTACAATTTCAGAGAAAATAACTGTTTTCCCTCCACCTGTAGGTAATTGATAGAGTAAGTTATAATCATCTGGTTTATTATTAATACGATCAAAAACCGCTTCCAGATCGCGTTTTTGATAGTCGTATAAAGATTTTATTTCTGTTTCATTTTTCATAGACAAGACTCTGGATTTTCATTTTTGAGATTTGCAAAAGTACTGCTTTTTTAAGGTTCTTAACCTTTGATTAATGTTAAGAAACCAGATTATTTTAATTCGTAATAATTTAACGTAGATAAAGGCGTTAAAATGTTAATTTTGCGAAGACGAAATAAGATTATTTTGGAACAATCTACTACAAAGAAAAAACCTTGGTTTCAACCAGATCGTGTTCATAAGTATTATAAACTTACTGGGTTCTATAGCTTTGTTATAGACAGCATCAAAAAATCGATGCCACCTGTACTTATAGTGGTTGCTATTCTAGCAGCACTACATTTTTTTGTAATAGATATTAACGAGGCGCTAGAGCTAGCAGTAGAAACACTACCAGATTATGGAGTGTTAGCATTTTTCTACGTGTCAGAAACTGTTTTAGGATTAATACCACCAGAATTATTTATTGCATGGGCTGGTGAAACAAGCACGCCTATACTTAATCTATCTCTTATAGCATTGTTTTCTTATTTAGGAGGTTTTACCTCATACTGGATAGGTAGACGTGCTTTGAAAATTCCCAGTTTGCACAATTACCTAGAAGTTAAGATGGCTAAGCAGTTAGTAATGGCTAGAAAATGGGGTGGCGTTTTAATAGCCGTAGGTGCATTACTACCTCTACCCTTTTCCATGGCTAGCCTGGTAGCTGGTATGTTGCGCTACCCTGTAAAAAGCTGGGCACTGGTAGGTTTATTACGATTTGTACGTTTTGCTCTATATGGCGCTGCTATATTTGCGTTAGTTTAATAACAATATTATTACTCCTTTCAAACAAACTTAATCTCAATTTATTATAGCGTTCATTTTTATAAGTTAAGATAAATTTGGCCATAAAAAAACCGCTCAAAATGAGCGGTCATATATCAAATAAAATTAGAAATTATTTCTAATTTTCTTGTTTCTTAAGTTTTGCTTCTTTTTTCAACTTTCTCTTTTCCAATGCAGATCCAGTAATCCAATATGGAATTGCAAACAACGTCAGAAATAACATTAACCAAAATCCTATTGTTAAGATTCCTAGGAATGCCAAAAAGCCTAAATATTGATCAAATTCGAACATAATATCTTTGTATTTGCTGCAAAGATACAGACTACAGTTTAAATATAAAATAACTCGGTGAGATTTATTAACAAAATCCTGTTTATAAAGTATATGTTTATCAATTACGATAGATGTACATAAAGATTGATTAAAGTTGAAAGGCTTTTAAAGGATCTCGCTTTCGCGAAAGCGAACAAATAAAATACATCATTTATGCTGTTATTATTCTCTATAAGAACTTACTTATAAAAGGTACAGGTTTTATATTTGTAGAAAATCCATTTACATGAAATATAGAATAGAAAAAGATACGATGGGGAACGTTGAAGTTCCTGCAGATAAACTTTGGGGAGCACAAACGCAGCGTTCTCGCATGAATTTCAAAATAGGTCCTGCTGGCAGTATGCCTCTAGAAATTGTTTATGGTTTTGCCTATTTAAAAAAAGCTGCAGCTTTTACAAATTGTGATTTAGGTGTTCTAGATGAAAATAAACGCGATCTTATTGCACAAGTTTGTGATGAAATCTTAGACGGTAAACACGATGATCAGTTCCCGCTAGTGATATGGCAAACTGGTTCTGGTACACAATCTAATATGAATGTGAATGAAGTGATTGCAAATCGTGCACATCAACTAGCCGGTAAAATAATAGGCGAAGGAGAGAAAACCATACAGCCTAATGATGATGTGAATAAGTCACAATCTTCTAACGACACCTTTCCTACAGGCATGCACATTGCTTGTTATAAAAAAATCGTAGAAAACACCATACCTGCTATTAAACAATTGCGTAATACATTACATAAAAAATCTATAGACTTTAGTGAGGTCGTAAAAATAGGTCGTACCCATTTAATGGATGCGACGCCACTTACTTTGGGTCAAGAGTTTTCTGGTTACGTTTCCCAACTAGATCATGGCATCATAGCTTTAGAAAATACATTAGCACACTTAAGTCAACTGGCATTAGGAGGAACCGCTGTAGGTACAGGTCTTAACACACCAGAAGGTTATGACGTAAAAGTGGCAGAATATATCGCACAATTCACCGAGTTACCATTTAAAACAGCCGACAATAAATTTGAAGCTCTTGCTGCTCACGATGCTCTAGTAGAAACTCATGGCGCATTAAAACAAATTGCGGTATC
>CAZBCH010000174.1:0-3739 GCA_964490235.1 uncultured Flavobacteriaceae bacterium | reverse complement strand
AATGAAAGATATGGGTAAGGTAATGGGTATGGCAAATAAAGAGCTAGCTGGCAAAGCAGATGGTAGAACAATAAGTAGTATAGTAAAGTCGCAATTAAATTAGAATAACGATTATCTATATATAAAAATGGTTGTGTTTGTGCACAACCATTTTTTTTATTTTAAAATTCTCGAGTACATCTAGCTTTAGATGAATTAAAAAAGTACATGTTTGTGAATAGTTTTTAATTTCTATGTAACATTACAAGGTTTACTTTTCAGACTTTAAATTATAACTTTATGAATCATAAAATCATCATATTAATCTCATTATTTTCCATAAACAATCTGTTTGCTCAGTCTCAGCAAGGCGAGCTTATCAAAATTTTATTAGCACCGGTAAACGATTCTTATAATTATGAGGTAGAAGAACGAGTTGATTTTAAGGTGGCTATTTACAAGTATGGTAAGCTAGTTAAAAACGCCTTTGTAAAATATACTATTGCCGAAGAGCAAATGGATACTAAAATAAAATCTAAGATTCTTTTACCTTCAGGAGAAGGCATAATTCAAGGGATAAGTATGAGTAAACCTGGTTTTCTTAGGTTGAACTTAGAATATGAATACAACGGTAAAATTTTTTCAAATACAGCAACCGCAGGTATAGAAGTAGAAAAAATCAAAACATTTACAAAAATGCCTCATGATTTTGATGCATTCTGGAAAAAAGCTATTCAAGAGTCTCGAGAGATACCGCTTAATCCTGTATTTGAAAGGATGCCAGAATTAGATAATCAAAATAACATTGCATACCATATAAGATTCAACCATGTGAAGGATACATACATCTACGGTATATTAACCATGCCTCGCAAAAATGGTAAGTTTCCTGCGGTACTTCATTTACCAGGAGCAGGCGTCTATTCCTACACCGGAGCTGATGTTCAAGATAACGTCATCTCCTTGCAAATAGGGATTCATGGTATACCTGTAAATTTATACGAAAGTGATATCTATAAAAATTTAAGTAATGGTGCTTTAAAAAAGTATTACTGGAATAGGATGGATGATCGTGACGAGTATTATTATAATCGTGTCTATACAGCTTGTGTGCGCGCTATTGATTTTTTATTTACTGTTGAGCAGTTTGATGGTGAAAATATTGGAGTTTTTGGTAAATCTCAAGGTGGTGCTCTTTCAATTATCACAGCTGCATTAGATGAAAGAGTCACTGCGCTCGCTTCCTTTTATCCCGCCTTATCAGACTTAGATGCATTTAAAAACGGAAGAGCTGGTGGATGGCCTAGAAAATTTGAAAAAGGTTTTGATTTCTCTACAAAAAAAAGAGAAGTGGCTCAGTATTACGACGTAGTAAATTTTGCTCGTAGACTTAAAACACCTGGTTTTTATTCTTATGGTTATAATGATAATATTTGTCCAGCTAGTTCTATTGTTGCCATGCTCAATGAAGTCCAGACTGTAAAAGATATCACTATCTCTTATGACGCAGCACATTGGTCTTATCCAGAGATACAACAAAAGGGTAAAGAATGGCTTTTTAACCGATTGAAGGTCTCTGGTTATAAGTAGGCACCTAGAATGGTTCTGGTTTTCGCTTTCGCGAAAGCGAAATAATAATTATTTAATTGATAATCACTATCTTTAAGAACCAACTTAAAGCTATGAACCAATTAAGATATTATGATTTAGGATATTCTGAAGTCTTTATTTTTGAACACTATCTGGTCAATCAAATAAAGGATGGAGAAGTAGTTGTTCTTAAACATGTAGATGTTTTACAAAAGATGATTACTAGGCATTTTTTTGATAGAGAACTAATGTACATTTCAAATAGAGTGAATTCTTACTCTGTAGATCCTCTTATTTATCGAGAAATTGCTAAAATTAAAAATCTATTAGGTCTTGCTATAGTCGTAGATACTGATATGAAAATGAAGACGGCGATGTATGAGAAGCAATTTTACTCAAAACCATATGAGGTGTTCTATAAAATGGATGAAGCCATTATCTGGACGGCATTACAACTTAAAGCATTACAATAAAATAACTACAAGTTAAAGTGGTTTATTGATCGCATTTTATTAATTTAAACGACTCAATTTATTCATACTATTTTATGAAAATTATACATGTAAGTGCAGAATGTTATCCTATTGCAAAAGTAGGCGGGCTGGCAGATGTGGTAGGTGCACTTCCTAAATACCAGAATGCAATAGGTCATGACGCAAGCGTGATCATGCCTTTTTACAATATTCCTTTTACACAAAATAATTCCTTTAAAAATATATATGATGGTGTTATAGAAATGGACAACAAGGAGTACGAGTTCAAAATTCTTCAAGCCCAGCAATTAGAGTTAGGGTTTGATATTTTTTTAGTTAATATTCCAGGCGTTTTATATAAAGAATATGTCTATTCCAGTGATGATACAGAAAGATTTATTGCTTTTCAAATAGCAACACTTACATGGTTAAAGTCACAAGTGTCATCACTAGATATAATACATTGTCATGATCATCATACTGGATTAATACCTTTTATGATGCAGCAATGTATGGATTTTGAATCATTTAAAAACATCCCTACAGTGTTAAGTATTCATAATGCTCAATATCAAGGCTGGTTCTCTCATGATAGAATAGGTTTAATTCCTAAATTCAATCTTGAACATGTAGGATTGCTTGATTGGTATGGCAATATTAATCCATTAGCTTGTGCTATAAAATGTGCATGGCGTGTGAATACGGTGTCACCTTCTTACATGGAGGAGTTAAAGAAAAATGCAAATCATTTAGAAAGTCTTTTAACACACGAGGCGGCTAAATGTATAGGTATTTTAAATGGTATAGATACTGAAGTTTGGGATCCTAATACAGATTCTTACCTAATCAAAAATTATGATCTTAAAACGATTGCTATAGGTAAAAAAGCAAATAAAAAATGGCTATGCGAGTCATTTGATCTTAATGTAGATAAGCCATTATTTGCATTTATAGGAAGACTAGTCTATGAAAAAGGTTCAGATTTATTTCCGGAGGCTTTTGAGCAAGTATTGAACAATCAAGATGTATCCATTTTACTATTAGGCTCTGGTGAACAAAAAACCGAAGAACGTCTTTTAGATCTTAAAGAAAGGTATAAAGGAAAGTTCAATGCCTATATAGGATATGACGAAAAATTATCACATATCATTTATGCAGGAGCAGACTTTTTACTGATGCCTTCTCGTGTAGAACCTTGTGGTTTAAATCAAATGTATTCCTTGAGGTATGGAACCATTCCTGTAGTTAGAAGTATAGGTGGTTTAAAAGATACCATTATAGATGTTCAAGATGGTGGTTTTGGTTTTACACATAAAGAGACCACAGTAGAACAAATAGCTTCTACTATTAGACGCGCCGCAACGCTTTACGATGACCAGAAAGAATTCAAATCAATCACGAAACAAATCATGCAAATCGATCATTCCTGGAAACGATCTGCTTTAGCATATATTTCAATGTATAAATCAATAACAAACTGATGATGATCAATGACAAAGTCTTAAGTATTATTTTTGGTGGAGGACAAGGTACAAGATTGTATCCACTTACAGAAAGTAGATCAAAACCAGCAGTTCCTATCGCTGGGAAGTACCGTCTGGTAGATATTCCTATTTCTAACTGTATTAACTCAGACATTAAAAGAATGTATGTGCTAACACAGTTTAACTCCGCATCTTTAAATCGCCATATTAAGA
>CAZBCH010000173.1:0-29823 GCA_964490235.1 uncultured Flavobacteriaceae bacterium | reverse complement strand
CTTTTAACACCTCTATGGAAGTTTACATGGATGTTTGGGTAGAAGATCGTGAAAGTGGTGAACGCACTAAAGCAAATGAGGCTATCTATTCTTTTGTAGCGGTAGATGAAACTGGAAGACCAGTACAAATAGCTCCTATACAACCAGAAAGCGAGATGGAAAAAGAACGATATGATGCTGCCTTAAGGCGTAAACAATTAAGTCTCGTTCTTGCTGGAAAAATGAAGGCAAAAGATGCTACAGAATTGAAAGCGCTTTTTGAATAAAATGTTTTTAATTAAGATAATTTTAAAGCTAGCTCAATTTACCTGCATTTTTAACCTTTCCGATCGGATTTACGAATACATCAAAAGCTGCTTTCCTATAATATGAAAAAGAGGTTTTTAAGATGGTGATTCAAGTTCGAGTACTAGTTCAAACTACTTCCTAGCGATCCAACTTGCTGGATCAACGGTTTCATTATCTTGCATGAGAACAAATTTTAACTCGGTCTCACCTGAGTTAGATGTGAAAATCTCACCTATAATATCTTTGGTATTAACTTTATCTCCTTTTTCAACGTTAACGATTTTTAAATTATCGTAAATAGACGTGTAATTACCATGTCGTATATGTACGGCTAGAATCCCATACCTGCTTTTTGTTATGCGTATGACTTCACCTTGAAACACGGCGCGTACTTTTGCACCAGCTGGACTTTGTAATCGTATCCCATTAGATTCAATGGTTAACGATCGTACTACTGGATGCGGTTGTCTCCCATAACGCCTAGAAACAAAACCTTCTTCTACCGGCCATGGCAGTTTTCCTTTGTTACTTTTAAAGTTATTTGCTAATATTTTTGCCTCTGGAGTTAGGAAAAATTTATTAGCAACAGCTCCGGTTTTTCCTTTGTTAGAAGCTTTTATATCGGCAGCGATTAAGGCTCTAAGTTCTCGATCTATTTTATTGCGTTCTTTTGCTTTTTCTTTGATATCTGCCGCGTACTCTTTCTCGTTTGCTCTTACAACGGCAAGCAAGTTCTCTTGTTCTATTTTGTCGTTTTTTAAAGCAGCTCTTTGCTTTTTATTTAACGCAATCACTTTATTTTTCTCCTCTTTTTCTTGAGCTAGTTGTTTGTTCTTTTCAGATAAAGCGTCTGATTTTACGGTGATTTCTTCTGCCTGTTTTTTACGGTAATTTGCATAGGACTGCAGGTATTGTACTCTTTTATAAGCTTGTAGAAAATTTTCTGAACTTAGTAAAAACATCAGTCGACTTTGATCGTTTTGTGATTTGTATGCTTTTACGATCATCTCTGCATATTCTGCCTTAAGTGCTTTAATTTCTTCTTGTAGTTTTTTAATCTGGGCAGTATTAGTTTTAATGTTTCTCGTCAGATTATTAGCTTGTTTATTTGTAATGTTGATTATTTCTTGAGTACGAGCAATCTTTTTGTCAATAGTTTCTACTAGCAAAACCATTGTTTTCTCTTCTTTTCTTACGTTTTTAAGTAACCTATCAAATTGATTGATTTCTTTTTGAATCTCTGCTTTACGTTGTTCTAGAGCAGCTTTACTTGATTGCGCTTTCGCGAAAGCGAAACACAAAACAAATATTACAAGTAAGGAAAATTGCTTTTTCATCTAAAATTCAAATGTGCTATAGCCTTGTGGCATACTAAATGGAAAAGTGACTTCTTGATTAAATTCAACATTTTTGAACTCCATTTCTACTTTTGCATCTCGATTGCGTTGTTTTGCCTCTATTTTCACTTCTAACGGCACAATTTTCCCATCTGCCACTTGATATTCTGGGTAAGTCATTTTGAGAAAACTACCTTCTGATGGTTTTGAAATGGACTGTTCTGACACCTTAAAATCAGAAGGGCGCAGTCTAAATAATTTTGTAACTATAGCGTCTTGTTCAAACTGGTAATTGTTATTTGCAATACTGAAATTTTTGTCATCAAGAGTTTCTACTGCCTGACCTAGCAAAAGATCTTCTAGTTGTGTAAATGTAATTTCTTCTCCCAGAAATTCACTTATCAGGCTAAAATCACCATCAAAAGATCTCTTATTCAATTTTTCATAAAACTGTACACGATCTGGGGTTATGTATACTTTTGCTCCTGTAAAACCTAGAATACTGGCACTCATCCAGATTTGCTTGCCTTTTTCCATGCGCAAATTCATAGTAAAGGATCTGGTAGTTTGTGAATTATCGTAGCTTACGGAAAGTCTTGCTTTTAACGTCTTAAAATCTATGCGAGCGGTTTGATGGGCCTTAACTACTTTAGCCTTTTTTGCTGTAGCGACTGCATCATTTGCAGCACGTTGTGTACCGCCACAAGATACTAGCAGTAATATGGGTAAAATATAAAAGTACTTAAGGTATTTCATTGTGTGTTTTTAGACAGTGTCTTTACTTTAGAACGCATTTTTGCGGCATTAGTTGTATCACCTTTTTTATCATAACTTAATGCGAGTTGCTGGTAGATATCACTCTCCAGCTTAGGCTCGTCAAGTAAAAAGCTTAAACCAGTTTCTAGTTGATCTATTGCCTTATCTGGTTCATTAAGATTATTGTGAGCCACACCATTAAGAAGGTATAATAAAGCTTGTGCAGGAAAAACATCTAGTGCTTTATCTGTTATCTCAATTGTTTTTTTATAATCTTTAATATCTATGCTTAAAAGAGCTACCTTTTTGATAAGCTCATAATTCTTGTCATTGATTTCTAGGCCTTTTTCATAGAAAGATATAGCTCTGGTCGTCTCTTTTTTCTTTAAATAATAATCACCTAGAGCATTGAAGGCCTTTTCATCTTCTACATCTTCTGCAAAGCTATCAATAGCATCTTGAATTTGATCATCTTCTATCTCTGTTGCATCTGACTGGATAAAGTCATTGAGAACATTGATCTTTGTGTCAGTATCGAATTGAGCTGATTCAAAAACCTTGCGCATGCTTTTTATCCCTTTGCGAGTTCTGCCGTTTTCTAGATAAATTTTATACAATGCTAATTGTGCTTTATCGCTATTGGGCAAATTCTTATCTAGTAATTCTGCTATTTCTTGAACTTTCTCGGTGTTATTTTTTTTGCTGTATAGATAAATGAGGTTGATATAGGACCTCTCATCATTAGGATTAGACTTTATTGCCGCTTCTAGATCAACAATGTTTTCATCTCTAGCTTCATTTGCATCTAGTCTAGACTGTATTTGTCGTTTAATAGCAGTGCGTCTTTGATCTTCACCTAGGCGTTGATCTAGTTTTTCTATTATAGCAAGAGACTCTTTATTTTTACCTATACGATAATATTGGTAAGGTAATAGTTCTTCATAATTAGCGTTGATATCCGACAGTTTTTCTAAAATTAGAACTGCTTTTTCGTACTCCTTTTGCTTATCATAAACATCATATAACGTTTCTAAAAGCCACTCACTTTCTCCAGACAGCTCTATGGCACGTTTAAGTTTCTGCTCCGCTTTCGCGAAAGCGTCACTCATCAAATAATTTTTTCCTAACTCAAATTGTACGGCGCCATTTTCTGGCTCTAATTTTTCACAAACTTCAAGATAAGAGATGGCCTTATCATGGTTTCCTATCGCCTTTGCAGACAAAGCATTGAAAAAATTATCTTTAAAACCATCAGACACATCTCCTAAATCATCCACATTCACATCATCAGTAAAGACTTCTTGCTGAGCAATAGATAGATTACTCCAGAAAAAAATTACTGATATAACAAAAATTTTAAGTGATGTAGACATATGTTTTATTTTTCAACAACTATTCCATTATGGTGTAATCACCGATACTAATTCTGGTAAATTTACCGTCATATGTAACATGGTTACCGATCATTGCTTCTTCTAAAGTAGCATTTTTAATGATAGAATTTTTTTGAATTAATGAGTTTGTTATGGTACAATTTTCAATCACTGATCCTGCGCCTATGGATACATGCGGCCCTACAGTACTGTTTTTGAGAACAACGCTACTATCGATAACACACGGCTGTATAATTTTAGAATCATGTAAAGTAGGTTGTGAATTTAATTCTTCACTACCATCTTTTTGCATGAAGTTCATAATACGTTGATTAGTTTCAATAGCAACAACTTTATTACCGCAATCCATCCACTCGTCTACTGTACCTGTTTTAAAAACGTTACCTGATGCCATCATTCTTTTGATTCCATCATTGATCTGGTACTCGCCACCGTTTATAATCTCATTATCGATTACAAACTGTAGTTCTTTTTTAAGATTTGCAATTTCTTTAAAATAGTAGATACCTATAACTGCCTGATCGCTTACAAATTGTTGTGGTTTTTCAACCAGCTCTATAATTTCTTCTTTTTCATTAAGTTTTACTACACCGTAGGCTTCTGGCTTTTCTACCTGCTTAGTCCATATTACAGCATCTGCAGCTGGATCGAGTTCAAAACTTGCTCTTATTAACGTATCTGCATAAGCCACTACTGCTGGTCCAGAAAGAGAAGGCTCTGCACACATGATGGCATGTCCCGTTCCTAATGGTTCTAACTGACGGTAGATGCTTGCTTTTGCACCTAAACTTTGGGCTAGTTCTTCCAGACTCTCTACCACTTCATTTCCAAAAAACGCCGGATCACCAAGAATAAAGGCAATTTCTTCTACTGGTTCTGAAAGTATGCGTGCAATATCTTTAACCAATCGATGCACGATAGGCTGGTTTGCAATAGGAATTAATGGTTTAGGCGTTGTTAATGAATGTGGGCGCAATCGTGAACCACGACCTGCCATAGGTACAATTATTTTCATAAGCATCTCAACCGCGTAGGCGGTTGTCTCTTAATTTTATCGAGATTTAAATCAAATAATTACTCAAAAAATCTCTTTGTTAATTGATTAAATAGACTTTAAGTCTTTTAAATATAAAACGCTAAGTTAAAAATTTATAAGGTGTTATCTATGGAAGGTGGATTATTCTTTGCTTTCCTCTTCCTGCCCAAAGTTGATCTTATGCTTTTTAGCAAATTTTAAAAAGTTGTCCAGCTTCCCTTTCTCCTTAGCTTCTTTATATAAACTTACTAGAGTGATTTCTGCATCTTGTTTGTAAGGTGAATTCATTTCATTGTACTTTGTAAAAGCAATCATCATGTTATCTATAGCCATGTCATCATCTTCTAAAAAGATACCGCATTGACCCAAACCAAAATAGCCTTCTGGATCTTCTGGATAGAACTTAATGAGGTCTTTATAAACATCTGCTGCTTTGTCAAATTTCTCAAGCAATCTGTATGCAATAGGTAAATTTTGCAAAGGCATTTTACCTCTAGGGTCGATTTTCAAGGATTTTTTATAGCTTTTTACAGCGTCTTTGTAATCTCCTTGTTTTCTTTGAGTAATTCCTACCATGTCCCAGGCAAAAGCAAATTCTTTATCTTCCTTAGTGGCTTTTTTGAAAAACTCCAATGCCTTGTCAAAGTTTTCTTCTCGATAATAACCTAAACCTTTGTCGTAGAGTTCTAGAGCTTTTATATTATCACTAACTGACTTTTCACTGGATTCTTTGGCATTATTGAGAAGGTTCTTAAGGCTTTTACAATTATCGAGTAATTTTCTTTCCAGCTCTTGGTAGCCTTCATTTGTATTGATAACAATATTCTTATCTTCTTTTATCACTAAAGAATCCACCTTATTGATATCGCCTATTTTGTTTAGAGTATCTTTTGTCTTTTCCATCATATCAAAAAGTTTCTCTTGAATCTGCTTTGACATTAGAGCCGATTGAATACAGCTTTTTACTTCCTCAAATTTTTCTTCTTCTTCAAACCTACTATCGATCTCACCTATACACTCACAAGCTTCTTGATAGTATTTGTCTTTTACCTCCTTTTGAGAATAAGCTAAACTAGAAAATAATGCCAAAGAGATAATTATTAGGTTTTTCATATTTTGATATAATTTATTTAAAATCTGCTTTTTTGATTGCTTGAGATTCCTGCCTGCGCAGGAAATGTGGTTTTACTTCACTCCAGTACTCCCAAAACCGCCTTCACCACGATTTGTAGAGCTTAATTCTTCTACTTCTTGCCACTTTGCTTGCTCATGTTTTGCAATGACCAGTTGCGCGATGCGTTCACCATTTTCAACGGTAAATGCTTCATTAGAAAGATTGACTAAAATAACTCCTATTTCACCACGATAATCGGCATCAATTGTACCAGGTGCGTTTAGCACTGTAATGCCTTTTTTTGCTGCCAGACCGCTTCTAGGTCTAACTTGTGCTTCGATTCCTATAGGTAATTCTATAAATAATCCTGTCTTTATAATTGCTCTTTCCAGCGGCTGTAGAATAACTGAGGATTCTAAGTTTGCTCTTAAATCCATTCCTGCACTTGCATTTGTTTCATAATGAGGCAAATCGTGTGCAGACTTGTTGATGATTTTTATGGTCATTTTCTTTTGATAATTTTGTTGATGATCTCGCTTTCGCAAAAGCTGACAACTCCTACAACTATTAGAGTCATAATTACTCCTACTAAATATGTTGCAAAGCTTTCTACCCCAAGTTCTTCCCTAACATAATAAAAGAAGAAAAGTGAAAGTAAGATTGATATTCCTAAATATGAGAGAATATTTTTAACATCATAAGGTACTGGTAAGTGTTTCTTACCTATAAGATAGGACACTACCATCATTAATCCATATGCCGCACAAGTAGCATAAGCACTTGCCATATAACCTATATGCGGAATCAAAATTACGTTTACAGCAATAGTAAGAATAGCTGCTGCTATAGAAATGTAAGCGCCATATCTTGTTTTATCCTGAATTTTATACCACACAGAAAGTGTTTGATAAATCCCAGAGAAGAAATATGCTATTAAAATCAATGGAACCACTTCCATTGCGGTCTCAAAACCTTCTTTTACAATGTAAGGTCTAATAAAATCCACCAACACAACATAAGCTATCAAAGCGATGGAGCCTAGAGCGACAAATGCTTTAGTTATCAATGCATATTGTTGAGTAGCGTTTTTATCGCCAGACTGGCTGAAGAAAAAGGGTTCTACACCTAATCTGAATGCCTGCGCATATAAAGTCATTCCCACGGCAAGCCGGTATCCTGCTGTATAAACACCTACTATTCCTTCGGCCTCTTCTTCACTTACAGGCAGTAATTTTTGAAGAAGTATTTTATCTACAGTTTCATTTATCGCAAAGGCAAATCCAGCTAATAAAATAGGCCAGCCATAAGACAGCATCTTCTTCCATAAGACTTTATCAAAATCCCATTTCATAAAATAGGGTTTGATGACTATCAAGAAAGTGATAAAACTAGCAGCAAGGAAAGCTATGAAAAATAGTTCTATCCTATCGCCTGGAAGTACTTGTTCTAATGCTGGAAAATACTGTAAAGCTGTAAAGAAGACAAATGTCATTCCTACAGAAACAACTACATTAAATAGTTTGATCAATGCATAATTAGTAGACTTTCCTTGCGCTCGCATGTAAGCAAATGGGATAACCATCAATGTATCAAACACTATTATTGCAATCACCCATTTCCAGTAGTGAGCAGATAAATCTGTGATCGCTTCAATATCACATATAAATAAATAACTCAAAACCCCAAAAACTATAGATGTTACGAATAAGGATATAAGTGTCGTTCCTAGTGTTTTGGCTTTTGTAGAAGTATCGTTATAGAATCTAAAAAAAGCCGTCTCCATTCCATAAGTCAAGATCACATTTGCAAAAATGATGTAAGAAAATATAATAGAAACCTCACCAAATTCTACTTTACCTGGTAAGTATTCTGTCAACAGTTTAGTTAATAACACAGTTAACAGACGCGGCAATACAGTTGCTAGCCCGTAAATAAATGTGTTCTTAAAAAGTTTTTTTATAGAGCTCAAGAAAGTGGTTGTAATTAAATGTCAAAGGTACATAATTTGCATCCTACTGATTATTTATATTCATCCCATTTGATTGAAACATTTTGTAAAAGAAATATAAATAGACTCAAAAACAAGGTCTTATTGTAAATGATGACTAGTACAAATTAATACACTAGTTATAGGTACCGTGATGATTTACTAAGTCAGTAGTGCACAATTCTAGAGAACAAACTTCTAGAGTTACTTTTGATTACCTCGCGGCGGTGCACTAGGAAAGGCAATACTTTCCTTTTGCACAATGTTATTAAGTTGAATATAAGTAAGTTTTCCCTTTGCTTCAAATGCGATTACCGCCTGATTATCCATCAATTTAAATGGTATGTCCTCTAATTGTGGAGGCTCGTTTCCATATTCATTCCCATTATTTTCAGACATGTTTAAGTCAGTATATGGATATTTAAATCGACTAACTAACATCTGTTTATCGTTAGAAATAAAATTTGCAATATTATTCTCCATACCTTGAAAATAGATCGCCTTCAAAGTGTGTCCTTCAATGACTGATGTAGGAAAATAAAGTGTAACACCACTTCCAGAACCAGGAGCACCACCAGACCATTCTTCATAATAGGGCTGCTCTTCAAGTTGAAACTCTTTACTTGATATTGTTTTAGAAATTTTCTGCGAATTACAAGAAGTTAACATAATCGCAATAATCAAAATGGAATATCTCATAAACTAATTTTATTTTACAATGACAATAAATATACCATGTATTCAAAAGTTATGATCATAAACTATTAAGAATTTTTGCAGCTTTAATAAGCTCTTGATCTTCTTTTGCAAAACAAAAACGTAGCATTTTAGGATCTTTATGATTCATAAACACAGATATGGGAATACTAGCTATTTTGTGATCAATTGTAAGTCTTCTTGCAAAATCAACATCCTTTTCATTTGTTAATGATGAAAAATCTAATAACTGAAAATAAGAACCATGAGAAGGCCTAAATTTAAATTTACTGTCTTGAATCAATCGAAGAAATAAGTCCCGTTTCTTTTGGTAAAAAGCTCCTAGACTTGTGTATCGATCTGGTTTTGACAAATATTGTGCAATAGCATCTTGTACTGGATGATTGACACAATAAACTACAAATTGATGGACTTTATAAAATTCTTCCATAAGATGCTTTGGAGCCAGGCAATAACCCATTTTCCAACCTGTCACATGAAAAGTTTTGCCAAAACTACCAGTAATAAAACTGCGTTCTCTCAAACCTTCATATCTAGCAGCACTTAGGTGCTCTTTACCATCATAAGTAATATGCTCATATACTTCATCACTGATAAGAAGTATGTTATTTTTCACCACAATTTCCTGAAGGGTAAGCATATCTTTATGTGATAATATATTACCACTAGGATTGTGTGGTGAATTGATCATAATCATTCTAGTTTTAGAAGTAATTTTATCCTCTACTTCCTGCCAGTCGATTGTAAATTCTGGTAATTTCATAGCGATTTCAATTACATTCCCGCCAGCTAATTTTATTGCTGGTGCATAACAATCGTAAGCTGGTGTAAAAATAATTACTTCATCTCCAGAATGAATAACCGCCTGAATTGCAGTGAAAATACCTTGGGTCGCTCCTGCCGTAAGACAGATTTCATTCTCTGGATGATATAAAGCATTGTGCTGCAGTTGAGTCATATTAGAAATAGCAGCACGTAATGAAATCAATCCTGCCATAGGAGCGTATTGATTCTTATCGTCTTGAATAGCTTTACTAATCAACTCTTTCAATATTGGATCTACTGGAAAATTAGGAAAGCCTTGAGATAAGTTGATCGCATTGTGTTTATGAGACAATGCACTCATAGTTGTAAATATAGAATCTGTTACTTTAGGCAGTTTTGAGATCATGTCTGTAAATTACAAAATACTGTACGTAAGATAATAACAGATCAACAAATTATTACATAAAAAAATCCCATCTCAAGTAAATTGAAATGGGATTCAACAAATAAATTATTAGTACTATGAAACAGTCTCAGCCTTTAAATATTCACGGTTCATACGCGCAATATTCTCTAATTTAATTCCTTTAGGACATTCAATCATGCAAGCTCCAGTATTAGTACAGTTACCAAATCCTTCGATATCCATCTGGCGTACCATATCTTGCACACGTTTTGTAGCTTCTACTTCACCTTGTGGCAATAATGCATATTGGGATACTTTAGCACTAGTGAATAACATAGCACTTGCATTCTTACATGCCGCTACACAAGCTCCACAACCTATACAAGTTGCGCTATGAAAGGCCTCATCTGCTTTTTCCTTCTCAATCGGAATGGAATTTGCATCCTGAGTATTACCAGAGGTATTTACAGATACATAAGCACCAGCCTGCTGTATTCTATCAAAAGATGAACGGTCCACAATTAAATCTTTGATCACAGGAAAAGCTGCTGCTCTCCATGGCTCGATTGTAATAGTATCACCATCATTAAATTTTCTCATGTGCAACTGACATGTAGTAGTCAGCTTTTGCGGTCCATGAGGTTGTCCATTAATCATCATGTTACAAGATCCACAGATACCTTCACGACAATCATGGTCAAATTCTACTGGCTCTTCACCTTTATTGACAAGTTCCTCATTTAAGATATCCATCATTTCAAGGAAAGACATATCACCGTCAACACCATCTAGTGGATAAGTAACCATTTTTCCTTTGGCATCAGGACCAGCCTGTCTCCATATTTTTAAAGTAAGTTTCATACTTTTTATATTTAGGTTGTCACGCTTTCGCGAAAGCGGAACATTTAAAATTCAATTATTTGTAACTACGAGTTTTCAATTCTACATTCTCAAATACGAGCTCTTCCTTGTGCAATTTAGCATCACGTGGATTCTCATTGTATTCCCATGCGCTTACAAATGCAAAGTTTTCGTCATCACGTAGCGCTTCTCCTTCTGGAGTCTGGTATTCTTCACGGAAGTGACCACCACAGCTCTCGTTTCTAGTCAATGCATCCTTTGCAAACAATTCCCCTAGTTCTAGGAAATCTGCAACGCGACCTGCCTTTTCTAATTCTTGATTTTTAGTATTTGCACTTCCAGGAACTCTTACGTTTTTCCAGAAATCTTCTCTTAGTTCTTTAATCTCGTCCATGGCAGCTTGTAGATCTGTTGCGTTACGCGACATACCACATTTATTCCACATGATAAGACCGAGCTTCTTGTGATAATAGTCCACAGAATGTGTACCTGCACCATTCATCAATTTCTCAATACGGGCACGAGTATCTTTTTCAGCTTGTTCAAATTCTGGTGTTTCCGTAGAAATCTCTCCAGTTCTTATTTCATTAGCTAGGTAATCTCCTATAGTATAAGGAAGAACGAAATATCCATCGGCCAGACCTTGCATCAAGGCACTTGCTCCCAGACGGTTAGCACCGTGATCAGAGAAGTTTGCTTCACCAGCGGCAAAACAACCTGGCACTGTAGTCTGTAAGTTATAATCTACCCATAATCCACCCATGGTATAGTGAACCGCTGGGAAAATTTTCATAGGAACCTCGTATGGATTCTCATCAGTAATATTACGGTACATATCAAACAGGTTACCGTATTTTTTCTCAATTACTTTCTTACCTAGCGCGATCATTTCTGCTTCAGTTGCATCTTTTTTACCGCTAGTTAGAGCTTCTACTTTTCCATATCTTAAGAAAGAAGCTTCAAAGTCTAAATAAACAGCATTACCTGTTTTGTTTACACCATAACCAGCATCGCAACGCTCTTTTGCAGCACGAGAGGCCACATCACGAGGCACTAAGTTACCGAAAGCTGGATACCTTCTTTCTAAATAGTAATCTCTGTCTTCTTCTTTAAGATCTACACCTCTCAGTTTTCCTTCACGTATCGCTTTGGCATCTTCTAGGTTTTTAGGAACCCAGATACGTCCATCATTACGTAATGATTCTGACATCAACGTCAATTTAGACTGGTGTTCTCCAGATACTGGAATACACGTAGGGTGAATTTGTGTGTAACATGGATTTGCAAAGTAAGCACCACGGCGGTGTGTTCTCCAAGCTGCCATCACGTTACTTCCCATCGCATTTGTGGAAAGGAAAAATACGTTACCATAACCACCAGATGCGATTACTACGGCGTGCGCTCCATGTCTTTCTATCTCGCCAGTAACTAAGTTACGAGCTATAATACCACGAGCTTTTCCATCTACCACCACAAGATCTAACATCTCGTGACGATTAAATGGTTGTACTTTCCCACGGTTGATCTGTCTGTTTAATGCAGAATATGCTCCGAGTAATAACTGTTGACCAGTTTGCCCTGCAGCGTAAAATGTTCTAGAAACTAAAACTCCACCAAAAGAACGGTTATCTAACAAACCACCATATTCACGTGCAAATGGAACTCCTTGCGCTACACACTGATCTATAATATTAGAAGAAACCTCTGCAAGTCTGTGCACGTTTGCTTCACGAGATCTATAATCACCACCTTTAATGGTATCATAAAACAAACGGAAGTTTGAATCACCATCACCTTGATAATTTTTTGCAGCGTTAATACCACCTTGTGCAGCAATTGAGTGCGCACGACGTGGTGAATCATTATAACAAAATGTTTTTACGTTATAACCTAGCTCTGCAAGAGTAGCTGCAGCACTACCACCAGCAAGTCCAGTTCCTACAACTATAACGTCTATGTTACGTTTGTTTGCTGGATTTACTAGGTTAATAGTATTTTTATGTTTTACCCACTTTTCAGCAAGTGGTCCTTGAGGTACTTTAGAATCTAATACTGACATAATTTATGTATTATTAGTGAGAAAAAAAGTGATAAAGTGCTATGAAAATAAACCCAGCTGGTATCAATACAGACCACGCATAGGTTGCTTTTCTTAATCCATCACCCTTATTAATTGCTTTTGCACCCATTGATTGAAACGAACTATTAAATCCGTGCCATAAGTGCATTGCTAGCAATATGAAAGAAACCACATAAATACCGACTCTTACCGGACTTACAAATTTCTCCTTTAATTCTGGTAAATATCTGGTTGGGTCTTCTGGTTGTACATCTATATACTTTACCGTCATTTCATGTACCCAAAAGTCGTACATGTGCAATCCTAAAAATGCTAATACTACCAGACCTGTTATAATCATATTTCTTGAAACCCATTGCGAATTTGAGTTTCCAGAAAATTTTACATACTTAACTGGACGCGCTTTTCTATTTTGTATATCCAGTACGATACCCATCACAAAATGGATAATCAAACCTCCTATAAGAATAGGTTGTGCCACAAATTGAACCAATGGATTATAACCCATAAAATGTGACCATTCATTAAAAGTATCTGGTGCAATCACCGATGTAATGTTTATTACAAAGTGTTGTGTTAAGAAAATAACCAGAAATAATCCTGAAAGTGCCATTACCCACTTCCTGGCAAGCGATGATTTTACTAATGCGCTCATGTATAATTTTTTAGTTTGCCGCAAAGATAACTTTCAGACGTATCAATATCAATCGTAATAGTTAAAAGCATTTATTTATAACCTTATTTGGATTGAATCTTAATAATTTATTTTAATTATCTTTATTAATTAGTAGTGCATGATCTATTTACCTTTCAGTAGCAGTGTTAATAAAGTGTTTTAATTTTGTTCTTTAAATTCCGCTTTCGCGAAAGCGAACATAAAAAAAGCTACTCGATTAAAAGTAGCTTTTTTTTATGATGCTGAGTATGCTTTATATACAATTAGGATTAGGATTTACAGGCACCTCTGTTGTTAAAACATGATACCACGCCAAAGCTGGATCATTTCCTTGAACTGTTCTAAAAACAACTCTATTTGCTGTAATCTCTAAAATCTCGTACTCACTGCTACCTACATACCAACTTAGAAAGTTATCATTACCTAGTATGATACTAGTCTTTCTAGACTGTGTCTCCGGCACATCTGTATCTAATGTAGGAGTAAATGTGACTAATCCAGGAGCTGGTGCCGTAAAAGGCAAGCATTCATCTGCATTGTTAGGATTATTAGCAGAAGGCCCACCAAACTGACTTAAATATGAATTATGAAAATAAGTACCGCCAAAATTTCTCAACTCAAAGGTAACGTCGTTTCCATTTTTAGTAAAGATCATTTCATCTTCATAAAAACACTCTGTTAAATCATTACAATACCTACCAAAAGGTGTTACTCCAAAAAAAGCAGGAGTATAATACGCTTCTGGAGATTGTCCTCCTATTAAATTAGTAGGACCTACACCCCAGTGTGCATTTTCTGCTACTGACCAATACCATGTTTTTGAAGAGCCACCTGTTAAGAAGTCTTTTGCCTCAGAATCATCAAAGGTACTGAGCACATCTATAAGAATTGTTTGTGTCGTTGCTGCGCCACCTGTTCCTGTAGCAGTAACTGTAACGCTATATGTATTTACACCTAATTCAACAAAACGATGTTCTATCATTCCATCAAATGCAGAGCCCTGACGGCCGTCTCCAAAGTCGTATGTATAATTCAACGCGTTATCTGAAGAAGCATTGAAAACCACAATTCCAGTACCGTCACCATTAGGTTCTGTAGCACTTTGACCTTGAATTGTTGCTGTAAGAGTTAAATTAGAAGGTGCTATAATTGCTCCAAACTCCGTATCATCATCCTGACAAGACTGCATAGAAAATGCAACCATGAAAATCATTAAAAGTTTATAGTAATATTTCATAACTCTTTTATTAATTAATTTTTATTAGGTCGTCAATATAAATCGTCTCTGCTGCAGATGTAGCCTGTAATGGATCAAAGAATATTACTATATTTCTAAGATCATCCGTCGTATTTCCTGTAAATGAAGAGAAAGTAAGTTCTTCCCATCCATTTGCAACGGTAGTTGTAACGCTTGTGACTTCTTGAAATAAACCACCATTTCCTATACGCTCCACCTTCAGCCATACAGGTAAACCTGCTCTAGGTGAATATATCTTCAATGTAAAAGAAGTGTTTGAATTAAAAACAACAGGTTGATCAACTACAATGGCAACCAAAGCAAAATTATTAGGTCCAGTAGCGTTTCTATCGAATTGTAGTACCGTATTTGAACTATTTACCGCATCTGGAACTGGATTAGGAATTATAGAAAAACCTCCATTATTAGTTCCTATATCATAAATTCTATTGGGATCTTCAAAATCCAAAGGAAGCAAAATAGGAGGACCTTCTGCCAGCTCAATATCATCAAAATAGTTAACATCGCCTGTAGGAGCAGCACCTAGATCAAAGAAAACCACAAAGCGACTAAAAGGCTGGGTAGTATCTAGTCCTGCCGTGTCGAAGAAAAGTGTTTCCCACTCGCTACTTACAGTTGTAAAAGCTTCATAATCTGCAGAAGCAATAGAGCCATCTGCATTTTCTAACTTAATAGTGACCTTTGTACCTACAGGCATAGGCGACCATGTTTTCATTCTTAAATTCTGAGGACCAGAAAAGTCAATAGGACCACTTAAAGGAACAACCACTCCACCAAAAGTTTGAATACCTGTTTTTTCAATACTAACAACACGAGTGCTACTATTATTTACACTAACATCTGGATTAGTAATTATTGACACTGCAGATTCAAAATTAATTAGATTATAGTTAAGAGTAGTAGATTCAAAATCTAATGGTAAGCTTACTGGATCTACTATCATAACAACTTCAGTGGTTTCAGTGACAGCGGCACCACCACTTAATGCTGTAACAGTTATAGTATAGGTACCTGTATTATTATATTCATATTGTACTGTATCCCCTTCTATAAAAGCAACAGGTGCAAGAGCAGGATCCTCACCAAATGTTACTTCAAATGCTGTTTCAAAATCTGCTGTTGCAGAAACTGAAACTCCAAAATTAGAAACAGAACTCTCTGTAACTGTAATGACCAAATTTTCAGGGGCTCTAAATGATACTTCAAGGTTTTTGGTCAATTCAGCTGTATCACCATTTAAATTTGATGCAACGATTCTTACTGGAAAACTTCCCTCAGGATACATGCGTTCTGCATTTTGCCCTAATGCAAGAACTTCTGATTCTCCAGTTCCGTCTGCAAAAAATACTTCAAAACTACTTACGTTTACTCCAGAAGGTGATATTGTTACTAGACCTGAGTTATCTTGTGTTATATTAAATATTACGTCCAGACCTGATGGAGTTTCTATAGCAGCACCTAGATCTTTTTCATCATCGCTTTCACAACTTGTAGTTGCAATGAAGACGAATAATATACTGACAAATAAAAATTTTAGATTTTTCATTTCAATTCGTGTTATTAATAATTAGGATTTTGTTCCCATCTGTTACCAGCAAGAAGTATTTCTTCTAAAGGAACTGGGAAGACCTCATGTTTTCCAGGAACAAAACCATCTATTTCCGAGGCTGCCCTTCCGGTTCTAACTAAATCAAAGAAGTGATGCCCTTCTCCTACAAGCTCCAGTCTGCGCTCTAAAAATATTGCATCTCCTAGGGCAACTCCAGAAAGTTGAACATCTGGAAGAGTTGCTCTTGTACGCACTCTATTCAAATAAGTTCTTGCTTGATCATCACCTAAATTACCACTATTGTACGCTTCAGCAGCCATTAAATACACATCGGCAAGACGTATTGCTCTGTAATTATTTGGATTAGTAAGATTTGCATCACCGGTATTAAGATCTCCTTGTCTTGCAATATATTTTCTGTTATAGAAACCGGTATGCTCAAAACCTATACTAAATGTAGCTCCATTTGCTGCTGCAAAAGTGTCTATATCCAATATTGCTACATCTCTTCTAATATCAGCTGGATCAAAAAGATCAAAAACTTCTTGAGTAGGAACGTTGAAACTAAATCCAGATTCAAATTCAGGACCATCATAATTTCTTATACCATTAAAACCTACAGCTACATTACCTTCACTACATTGCAAACATCCAAAGCCCGCACCTTCTAAATCAGAATATTGAATTTCAAAAACAGATTCTGAATTATTTTCATTGTCATTTTCAAAAATGGTAGAGTAGTCGGTTACTAAACTGTATGGTCCCATAAGAATCAAGTCATCAAGAACATCTGCAGCTTCTTGATATTTTTCTTGAAACAAGTATACCTTACCTAGCAATGCTTGAGCACTTCCTTTAGTTGCTCTACCTACATCTGGTGTAGTGTATTCTAAATTATCTATTGCAAATATTAAGTCTCGTTCAATTTGAGCATAAACATCTGCCTTAGGCGTGCGGTCTACTTCAAATTGATCGCCAAATAAAAATCTTTGATCTACTACTAAAGGTACATCACCAAAAAACTTAACCAATTCAAAATAGTAATATGCTCTTAGGAATCTTGTTTCTCCTAGAACTCTAGGCTTATCAGGAAAATCTGTTTTATCCTGAAACTCCATAATATAATTTGCACGGTTTACACCTGCAAACATCCATCTCCAGATATCAGATAACTGATCATTTACCGGAGTATGAATCATGTCATCGATTTGTTGAATTCCAATAACATCAGTAGCACTCTCTCCACCGGCTAACGTATTATCTGAAGCGATCTCACCTAACATAACGTTTAGGTAAGTAGACTGCAATAAATCATAAGCAGCAACTAATGCGCTTTCATAATCTTCTTGAGAATTGAAAAAATTCTCTGAGTTTGCATCTTCACTTTCTATGTCTAGATAATCTTCACTACAAGCATTAAAAACGATCGCAATGACGAATAATAAAATATATACTTTAAAAATTTTCATCTTGATTCTCTTTTAAAATTTAGCATTTATTCCTAATAAAAATGTTCGAGCTACAGGATAAAAACCATTATCTATCCCACTAGCCAATGGATCTCCAGAACTCGCGCTAGGATCATAACCTTGGTACTTAGTTAAAGTAAACGCATTATTTACTGAAGCATAAACTCTAAGGCCATTAAGCTTTAAGTTATCTAAAGCACTCTCATTTACCGTATAACCTAACTGTATATTTTGTGCTCTAAGAAATGAAGCATCTTCTACAAAAAAGTCTGAAAATACCTGATTTGCGGTAGCTCCTGTAGTTACCCTAGGAAACGAATTAGAACTTCCTGGGCCAGTCCACCTATTGAGAACATTAGTTGTCAAATTGGTAAGCGGTTGATTACGCTCGTAATTACGTACCATATCATTACCTATTGAGGCAAATAAATAAGTCTGGAAATCCCAGTTTTTATAATTAACATTTAGATTAAGCCCCAAAGTATAATCTGGTAACGGATCTCCTAATTCTACACGATCATCTAGATTAAGCACACCATCTCCATTTACATCTCTATATCTAAAATCACCAGGTTGCGCAACTGCCCCTAGTGCAATCTGAGACGGATGCGCTGCTACCTCAGCAGCATTTTGGAAAATACCATCGGTTTGAAATCCATAGAAATAGCCAATTGTAAACCCTTCTTGAAATCTAGTAATTGGCGGTTGCCCTACACCAAATCCACCTGCTTCAATAAAACCATTGTCGTTGTTTACAGATAACACTTCGTTATCTAGTGTGGAACCATTGAAACTAACATTAAAACTCAAATCGTCAGTTAATTGATCAGAATACCCAACGGAAAATTCTAAACCTCTATTTCTAATATCTCCTCCATTTATAAAGGGCGCACTAGAACCAGGAGCCCCAGAACCTAATATTCCAGATACTAACGGCGCGATAAGCAAGTCGTTTGTTTCTCTATTAAAGTAATCTAGTGTAACATTTAGTTTACTAGATAAAAAGGTCATGTCTACTCCTATGTTAGTTGTAAACTGCTCTTCCCATTTAATTTCAGGATTACTCAAAGCTCCTCCAGCTGTTCCATTTATGATTTGATCGTTAAATACATACTGTCCTTCTCCAGTAAGCAAAGACACATAACCAAAGGCTGGAATTCTATCATTTCCTATAATTCCCGCAGAAGCTCGCACCTTAAGAAAATCAATAAAATCATTATCCTTCAAGAAACTCTCTTCCGTTGCTATCCAACCGACACTAGCCGATGGAAAGACTCCAAATCTATTTTCTGGTCCAAAAATGGTACTTCCATCTCTTCTAACAACTCCAGAGAATAAATACTTCCCTTGATAATCATATTGTACTCTTAAAAAATGAGATAAAAGCCTTTGATCAAATCTACGCGCACCATTTTCATCACCGTCTATTACACGATCTGCATCGGCAATACTTACTTCATTGTAATTATTACTAGCATTACCAAAACCTGTAAATCCGTTAAAATCACCTCTAGTTCTAAAAGCACTCATCCCTAAAGTAGCTTCTAGATTATGACTATCATTAAAAGTATTATCATATTTGATAAATGCATCATAGGTATAATCACTAAAAAAGTTTTCATACTCGCTATATACGTTCTCGGTGAGGTTAAAAACCTTACCTGATCCATAAAAAGCTCTTGGATTAAAATTATTTCCATAAGCCTCAGAATAATTTGCTTGTATGCGAGCTGTAGCTTCAAAATGATCTAAAAATGAATAAGTCAAACCAAAATTCCCACTAATCTTACCAACTTTATTTTTATTAAATGTATTTGCAAGTTGTGCTTCAGGATTAATTACTTCATTTCCTAAACCTTCAGCAAGAGAAAACTCTCCGTTAGCATCTCTTACTGGTATAGTGGGCGCCATATTCAATGCATTAAAAAGGACTGATCCTAAACCGCCATCATTAATACCTTTATTGCTAGTATAAGAATATAAAAACCCAGTTTTCATTTCTAGATTTTTTGTCCACTTATGATCAAAGTTACCTCTCATAGTGAATCGATCAAAGTCTGACTTATCAGCACCGACAATTCCATCTTGAGTAAGAATAGCCATACCTACAGCATATTTTGACTTATCAGTTCCTCCTCTAATAGAAAAATCATTATTAAGAATAAACGCATCTTCAAAAACCTCATCTTGATAATTAGTATTAGAAAGGTTTGAAATATCAGTGAATGGAATGGCTTCACCATTATTTGCAAAAGCTTCATTCTTTATTAAAGCATACTGTTGTGCATTCAAACTAGGTAAACGTCTAGAAGTTTCTTGAAATCCACCCCAAGAATTGAATTCTAACTGCAATGGTTGATTTTTACGACCACCTTTAGTGGTAATGATAATAACTCCATTTGCAGCTCGTACACCATAGATACCTGCTGTAGCGTCCTTAAGAACTGAAAGGCTTTCAATATCACCTGGATTTATTACACTTAAGTCTTCAATTATATTCCCATCTACTAGTATCAAAGGTCTATTATCACCATTTGTAGATATACCTCGTATTCTAATGTTTAATCCAGCACCTGGAGATCCTGATGAAGACGTGACATTAACACCTGCCACCTGACCTTGAAGAGCTTGTTCTACCCTTGTAGGTTTAAGACTTTCAATTACATCACTGTCTACAATACTTACTGCTCCTGTAACTTCACGAACAGCCTGAGTACCGTATCCTACTACGACAACTTCTTCTAGAGCAGCAACGTCCTCCTTCATAGTAATCGTTATCGGTTTAAAATCTACAACAGTAAAATCTTGAGTAACTGTACCAATAAATGAAAACCTTAATACATCACCAGTAGATGCGGCAATAGAAAACACACCATCAAAATCTGTTGTGGTAGCGGTTTTTGCATTCACGTTTTGAACAGTCACACCTAGTAGAGTTTCACCTGTGGCACCTTCAAGAACCTTTCCTGTTATAATACCTTGTTGAGCAAAACCTATAAATGCCACAAAATAAAATAGGAGTAAAGTAAATTTATTCATGAATATTTAGTTTAATTGAAAATTAGAAAATATTACTACAACGTTGTATGTTAACTTTCTGATAAAATTGAACTGTAAAATTACAATACATTTATCCTCTCTTTTCTTATTATCTCCTCTAAGAAAACACATCAGCATTAAATATTTGTTTATCAATAATTTAAACTAATTTTTACCTTATTTTTACTGTTAATGTTGTGGCTATGTATAGTTTTTAATTGCAATTTCAATACTCAACAAGCTTTATTTTTCTCTCAATAATGAAGTTTTAGGATTAAAATTACTTTTAGGTTTATCAACAAATTGGTGCAGTGAAAAATTTATAGTTGTCGCTTTCGCGAAAGCGATATTTATAATATTATAGATCGATTCTCGTTGTCTTGTAGATGAAGATGCTCTTATTATTTTTTATAGTTAGTACTCAATTGGTACACGCTAAAACTCAGACCACAAAAACGATTCATGTTTTTGTAGCCTTGTGTGATAATTTTAACCAGGGTATTTCACCTGTTCCTGAGCAATTAGGGAATGAGCAAGACCCAGATCATAATTTATATTGGGGTGCTGGATATGGGGTTAAAACATTTTTAAAAAAAAGTAAGGACTGGATATTTATAAGTTCTAAAAAAAATGTCGATTCATTAATTCTAGAACGTGTCCTGTTTAAGCATAAACATAGTGCAACCTATTTACTTGCAGATGCTTATAACGGTGCATATATTCAAAATACTATAATAGATTTTACTGAAGCCAGCGCAGGTCGTAATGGATTTGAAATTAATGAAGGTAATAAAAGTCTGTGTTTTGGTGGAGACTCTAATTTATTAAGCTACGTAGGTTATAATGGGTTAATGGAATTTGATATTACAGGCGCGTTTCAACCAGCCTCTAGTAGCAAGATAGAAACTATAATTCTCGCTTGCTACAGCAAACACTATTTCTCTAAGTATCTTCAAAAAACCAAAGCGCAACCGCTGTTATGGACTACTCATCTTATGGCACCAGAGGCTTATACACTCAAATATGCAATCGACGGCTGGATCAATAAGGAAGAAAATACAGTAGTAGCAGAAAAGGCTGCACAAGCTTATAATAAATATCAAAAATGCGGTATTACAGCCGCAAGAAAATTACTTGTAACTGGATTTTGAAAAACTGATCGCCTTTTTTCTATACATTTTTACTTCTAATACTTAAATTACACCTTTTCTCTAGCTTTTGCAGACATAATTATGAGTAATGGGTTTTAAGGATCAAAAACAGTTTTTATATGCATTTATAATTATTGCAGCTGGAGGATTATTGTTTTTTATTTCTAAATCCTACTTGCCTAACAAAATTTTTATAGAACATTTCGACTCTAGTAACATTGTGGTAGACAGTCTTATGCTCAAGGCTATTGAAATAGAAGAACGCACCCTAGAGAAAAATATTTTAGCAAAAGATACGCTATTAAAACATCATAAAAATTTTACGCAAGATTCTATATCTACCTCAATTACGATTGAAAAGAATAGTATTTCCCCATCGGTTCAAAACAATTATACTCTTATAAACATTAGCGATTTTAATTACAATCTAGTTCATAGCGTTGATTCTTTAGGGAAGTATATCTTACCTCAACCTAAAAGACTTAATTCTTACACAGGCAATGAAAATTTAGTACGGTTTTTTGAAAAGCTTTATGAACTAGAACACCTACAAGAAGGTAATGTACGTATAGCTTATTACGGTGATTCTATGATAGATGGTGATTTAATTGTTCAAGACTTTAGAAGCGCTTTACAATCAAAATTTGGTGGTAAGGGTGTGGGATTTGTTCCCATAACTTCAGAAAGTGCTCGTTCTCGTTACTCTGTAAAACATTATCCAAAAGGAAAATGGAAGTCAAAAAATTTCATGAAAGGGCAGGCTGATAATATCCCTTATGGCATAAACGGTGCTGTTTATTTTCCTCTGGATTCCACGGCGAGACTCAAATTTGTCGCTAGTGGTATTAAAAATGCATATCGCTTGAACTCACCTACTCTATACTACGGCGCAGTTGATTCAAGTAATACTGTAAAAATTAAATGTGACAAGGACAGTACTTTACAAAATTATACGTTGAATGGTAAGAGAAATTTAAACACCATATCATTATCTAATAAGAACTTAAAACAATTAGAACTAGATTTTTCAAAAGCAGTAAACCTACCTATTTATGGAGTAGATTTTTCTGATGATAATGGTGTACACGTAGACGGATATTCTAAACGCGGTAACTCTGGCCTACCTTTAAGCTTACTTCGTACTGCACAAATAAAAGAATTTGATAAAACATTGAGCTATGATCTTATTATATTACAGTTTGGTGCAAATGTGCTCACTAGAAAATCTAAAAATTACTCTTGGTACTCAAATCGTATGATTAAAGTTGTAAATCATTTAAAAGCAATTTTTCCTGAGGCTGATATTCTAATTCTAGGAACGGCAGATAGAGGTACAAAAATAGATAACCTAGTAAGGACAGACAGTGGAGTCGTTAAACTTTTACGGTCTCAACAAATTTACGCCGCAAATTCAAACGCTGCGTTTATGAGCCTATTTCATCTTATGGGAGGAGAAAACACTGCAGCTGTATGGAACTCGCATAAATTAATGAATAATGATTACACCCATTTTAGCCCCAATGGATCTCAAAAAATAGGCCGTATGATTTATGAAGAATTGATGGATGGTTATGACGCTTTCACGAAAGCGAGATCACAACAAACAGAAGAAATAAAAAAGAATCTGGAAGTTAAATCTGCAACATTGAAAATCGCAGACAGTCTAACCCTCAAAATCGATAGCCTTAAAAATTAAATATTCATGATCAAAGGTTTATTAATATTAGCTCTGGGCTTAGTGGTAACGGTTGCATTTTCACAAGAAATTGCCGACCTGCAAATCAATCCGTTACTTATAAATCGTGATTTTCAAAAAATTAAAAACATAGAAGTTCTCGATGATTTTTATAAAAAAGCGGCAGAATTAGAAAATGGCTCTAGAAAAGAACTGACTATAGTTCAAATAGGCGATTCACATGTTCAAGGGCCTTATTTCCCACAATATATTAGACAAGGATTGCAATCAAAATTTGGAAATGCAGGACGTGGTTTTGTTTTCCCATATCGCGTTGCAAAAACCAATGGCGCTATAGATGTTAAGTTTAAAGCAAATAGTGAGTGGAAAGCAATGCGTAATGTAAAAAGTGATGGTAGCGATGATGTAGGCCTGAGTGGTATCAATCTAGAAACTACAGATGCTGGTTTCCTAATAGAAATGAATTTAAGCGATTCATTAGAACCAGTTGAAGAAATACAAATCATATCACAACATCCAGAAAGATTTACTATTTGTACCAGCGATCAAAACCAACTTGTAGAACAAGTAAACACTACCAAAAACTACAAAATCAAGAGCGGTGATTATTTGGGCAAAATAGCGAGTAAATTTAATACGACCGTAACAGCGATTCAACGAGCTAATGGTATGAAAAACACTCGTCTTAACGCAGGACAGTCTATTAAAATACCTACAGGTGCATCTGAAAGTAAAGAAATAAGTGACAAAGCGTTTACTAATCTATTTACTGAAGATGGCACCACCTATCAAATTCCTAAAGGAACTACAAGATTGTATATAAAAGCTGGTAAAGAAGCACCTAAATATGTTTTAGACGGTTTACTCTTGAGTACTGGTAAAAAAGGGACTCATTTTCACGCCATAGGTGTAAATGGAACAAAATTTAGTGATTACAATAAATTTCCTCGATTCTTTGATCAACTAGCATCTTTAAATCCAGATCTTATTATCATATCATTAGGTACAAATGAAAGTTTCTATGATAATTATACAGAGCAACAATTTAAAGAAGACATGGATTTTTTCAATCGCGAAATGATCAAACGAGAAATGACAGGAAGCGTGTTGTTAACTAGTCCACCGCCATCGATGAAGAACCGTAGGGACATTAATTCTACCGCTACCGTTTATGCCTATGAAATGGGAGTTTTTGCAAATTTAAATTCTTGGGCATTTTACGATCTTCACGCTGTTTCTAATACCAGCGCAGCAATGCCAGACTGGTATGCTGCAAAATTGACCTCTAGAGATAAGATTCATTTTCTAGAAAAAGGCTATCAATTACAAGCTCAACTGCTGGTAGAATCCTTATTAAAATCTTACACTGATTATAGAAAATGATAGAGTGGCATACCATATGGGACTGGCTCAGTTATGATCCACAAAAACCACTACTATTTAACAGTGAGACTTTTTTGTATCTGTTTTTAGGCTTTTTCTTCATTTATATTTTATTAAAAGATGTGCGCAGGTTGCGCATTCTTTATGTTATTGCTTTCTCATTGTTCTTTTATTATAAGTGTAGTGGGATCTACTTTCTACTACTCATATTCTCTTCTTTCGTAGATTATTACATCTCAGATTTGATTTATAAGAGTCCTAAAACTGGCACTCGAAAATGGTTACTCGTTTTATCTTGTGTCATCAATCTAGGTGTTCTTGCTTATTTTAAATATACCGGCTTTTTAACCGAAAACTTCAACGCTCTCTTCTCTGGCGACCTTAGTTTTGATACGATCTTTTTACCTATAGGAATTTCCTTCTATACCTTCCAGACCATGTCATACACGATTGATATTTATAGAAGAGAATTAGAGCCTGCAAAAAACGTATGGGATTTCATGTTTTTTGTTTCCTTTTTCCCGCAATTAGTTGCTGGACCAATTGTAAGAGCAAAAGATTTTATTCCACAGATCTATGAAAAGTTACTACTCACAAAAAAAGAATTGAGTTATGCCTTTTACCTCATCATAGGCGGTTTGATTAAAAAAGCCGTAATATCAGATTATATAAGTGTCAATTTTGTAGATCGAGTTTTTAACTTTCCAGATAACTACACCGCTTTTGAAAACCTTCTTGCGGTCTACGGTTATACACTACAAATATATTGTGACTTCTCAGGCTACTCAGACATCGCCATAGGACTTGCGTTATTACTTGGCTTTCAGTTACCGCCTAATTTTAGGACTCCATACCAAAGCACTAGCGTGACAGAATTCTGGCGCAGGTGGCACATCTCACTTTCGGGCTGGCTGCGTGATTACCTGTATATCTCTTTAGGTGGTAATCGCAAAGGAAAACTGCGCACTTACTTTAATCTTTTTATGACCATGCTACTAGGTGGTTTATGGCACGGCGCATCGTGGAAGTTTGTTCTATGGGGTGCAATGCATGGAAGTGTTCTAGCTATAGAAAAGGCCTTTAACATTCCTAAATGGACCAGTAAGAATATCGCTTTGAATTTGATTGCTGGTGTCCTGACTTTTCATTTTGTAGCTTTTTGTTGGATATTTTTTAGAGCTTCAGATTTTACTAACGCTTTAGATGTCATTAATAATATCAGTATGCTGGAATGGAGCCCGCAAAACTGGTGGAGCGTCATTTCTGGATATCAAAATGTAGCCATCGTCATGCTCATAGGCTTTCTATGGCATTTTATACCACAACAATGGCAAGATCAACAACTCTTATATTTCCATAAAACCCCAATCATAGGTAAGGTGGTTCTTTTTGCTATTACCATTTGGATCATCAGCGCCACTGCAAGTAGTGAAGTACAGCCGTTCATTTATTTTCAGTTTTAATAAAGGTAGGAATGCAGTTTGAAGATGGTAATTATTCCGCTTTCGCGAAAGCGAGATAAAAATAAACTCTTTCCCTAGTGAAGCTCTCCTTTATTTACTATTACTCCAGACCTTCTTCTTTATCTTTGCAATATATATCGCATTTATGAAACTTTACCTTGTTCCTACACCTATTGGTAATTTGAAAGACATGACCTATCGAAGTGTTGAAGTGCTGCAAGAAGTTGATCTGATTCTTGCGGAAGACACTCGTACAAGCGGTAAATTATTGCAACATTATAATGTCTCTACTCCTATGCTTTCTTATCATATGCATAACGAACACAAAATTAGTGACGCAATAGTAAAAAGGATCAAAGCCGGAGAAACAATGGCTTTAATTACCGACGCTGGTTCTCCAGGGATAAGCGATCCTGGATTTTTACTTACTCGCAAATTGATAGAAAATGAAGTTGCCGTAGAATCACTTCCAGGAGCGACTGCTTTTGTGCCAGCACTAACAATTTCTGGATTGCCATGCGATAAGTTTATTTTTGAGGGATTCTTACCGGTAAAAAAGGGTAGACAAAAGCGACTTGAATTTCTTAAAGAAGAAACCAGAACTATCGTTTTTTATGAATCGCCTCATAAATTATTAAAAACTCTAGCCGACTTTAAAACGCACTACGGTGAGCAGCGACAGGTTTCCATCTCACGTGAAATCACAAAATTATATGAAGAGCATTTTAGAGGAACTATTGTAGAAGCTATCACTCATTTTGAACATAAAAAGCCAAAGGGTGAGTTTGTTGTGGTTTTGGGAGGCGTTTCTTAGGTGTGAATAAAACTGTGTTATAAATGATTAAATCAGCTGATAATTTTCTAGACCAAAAGCTTGAATCATTTCTTTTATTTGTGGCCGTTTATTATTTGAATAATTTAAATCTGCTCCATGCTTTAAAAGTAGATTGAAAACACCTCTTGATTGTTCTAATGTAGCTAGATCCTCAGAATAATCAGGGTGAAGAATAAAAGTTTTAGCGTCTAGTAACGCTCTCATTAAAACACTATTTCCATAAGAATCTATACAATTAGGGTTAGCCCCTTTCTTGAGCATTAATTCCAGAATATATAATGCTCGATCAAACTTTTTTTTATCCTTCTCAATGGTGTGAGTATTATGAAAAACGGCTCTAACACAGTTGTGCAATACAGGTAAACACCACTGTCCAGGAACGTCAGGAGTGAAATTTAAATCTGCTCCTTTATTGATTAAAAATTCTACGATCTCAAAATTTGCAACTTTTAGTGCTACTTGGAGTCCTGATTGACCTTGATCCTTTATTGGTTGCCCTTCTCTAACAACTTTTAAAAATTCATTATTTGAGTTTACTAATAGTTTAACTGTGGCATTATCGTGCGCTCTAATGGTCTTAAAAAAAGCTTCAATATTTTTTTTAAGCATTTTTATAGGAGTCTCTTGGACTGCAATAATTTCCTTTTTTTTGAACCTGCTAAAAACACTCATTTTATTCTCTGTAGGTTTAGTTTCCTATCTCCACCATAACGGGACAATGATCACTATGGACTGCCTCACTTAAAATAACTGATCTCTTAACGCGATCTTTTAAAGGCTTATTTACCATGTGGTAGTCTAATCGCCATCCTTTATTTCTTGCTCTAGAACCACCGCGGTAACTCCACCAAGAATATTGATCTGGTTGATCATTAAACATTCTAAAAGCATCTACAAAGCCGCTTTCTACAAATCGATCCATCCACTCACGTTCTTCTGGTAAGAAACCTGAAGTGTTTTTTAATCGCACTGGATCATGAATATCAATGGCTTTATGACAGATATTGTAATCGCCACAGACAATTAAATTAGGACGTTCCTTTCTAAGCTCTTTGGAATACTCTAGAAACTGCTCCATATATTCAAATTTAAAGCTTAACCGAGCATCATTTGTACCGCTAGGTAAATACATAGACATTACAGATACATCACCAAAGTCTGCTCTTATATTTCTACCTTCAAAGTCCATGGTCTCTATACCAGTTCCATACTCTACATGATCTGGTTTTATTTTAGAAATTATCGCCGTTCCAGAATAACCTTTTTTTTGTGCACTATAATAATATTGGTATTCATATCCTGCTGCTGTAAAGGCCTCAGTATCTATTTGAGCTTCTTGTGCTTTTGTTTCTTGAAGACATAGTACATCTGGATTTGCTGCAATTAACCATTTAATAAAGTCTTTTTTCATTGCAGCACGGATGCCATTTACATTATATGATATGATTTTCATATTTGTTTCGTAATTTTTATATGTTAGGACAAAATCAAAAATCTGAGATCGTCAATGGTCAATCATGAATCGGTTTACTCCTTATACATCCCTACAGTAAGCTCACCTTGATCATCCATCATAGCACGATACATACCAGCGGTGTTGAATTCCATAGATATATTTCCTAAATGATCTAGAGCAACTATCCCGCCAGTACCTCCTAAACCAACTAATTTCTCCTGTATCACTTCTTCAGTCGCCTCCTTAAGAGTTTTACCGCCATATTCCATTAATGCACTTATATCATAAGCCACTTGAGCTCTAATGAAATATTCTCCGTGTCCAGTACTAGAAACTCCACAAGTTTTATTATTTGCATACGTACCACTTCCTATGATAGGAGAATCACCTATGCGACCATACTTTTTATTGGTCATTCCACCAGTACTGGTTCCTGCTGCAATATTACCGTTCTTATCTAAAGCAACACAACCTACTGTTCCGTATTTAGAATCCTTTAAAAATGGATCTTCTATTTCAAGAATTGCTGCTGTTTTTTGATCATTAGCTTTTTCTCTCTCTAAAACACGCTGTAGAGATTGGTATCTGTTTTCTGTAAAGAAATACTTATTATCTACTATCTCTATACTGTCATCTTGTAGTGATTTTGCAAAAGCATCAGCACCTTCACCACTCAACAAGACATGTTCTGAATCGGTCATTACTTTTCTAGCTAGCGAAATAGGATTTTTTACTGTAGTAACGCCAGCGATCGCTCCTGCGTTTAAAGTGTTACCGTCCATAAAACTAGCGTCTAGTGAGTTAATTCCATCATGCGTGAAAACGGCACCTTTTCCAGAATTGAAAAGTGGCGAGTCTTCCATAATTCTTATGCTCGCTTCTACCGCATCCATGGCATCACCACCATTTGCAAGAATATCGTGTCCTGCTTTTATAGCCTCGGTAAGTTTTGCGTTGTATTTAGACTCCAATTCTGGAGTTATATTCTCTTTTTTAATATTACCAGAACCAAAATGTATCACGATTGCAAACTCATTAGCCACCTCTTCTTTATCGTTAATTTTGTCTAATTGTGCTGTTTCAACATTTTGAGGCTGCTCATTGCAA
>CAZBCH010000172.1:0-18679 GCA_964490235.1 uncultured Flavobacteriaceae bacterium | reverse complement strand
ATTTCCGCCTGCGCGGAAAATAAAAGCGAAGCCGTCCTGCGACGGCTTGACATTAAAAATGATTGCGGTGGGGAAATGAAGATTTCCGCCTTCGCGGAAATTATAGATATGAAACTAGACTGGAATAAAGGAGAAAACGGCTTATTACCTGTAATTGTACAAGATGCAACGAGCAAAGAGGTTCTAATGCTAGGTTACATGAATGAAGAAGCTTTTGAAAAAACTAAAGCAGAAAATAGAGTGACTTTTTTCTCACGTAGCAAACAACGTCTTTGGACTAAAGGAGAATCTTCTAATAATTTTCTGGATGTGGTAGCAATAAAAATCGATTGTGATCAAGATACTATTCTTATAAAAGCAAATGCACATGGACCTACTTGTCACACGGGAACGGTAAGTTGTTTTGATGGTGTTGATGAATCTCGCTTTCGCGAAAGCGAGAACAATTTCACTATAAACGATCTTGAAAAAACTATACACCAGCGTATTGACGATCAAGTAGAAGGCTCTTACACTTACTCTTTGATTCAAAAAGGAATTAATAAAGTTGCTCAAAAGGTAGGTGAAGAAGCTGTTGAAACAGTGATCGATGCGATTAACGGTAAAGAAGAAGATTTTATTTATGAAGCTGGTGATCTTATGTATCACTATCTGGTTTTATTAAAAGCAAAAGGATTATCTCTTGCAGATATTGAGAAAGAGCTCGCTAAAAGGCATCAATAAAAAACCGCAAGTCCCCTAAACTTGCGGTTGTTAATAATTCTTCAAGTAATGCTTTGCTGCCTACTTTAATATGAGAATTATCTTAAGATTATTAATTGTATTTATCAAATAAGTAATCGAGTTGGTCATTTATAAAAGTGCTACCAGATAGGTATAAGGCGTCTGCAAATTTCTTCCCATCAACTTTTACTAGCTTAGCGTTTTCTGAGATAGAACTGGTCCATTCTGTGATCTCATAGATACCTACATCGTATGTTTTAGAAGCATTACCTCTATTGTATGATTCAACTTTGGTATCTTGGATAACATCAGCAATGTATAATGGTTTCTTAAGGTATCCTTTCCAAACCGTTTTCTTTAATCCAGAACCTTGCGAGACATTAAAATTAGTCTCTAGATTATAAACGTCTTCTGCTCCTTTCATTCTAATTCCCTTTTTCTTAGGCGCGGTGATAGACTTTGTACCTAATGCGAGATTAGTTTTAATTTGAGCGTTTGCACCGCCTAGACTTTTTAACCAGCTACCGCCTGTTTCACTCCAGCTCATAACCAGATTAATGTCTAGTATAATGGCATCGTCCATTTGTTTAGATAACTTATTATTTCCTCCTGAGAATGCAGTGCCTACAGTTTTAAATCGACTTAAGAAACCATCCTTTTTTGATTCCTTTCCTTCTGCATTTTTTTTACTTGTAAGTCCTTTAAAATTTGTAGGTATGATTTCTAACATCCCAGGATTAGCGCTTTCTCTTACCATAGGACCGTTTAAAGGAACAGATTTTTCATAAAAGTCTGTAGCGGCAGCCTTATCTACATTTACGATTGTAAAACCGTTCTCTTTAAGTTCTTTAATCATATCGTCGTATATATGATCAACTTCTTGTTGTAAAAGACTTGCATTTACTCCTTGCAAACCTAGTGCCGCTTCAGCTTTAGCCTCTGCTCTTCCTTTACCTCTAAATTCTCTCTGAGCTTTGTAGTCTACGTCTTCTCTATAGACTTCTACTAGGACATTAAAATTTGCAATATAAATTTCCTTAGAAGCCTTTTTCTTAGGTTTTTGCCCTGAATTTTGGACTTTGGATTTAAATTCTCCCAAAGTCTGTGATTGTGCAAAAAAGCCAAATGCTAAAAAGGCCAGCATATAAATAGTTAATTTCTTATTCATCACTTCATATTTTTAATGGAACATCTTTTAATATTTCAAAGATGTACAGGAATTAAGAATGATGTAATAGGACAATTGCCGTATTATAAAGAATTTGTAATTAACTCATTATTAACCCAAATCACAAATCGCTTCAATATCTTTAAAAGAAAAACTTATTATGAGTAAAGATCAAGCATTACTACAACCCATTACGTTAGGAGCAGTAGAATTAAAAAATAGAGTCGTTATGGCACCTATGACTAGATGTAGAGCCACTAACGAACATCAAGCACCAGATCAAAAACATATCGATTATTACACACAACGTGCAGGCGCTGGATTAATTATTACAGAAGGTAGCGAGGTGTCAGAAAAAGCGCGAGGTTATCCTTTTGTCGCAGGAATTTTTAACGACGCTCAAGTAGAAGGCTGGAAAAAAGTTGTTGATAGTGTACATGAAGACGGTGGGAAAATTTTCTTGCAATTATGGCATGTAGGACGTACATCATTACCTGATTACCATGATGGGCAACTGCCATGGGCACCAAGTGCTGTTAATCCTAATACAGAATTGCGCAATCAGTACGGTGAAAAAAAGCAAACAGTAGCGCCACACGCCATGTCTGTAGATGAGATTGAGCAAACTGTAAAAGAATTTGGAGATGCTGCGGCAAATGCTAAGAAAGCCGGATTTGATGGTGTGGAGATACATAGTTCTAACGGTTATTTGATCCATCAATTCTTCAATAATAAATCTAACGTACGCACTGACCAATACGGTGGTAGCAATGAGAATAAGGCGCGATTTTTCTTTGAAGTTCTAGAGGCAGTCGCACAGTCCTTTCCAGAAAACAGAATAGGTTGTCGATTAAATCCATCCTTAAATGGTGTTTTTGGAATAGAAGGAACACCGGATACCATACCATTTTTTGATTACTTAATTAACCGTCTTAATGAGTATGATCTTGCTTACCTACATCTATCAGAACCGTTTACAGATGTAAGCGATATTGAGTTTTTAGAAAGTGATATTGCAAAACATTACCGTCCTATATACAAGGGTAATTTAATGATCAATAATGAATTTGATCGAGAGTCTGGTAATCAGGTCATAGAAAACGGACATGCAGATCTTGTCGCATATGGGAAATTATTTATCTCAAATCCAGATCTAGTACACAGATTTGAATTAAAAGCAGAAACTGCAGACTGGAATCAAGAAACATTCTACACTCAAGGTCGTGAAGGTTATACAGACTATCCTACTTTAGAAGAAGAAAAAGCTAAGAGCTGATACCTGTAAGTAATATTAAAGGCAACTCTTTTTTAAGGTCGGCTACTTCGGTAGTCGACTTTTTTGGTATCCATAAATAGATAGATCTTAACGTACTTAATAAGTTAAATAGCATCGTTTCCACACTGATATTTTTAAATTCTCCAGTAGATATTCCACTCTGCAATATCTTTTTAAAATCTAGCTCATAAGTCTTACGCAGCAATATGTATTCTTGATAGGCTGCTCCTTCTAGATGCATCCAGTCGGTATTCAATACAGCTAGTGCATTTGTGTATTCCAGTGCTATTTTTATGTGTAGGATGATGAGTTGTTCCGCTTTCGCGAAAGCGGACTTATCATCCATCTCTACTGCATCCATACCAGCTGTAAACTCATGAGCTACCTCTAGAATGAGTGTCGCCAATATCTCTTGTTTACCAGAAATATGATTGTACAAACTGGCAGCTTTCATATCCATGGCAGCAGCAAGATCACGCATGGTAACCGCGCTGTATCCACGTTCTTTAAATAATTGAGCTGCTGTTTTGAGAATTTGTTTCTTACGAGTCATAAGTTGCAAATATAATAGATGACGACTATCTTAAAATTGATTTAATAAGGTCAATCGATCATTGAAATAATGGATTTTGTACTAGCTTTGACCTTTATCCTATAAGAATGCTAGAGCAAATAGAATCAAACCCATTAATTGAGCGATTGCCACCTCATCTCAAACAATTTATAAAGCCGCAAAATTATGAGCTTTATACCTATCAAGATCAAGCGGTATGGCGCCACGTAATGCGCAAAAACGTTGACTTCTTAAGTAAAGTTGCTCATGGTTCTTATTTAAGTGGTTTACAGAAAACCGGTATTTCCATCGATACCATTCCATCTATGTATGGAATGAATCGTATTCTTAAAGAAATAGGCTGGGCTGCTGTGGCTGTAGATGGTTTTATTCCACCGGCGGCATTTATGGAGTTTCAAGCATATAAAATATTAGTGATTGCAGCTGATATTAGAAAACTAGATAACATTGAATACACGCCTGCGCCAGATATTATTCATGAAGCGGCTGGACACGCGCCTATTATTGCAAGTCCAGATTATGCGGAGTATCTAAGACGTTTTGGTGAAATAGGTAGTAAGGCAATTTCTAGTGCGCACGATCATGAAATGTATGAAGCAGTGCGCAAAATCTCTATTCTCAAAGAAGTGCGAGGTGAAAAAAAAGATGTAGTCCTAGAGGAAAAAATTAGTGCTGCAGAAGCTGAGATCGAGCGTTTACAAAGTAAAAAAGTAGAGCCTAGTGAGATGTCTTTGATTAGGAACTTACACTGGTGGACGGTAGAATACGGACTCGTAGGAACCTTAGAAGATCCCAAATTATATGGTGCTGGATTACTTTCTAGTATAGGAGAAAGTAAAAGCTGTCTTGAAAAAGAAGTTGAAAAAAGACCTTATTCTATCGATGCAGCATATCAAGATTTTGATATCACACGCAAGCAACCACATTTATACGTAACGCCTAATTTTGCTCATTTAAGTGAAGTACTAGAAGAGTTTGCTAATACAATGGCAGTGCGTAAAGGTGGACATCGTGGACTGCAAAAATTAATTAACTCAAAGTCTTTAGGCACCATCGAAATCAGTACGGGATTGCAAGTAAGCGGCGTATTTACACGTATGATTACAAATGATGACAATGATGTGGTTTACTTTGAGACCACTGGCCCTAGCGCTCTTGCTTATAGAGAAAAGGAACTTATAGGACATGGAACGGCTACTCATAAACAAGGATTTTTATCACCTTTAGGTAAACTTAAAGGCATCAATCTAGCTATTGAAGATATGGGACCTCGCGACCTTCAAGCCTATAATTTTTATGATAACGAGCGTATCGAGTTCACTTACGAAAGCGGCATAAGAGTAGAAGGACTAAACGTTACTGGACAACGAAATATCAATGGTAAATTAATGTTGATTCAATTTATTGATTGTACCGTTACCTATAAAGATGAAGTCTTATTTTCTCCAGCAGATGGTATGCTCAATCTTGCGGTAGGTAAAGAAATCGTAAGTGCATATGCTGGCCCTGCAGACTATTATAGTTTTGATCTTGTTTACCATGAAAGCGATACAAAAACAATAAAACCTAAGTTTTCTAAAAAAGAAATAGAAATACAATCGTTTTATGAAAAAATACGTCATTATCGAGAGGAAGATAAAATCAATAAATCGCTATTAGAAAACATAAAAAATCAAGTACAGCAGGAATACCCTGAACAGTGGTTGCTTATTGATGAGATTGATGAGTTGATTGGTTGATATAACCATCGTTAGAATCATATGAGTCTGTAAATGTAATAGGTATCTCAACATTTACAACAGTGCCGTTACCTGTAGTGCTTGTTAATTTCAGGTCTCCGTGTAGCTTCTGAGCTGCATATGTAATTGTTTGAATTCCCAGACCATCTGGAACGAGTTTACGATCATAACCACTTCCATTATCATGAGTGATTAGGTTCATTTTTCCATTTTCTATAGATAAAATGGTGAAAATAAAATCGGCTTGCGAATGAATAGCAGCATTGTGCATCCCTTCATTAATGATTATGAATAATTGTAGAGCTTGTTTTGGTTTGAAGGTCAAGACTTCTTTCTTTGGAAAATTTCTTTTAAAAATGCCTTTAAATTCGAGAGTCTTTTGATAATGATCTTGAAGTTCTTTTGTGCAAAGCTCAATATCTTTTATTGTAAAGTCATCCTTACTAGCAGCAAACTGATAGATTAAATTAACAGCGCTTCCCTTTGAGGAAGTTAGATCCAACTGCTTTTCTGTAAGTTCTTCAAGAATATCTTTTCGTTGCTTTTGGAAATAAAATTTTCTATTGTTTTGCAATTCAACAGCTTGTGAACGATCGATTTCGTTCCAAATTACAGAAATCATAAAGCCCAAAGCTAATCCTATAATGATGTATAACAACCAATTTTCCATTGAACTAAAATACATCATTCTTAGAATAGAAATTTAATAGTAAAATGATTCATTTGATCAATTTTTGTATGTAAGAGTACTCACCGATGGAAAAGAGTTGTAAGAAGTTTAAGACATTTTGACGTTAGTCAATAGACTGTTTACTATGCATTTACCTTAAAAAGAATATTTATTGTCTTTTATCGATATTAACTATAAGTTAAATAGTATGAAAGCTATTTTACATTCTTACCTACTTAACTTTGGGCAATTATTTATTATTTTATGAAACTTTCATTTTTTACAATTTTAATTGTATTTCAAATTAATATTTGCGTTAGTCAGGTAGGTATAGGCACAGATAATCCAGAATCATCTTTAGATGTAAGAGCAGAAAATCACTTAGGTAGCGTTTCAGAAAATGACGGTGTTTTAGTTCCTAGGGTTACAGACTTATCTATAGATGGTATAAACAGTGGGCAGCTCGTTTTTTTAACCGTTGATTGGGTTGATGATAACGGTACTCCTAGTAATACTTCAGATGATATTACATTTAGAAATGGTTTTCACTACTGGAATTCATCTTCTACCGCTTGGACACCTATTGACACAACTGTTGAGCCATGGAATCGAGCTGGGACTAATGATCCATCAAACTCCAACTCAGATAATATATACACACTTGGACAAGTAGGGATAGGAACAAATAATCCGTTAGGCGCTTTACACATCACAACAGAAAATTCCAGAGATGTATTAATGTTTAGATTCATTGATCGTCTTGATGATGACTTAGACATTGATTTATTTAGATCAAGAGGTACCGTAGCTTCTCCATCCTTACTTTTGGACGATACTTATTTAGGTGGTTTACGTGGACAGTCCATCACGAATACATCAGCTTATACCTTTAGACCTAGTGCGGAAATTTACTTTCAAACAGAAGGTGCATCATCTGCTACATCAAGTGCTGGTGAGATTAATTTTGCCACCACGCCAGTGGGATCTACATCTACACAACAAAGAATGACAATTAAATCTGATGGACGCGTAGGAATAGGTATTAATGAGCCTAGCAATTCTAGTATTCTTGATTTAAGCTCGAGCAACAAAGGTTTTCTAGCTCCTCGAATTAATATACCTGACGCTCTAGACACATCTGTCATTCCAAGTCCTGCAACAGGTTTACTGGTATTTAATACGGTATCTAGTGGTACATTTCCTAACAATTTATTAGTAGGATATCATTATTATGATGGCTCTAGATGGAGAAGTATTACAGATACACCTATAAACAGAACAGTAAAATTTAGAAATAACAATACATCAACTAATTTTAGCAACAGTAGTGGTGTGAATGTAGATATTTTCAATAGTTTACAATGGAATGAAGACACCTCAATTTTTAATAAAATTAATAATACGACTCTTCAAATATTAGAACCTGGCTATTACGAAGTAAATGTTAATTTAAGTTTATTCACGAGTAGTGTTGAGCGATATTTAGACCTTAACTTAAGAATTAATGGTGTAGATAGTACAGAAGTTGTTCACGCCTTAGCTCCTGAGGATGGTGGTAGTGATGAGAGATTTTCAGTTAATTTTACTCAGACGGTATTCATTGATCGCAATCAGACATTGAACTTACGTTCTACTAGAGTTGGTTCTTCTGCGACAATTACATTCAGTAGCGCACAATCTTCTAGCATTACTATTAAAAAGTTACGATAGCAAGATCGGTACTACTTATTTCATAATTGAACTAATTGTTCAATTATGAAATTGCAGTTTTATAGTAGTACCATTGCCCAAAGCGCTTGAAATTGATAATTCTCCATTTGCGAGCATTGCGCGTTCTTTCATGTTTTTTATTCCGTTACCAGGCTGGTAATGTTTAAGATCAAACCCTTTACCGTTATCTTCAATGAGTATTGTTATATCTTCATTTTCTGATGTAGCACTTACAGTTATCTCATTTGCTTCTGAATACTTTAAAGCATTGTTTATGGATTCTTGAATAATTCTAAAAACATGCATCCCATTTAAAGAATTGAAGGATATATCTTGAGCAACTTCAAATTGAAGATTCCATGAAATATCATCATCATGGGTGGCATTATATTGCGCAATCATAGAAGCAGTTCTCTCTTGTATATCATTTAAAGTTATGGTCTTTTTATTCATCGCCCAGATGGTATCCCGCAACTCACCCATTGTATTTCTAGTAAAACTACTTAAAGAGGTTAATTTATTGTTTGTAGTTGCCGAATCTAAATTTTGTGCATATTTTAAATTATCTAGTGACGATATTAAAAATGTTAACTGACTACCTATGTTATCATGTAAATCTCTTGAAATACGCAGGCGCTGTTCTTGCAGTTTGTTCTGTGTTTCTATTTTTGCAAGAGCAAGTTCTAGTTCATTTTCTTTAGCTTTTTGTTCACTTTTTATCTGCCTTTGACGCATGAAGAAAAAACCCAAAAGACCTACTAAAATAGCGCCTCCTAACAAGAGATAAATTATTTGATTACGGCGTTCTAGTTTTAAATCATTCTCTGCAAGTTTTGCTCTTTGTTCTGCAATTTGTTGTTCTTTTTGTGCAGATTGGTATTTTTCATAATACTCTTGAGCCTGCGCCGTGCGTTCAGTTTCTTCATAGTTATCCTTATGTTTAATCGCACGTGCATATGCTGCTGCACTTTGCTTAAATTCATTATTAAAAGCATATAGCCGTGCTTTAATAATCTCCATTTCACTTAAACGTTTGTACTCCTTCTCATCTAATAATGAAATTGCTTTTTGAATACTTGCGATACCGTTCTCATATTGCCCATCTAGTTGAAACATTTCAGCTAGTGTCACTAGATTATTTGCAGATAGTCTTTGGTTATTAATCTCTTCGTATATTGACTGTGCTTTTTTTGTATAGAATATAGCGCTATCTAGGACACGCGATTCTCTAAAATCGATACCTAGATTTTGATATGCAATTGCAAGGCCTCTCTTATCATTAGATGCCTTCTTAATTTCTATTGCTTTATACATGTAGTATTGCATCGAGTCTCTTTGATCTAGTCTCTTTGAAACGTTTGATAAATTAGAATAACTAGCTCCTAATCCATAATTATCCTTTAAACGCCTTCTAATCTTTAAGGCTTTAAGATGACTTTCCTTAGACTCTTCATACCTTTTTAAATCATAGAGAATAAGCCCCATGTTATTATATATACTAGATAGGCCACTATCATGATTTATTTTTTCAAAAACCTCGGCACCTTTTACGTATTGTTCCATGGCCAGTTCTAGCTCATCCCTATTCCAGTACACAAGTCCTTTATCATTATAAACATTGCCCATTGAAATATAATCCTTGCGAGGTGCTGCAATTTCAAATGCTTGATCATATAGTATAAGTGCACTGTCTTTCTTTGAAGTGACGTCAAAATAAATTCCCTTTCTGATTAAACTTTGAGCAAGCTGATATGGTGAGTTTTCTAAAGATGTATTTGCTATGGTATAATTTGCAATTTCGTTTGCGACTTTAGGTTTTGAATACACATATTTGAAAAAATCTTTGTGAAGTTTATCAATTTTTAAAGAATCTGTTTGCATTGAAGACGCTACGCTCACAAGAGAATCGATTACCTTATTTTGCGAGAATGAACTTAGACAACTTAAAACTAAGAGTAAGAGAATTACGTTTTTCATAGAACTAAATTAATGAATTTCAATAAATTAATACTAATTCCGCTTTCGCGAAAGCGAGACCACAAAATTTACTTTTCATATTAAATTGTTCCTTTTTGCTTTTTCTACTGCCTCTAATTTAGAATGTACTTGCAGTTTTTTATAGATGTTTTCAATGTGTTTGCGCACGGTACTAGGTGATAAGAAAAGGTTTTCTGCAATTTTTGTGTAACTAAGGCCTTTACCCAATTGCTCTAATACTTCTACCTCTCTTTCTGTAAGCTGAAAATTTACTTGTGTTTGCTTCTCAAATTGAACTGGATTTCTAAGTAATCTCAATGTTTTCTGAGCGATGGATGGAGTCATTGCTGCGCCGCCATCTAGGGTTTCTATAATCCCGTTTTTTAGAGATTCTGGATCTACGTCTTTAAGTAAATACCCATCTGCACCAGCTTGAATTGCATTAAAGATCAACTCGTCGTTGTCAAAAACGGTTAACATCACCACTTTAATTTGGGGATAGTTTTTTTTTACTAGCATGGTAGTCTGTATGCCATCCATGACGGGCATTTCAATGTCCATTAGGATTAAGTCTACATTTGAGTTATGTGCCAGTTGCTCCACACATTCTTTACCGTTTAAAGCTGTAAAACGTAAATCAAAGTCTTTAAAAAAAGACAGCTTTTCCTTTGAAGCATGAAGAAGAAAGGAATTATCATCTACTATAGCATATCTAATTTTCATAATCTTTTTCATTTATAATTTATTCCAGACACGTTGATAGATATTTAAATAAGTAGAACATTCTTTTGCTACTTGCTCTAATTCCCACTTTTTTAATTCTTTCCTATTTGCATGATTAAAGGTACTAAAAGAATTATTGAGCGCATCTAGCTCCATAGACATTAGATTGTGAATATTGTGTGTATGTTGGGAATGTTTGACTAGTTCTAGTTGCAATTGATCACATCTACTCTTAAAAGTCTCTGCTGTTTTCTTTGCTTTAATTTCTTGTTTAAAAACAATGATAATTATACATAAACATATCACTACAACTCCATAAAATATGGGCTGTAATGAAAATAGACCTGGAGCAATTAAAGTAAAGAAATGCATTAGCCTAGGTAAGTATTATCTTCTAACTCTCATTTCAAATAGTGTGTCGTAATCAGTACTTCCTACACTTGATCCATCTGTATAATACAACTTTCTAAAGATCATGCGACTATTTTGAGGATCTACTTTGTATCGCTTTGTCCAATCTGGAAAATTGACATCTTTTGATTCTGAAATTTGAACAAGAACATCATAGTCCGTATAAGTCTTGCGCATAAAATTGATGAAATCATCTGGATTTTTGTAGTAAATTTTCATCAACTCTGGCACTTTGTTATAGGCTTGTTCTTGACCAAATTCAATTCCTTTAGTCATTAATTCAAACTCGTGGTACACCACTTTGGTAGCATCATCTTTAAAAGAAAATATAGGTTTACCATTTGCATAATAAATGTACTTTATACTCGCATCTTCTTCACTATTAGGATTAAACTCTGATTGCTCAACTCTTTTTAGAATCCCATTCTCATAAAAGAAATCAGCCATTTTTTCTAGACCAGTTTGATTAACATTATGAATGCGACTTATTTTACCATCGCCATTGTACTCATAAGTTGTGGTATAATTTGTATAAACGCCTGTTGCTGTTTCTTTGATAATTCTATCTTGAGCATCACGTTCATAGACAACGTCCATATTGAAATTAACAGAACTAGTTTTTTTTACTAGGCTATCAAGTTGACCTGTGTGATATATATAGTTATATAAAGTCTCGCTAGCATATTTACCTAAAATACGCGTATAATCTTTTTCAAGTTGCCCTCGATCATTAAAAACAAGCACCTTAAGCATCGCTGGTTCATAACCAGTGCTATCAGACTTATAATAAACAGTTTCTGTTTTCTTTACCTTTTTATGAATTCCATAATCTTGTGCTGTAACAAAAGGTAATGCTAGATGTAAGTTGACGTCCTTTTCATAAATGGTTTTTTGCGCATCTGCTTTAGCAAAAGTAAAACACATTAAAACAATTATAATGATATATGGTAGCGTTTTCATAAGTACGTTTTAATGTATTTTTTTAAGAGCAGTTTTGATCTCGGCATCGGTTATAGATGTGTTTTTACTACCCAAAATCTCACGCACTTTAATATTTGCCACATCTCCTGAGCCATAATCTCTTATATCCTTTGCTATGCGTAAAACCCAAGTATCATTTTTATAGGTATAGTAATAACCAAAACTTTCTCTGTTTCTCTTTAAATCTTTATCAAGCGTCCACGATTGAGTCATATTACCATAATCATCAAATTCCTTTTCCAGACCGCTACTTACAGCGCCTTCCACATCATAATTAATTTTTTTTACTTCATTTCCATCTTTTAATTGAATAACTCTTCTATAGCTAGCGTTTCCATAGTTATCATAAGACTGGATTACTGTTTGATCTTTTTGATAGGTTTCTAATTCTCTAAGTGTACCTTCATTATTATAAATTTCTTTTTTTACAAGTCTATCACCATCATAAGTGTTGACAATTTTAGGGATGTAATTAGGACCATTTTCTACGGTAATTAAGATTGTTTCAGGATTATCACCTTCATAAGTGTATCTTGTTATCGAGCTGTTGTCTATTCTCGCAGTATAAGATGTAATGCTTTGTAGTTTTCCTTGATCGTTATAAGAATACTCTTGTGAATTTTTCCTACCATCGGGAAAAGTTTGTACATGAGTTGCATAGTTTCCATCTTCATTAAAAGTATAAACAGAGGTCGACCTAGGTTTAATCTCATCTGTTTTATACTTATAGATCATGGTTTTCTCTGTAAGTTGTGATGTACCTTGAGGCAGATTCATTTTTGCTAAATCATTATCTATTTGGCTATTTGCTTGATCACAAGAAACTAAAGAGATAAAAACAATGGACAAAAAACTTAAGTAAGTTCTATATAACATAACAGATTCTTTTAATATTCCTTTACAAATCTATAGTTAGCAACTACCTAAAAACATAAGGCAGTTGCCCTATAATCATGATTCACTAGTTCAAAAAACTGTAAAACAACAAGTTATCTTTAAAAACCTTAAAGATTTATTTATAATATTATGGAAAGGATTACTTGAGAACGTGGAGCAACTATCACTATAGCTTTAAAGCCTTCTTTACACACATTAAATTGCTTTGCATTTAAATAGATTTTTTTTCCAGAAAGTATCACATACCTAGTTGCAGACGTCTGTTTACCTCTACTTGTATTATGAGTTCTTTTAAAATGAACTTTCTTTTCTATAACGCCATGATATTCTATTACTTTATTGCTTGCCAGATCATTTAATTTTTTAAAATGATGTTGCGTAAAAATCAATATCGCTACAGCAGGAATAGTTACTGCAGCGATACGCATAGCTATTGGTAAATTAGGAAAGCTATAAGCTACCAATAAGAATAATACAAATGCTGGTATGATAATTAAAAGCCACCAGCAGGACTTTTTTAATTTTTTACGCTCTTGACCAGTCATGATCCTCTCTGCTGTTCTCAATTCCATGTTCAGATAATATTAAAAAACAGTGCAGATAATAAAGAACAAATGATACTTAAAACTTGTAAACCTATAATAACTTTTATTGTCTTGTTTATAGGGTCTATTTTATAAGCCATAATACCACTACATATGGATAATAATAACGCCGGTAGACTTAGATACAAACAGAAATAATAAAACCACATCCAGCTGGTACATAATGCAAACACAGCAAGGACGATAGAAGGAATGGCAAAAATGTAATAGCTATTTTTAGAAGGTCGTTTAGTTTTAAGAAAAAAAGTGATTCCTAAAACGCTTAATATGACGCAAAAAATTATCACTATGTTGCTTATAATTCCCATTTTTCTCGATTATAGCGTTAAAAAATCATTGTTTTTAATGAGTAGTATTTTTTTTAATACACGTCTACTTCATTAGAATTTCGATCATTTTTTCCATCAACATCATAAAGCCTTGTACACAGAAACGCGATCAACACAATAAATTTATTCTTAACCAGCATGTAAGTAGAACATCAAAAATCAATACTTAATTCTTCACTACCAATAAGGCAACTGTCCTATTTCATAAAATAATCACTTTTAAAATAACACCACTTTGATTCTAAATAAAAATTCTTGAGATCTCGCTTTCGCGAAAGCGGATTAACAAAATTCTATTGCATTAATAACAAATACCATTCTATTTAAAGAAAGTATCACCTACTTTAGACGTCTATTGTAGAAGCACATTCAACAAAATCATTTTCATATATGTTCGGACTATTTAGTAAAAAGAAAAAGCAGACTATCGCCAAATATTTAAAAGAAGGAGCGCAGTTAATAGACGTGCGCACTTCTTCAGAATTTAATAGTGATCACATCAAAGGTTCAAAGAATATTCCTGTTCAAGGTTTTGATCAAAAGATAAATACGTTAGACAAAAGTAAACCTGTAATCGTTTATTGCGCGATGGGTGGAAGAAGCAATATCGCTGCTTCGAAACTTAAAGCAAACGGATTTAAAGTAGCAAATGCAGGCGGCATAGGTTCTATGAGAAAACACCTTAAATCGTGATACTTTTATTATATATTCTTCCTATTTTTAAATCATGAAATTAGATTACCACAATATTAAAGACGAAGGAAGATTTACCATAACCAGTTTTCAATGCGGTCCATCTTTGCAACTGCTACAAGAAAAAGGATTATATAAAATAGTATGGTGTACAGAAGGTGAGGAGAAATTAGTAGTAGATGGTTATGACGTGACTCTCAAAAAGAACCAAGTGCTTTTTTGTACTCCGGTAAATATCATCGATATACCAAAAGATAATTATGGACTGATTGCATTTGTATTTAATAGAGAGTTCTATTGCATCCAGCACAATGATCCAGAAGTATCATGCATGGGACTTTTGTTTTATGGCTCTAGTAACGCTCCTATTATAGATTTAAATGAAAAACACCAGCGCAGTTTTAATGCAATGCTCGTTTTATTTCAAGAAGAGTTTGAAACAAAAGATCATATTCAAGGCGAGATGTTGCGCACGCTCTTAAAAAGAATGTTGATCACCTCAACAAGACTGATCAAACAAGAAACTAATCAAGCAGATCTCTCTATCAAGCAAGTAGACCTGATTAGAAAATTCAACATTCTAGTAGAACAACATTATAAAGAAAAACATCAAGTTGCAGACTATGCAGAGTTGCTTTACAAATCACCCAAAACACTCTCTAATTTTTTTAAGAAGCACAACGTCAACTCACCACTTAAAATAATCAATGAACGTATTGCTGCTGAGGCAAAACGATTGCTGTTATATTCAGATAAAAGTGCTGAGGAAATTGCCTATGAATTAGGTTATAATGAACCTAGTCATTTTTCTAAATTTTTTAAAAAACAAACAGGAAGTTCACCTCTAGCTTTCAGAAAAGCTTAATTAGGAAATACTCTTGCTTTAAACCCTTTAGGAATCATCAATTTTTCAGAATCGTACATGTTAATGTAAAGAACCAAAGTATCTGCACTTCCCTCATGATACACGGCATATTTATCTAGAAGTGCTTGACCATAAGCAGAGTTTTCTGAAGGTTGAGGGCAACAACTGCCTATCCTGTAGTATTCCAGCTCTTCTCCTTGAGGACCTGCCAGCGCATTAAGAAACCTGCGTTCATTGATAGGACCTTCACTATCGGCAACGCCACCTACTTTAATTGCGTTTTCTGGTTCAAATCCGTAGGTTTTATCATCAGCGTATTTTTCAACTAGAAACGCATATTTATTTACCAAAATCTGTGGATGTTTGCCATTACTAGTTGATGATGTTTCACTTTTTGACTTTGACACAGTCGCCTTTTGGGAAACACAAGCTGTAAAAAAAAGCGCTATTAAAATGGTGTAAAGAATATTCTTCATGTTGGTATTTTGTTTTAAATATAAAACATATTACTTTTAACATCCAATTCATTTATTTAAATAAATTTTTATCTCCCCTGAACAAGATAAGCTGAAAATCGTTAAGAGTAGGATTAACCTTATTTAATAAATATGAAAATAAAAAAAACAGTTCTTCAAATCGCACTTTGCGTTTTGTTACTCGGCTTATTTCCCACAGTAACTTCTGCTCAAGAAGAAAGTAAAAGCAGTTTGTTCAATGTATCTTTTAGGACTGGAATAGCTTCTTATGAAATTGAGAATAATTCAAAATCTGTGTCTGTAAATTATGGTGCTTATTTACTCAAAGAGTTTGAAATAGGTTCTAAAAGTGCAATCAATACTGGAATAGGTGTAAATAATTTTCTTTTTGATTTTCAAGATGCAGCTGGCCTTTCCATTCATGCCCAAAATACTTTTATCGAACTTCCCGTTGGATATAAACGCTATAACTTTAATAAAGATAGAGATAAAGCATTTGTTACCGAAATAGGCATTATCAATAGATTAAAGGTTAATGAAGAATACACCTCATTTCCAGATGTGGATATTGAGAAAGATTTAGGATACCATTTAGGCGCGATCGTAGGCTTGGGATATCATACCACCATTTATGATTATGTGAATTTTGAAGTTGGACTCCTACTGGCAACCGATTTTTTAACTAGTGGTTATGATAATTCAAATATTATTGATAACCAAGTGAGTCTATATTTTACTTTCAAATTTCTAAATTAATAATTGTCTCGAGCAAAAACACGAACCTTAATAGTTACATGTTGAAAACTAGAGACATTTCATTTAACCTAAAAAACAGGCCTATTCTTAAAGAATAAACCTGTTTCAACTAACCAACTATGAAAATCTAATTCCTGAATCTTTATGCTAATTCCAATTCAAGAGGTTGTGCTGCTGGAAAATCAACAGGCACTTCAGTAAGATTATGGATGTAATTTGAAATTGTTTTTTCACCGACTAAAACAATGGTGTCAATCAGGTTTTCCTGAGTATAACCAGCTGCCAGAAACGCATCTACAACAGCCTCATCTGCTTTACCTCTATTTTCTGTAATATTTTTTGCAAGTTGTGCTAGAGCATCATAACTATTTTGAAAAGAAGCTTTACCACTTCTTAATTCTAAAATTTGTTCTTCTGTAAAACCATTTCCTTTTGCAATTGCTGTATGAGCAGCCAGACAGTAAGAACAGCCATTCACTTCACTTACAGCTAGGTTGACCACTTCTTTTTCTTTATTATTAAGAGACGTTTTAGATCCTGCAAAAGTCAAGTAATTGCTCAACGCATTATTAGAAAGTGCATAGGTCGCATATAAGTTAGGTACAAAACCTACTTGCTTTTCTAGGTTATCAAAAATTCCCTGATTTGTTTCATTTACTTCTGCTCTACTCGGTACATTAAATGTTGCCATGATATAATATTTTAAATTAGTATTAAGTTTAATCCCTTAGGATAGGACAAAGATGCAAAGGCACATATATTGAAAATAGAAAGGTATTTCCTTGTTGCTGGTTGATTGTTCCCTAATTTGTATTAATTACTTTTGCGAAAGCGAGATCCTGATAAACCTCATTATTATAGTTCTAAAAGTTATATTTGCGTATATAAAACACAATGGCACATGTCTTTTCCTAATCCGCAAATCAAGCTTACAGTAGATGCCGTTGTATTTGGTTATGAAGCTGGTAACATCTCGGTGCTTCTTATTCAAAGAAAGTACGATCCATTTAAAGGAAAATGGGCGCTACCTGGAGGTTTTGTTTTAGAAGAAGAGTCATTAGAAGAAGCGGTAGAAAGAGAGCTTCAAGAAGAAACAGGCGTGGCAATCAATTATCTGGAACAGTTGTACACTTTTGGCGATGTAAATCGAGATCCGCGTTGTCGTGTGGTTTCTGTGGCTTACTTTGGATTGATTCATCCAGATGGTCATACCCTTGAAGCCTCAACAGATGCTAAAGCTGCAAAATGGTTTGATATCCACGACCTTCCTCAACTATCTTTTGACCACAATCGTATTCTTAATATGGCAATTGAGCGATTGAAAGGTAAGATTACTTATGAACCCATAGGATTTGAATTATTAGATGCTAAATTCCCTTTTTCAGATCTGGAAAAACTCTACAGTACGCTGCTAGGACGTCCTGTGGACCGACGTAATTTCCGCAAGAAAATCAACAGCTTAAAAATTCTCGACGAACTTGATGAGAAAATTTCGTTAGGTGCTGGTCGTCCTGCAAGTCTTTTTAGATTTAACGAGACTCGCTACAAACAACTGCAACAAGAAGGAATTATCTTCGAAATTTAAAGCGCTTTTAAATCAATTTCGCTTTCGCGAAAGCGTTAAAAAACATATTTGTGTAAAATAAACACAAATAAACTTGTAGCTGTAGATTCTATTCATCTATATTTGCGTTGTAATTACACAAATAAATAATATGAACAGTTTACTATTAACTGACGGATATAAAACAGGACACCACCTACAATACCCAAATGGTACAGAAGAAGTATATTCTAACTGGACTCCTCGCAGCAATAAATACGCTCCAGACGGTTGTGAAAAAGTGGTTTCATTTGGTCAGCAATATGTAATCCAGTGGTTACATGATTATTTTGAAACTCATTTTTTCTCGTTACCTAAAGAAAAGGTATGTCAAGAAATAGAAGAAGAACTTTCCCTTTATTTAGGAACTGCATACGATGCTTCTCATTATAGAGCTTTACATGATTTAGGTTATCTACCTATACGTGTCAAATCACTTCCAGAAGGTGAAGAAGTTGCGATACGTATTCCTATGCTTACCATTGTAAACACTCATAAAGATT
>CAZBCH010000171.1:0-2081 GCA_964490235.1 uncultured Flavobacteriaceae bacterium | reverse complement strand
AAAAGTGTAAAATCACATCCATTAGAAATTTTTATAGTAATCCTTATTGCAGGAATTGTTTTTGGTATTATAGGATTAGTTCTTGCAGTACCTACTTACACAGCTATTAAAGTTATTTCAAAAGAATTCTTAAGTGAATATAAGATTGTTAAGAAACTGACTCAAAATTTATAGATGAATCAGGCTGTTATCTCTACAGAAGTAGATGAATATCTTAGAGCGCATTTAGAAGACGATGCAGCTTCCTTCATGTTGAAAAAGCATCCGTTTGATAATATTTCTAATAAAGAACTCACCCAGCAGTTAGTAGGATTGCAAAAAGCTAAGGCAAAATTTCCATCGCTTTTTAATAATCCTAAGATCATCTATCCTCCTAAGGTAAACTTAGAACAAACAAGTTCAGAGATTACGGCGCAATATAAATCACAATTATATCCTTGCGGTAATATGATAGACCTTACAGGCGGTTTTGGTATTGATGTTTCCGCTTTCGCGAAAGCGTGCCCAGCAACAACACATATAGAACTTAACAGCTCTTTACAAAAACATGCACTGCAGTTGTTTAAAGCACAAAATCTTGCCACGAAATCTTATTCCAATGACGGAATCAAATATTTACAAAAATCAACAGAATCATTTGACCTCATATTTATCGATCCTAGTAGAAAGACAGCATCTCAATCTAAAGCTATCTTATTAAAGGATTATGAGCCCAATATAATAGAGCATCTAGATTTATTACTGGACAAAGGAAAGATCGTGATGATTAAAACATCGCCTATGCTGGACCTTTCTGTTGGTTTTAAAGAGCTTGGGTTAGTCAACGCTGTACATGTGGTTGCGGTTAAAAACGAGGTGAAAGAGTTGTTATGGATATTGACTAAAGGGCAAGTCTCTGAGCAAGAAGTACATTGTGTAAATTTAAATACCGACCAGCCTATTTTTATAACACAATGGAGTAGAGAATCAGTATCGCACTATTCAAAACCTAAAAAATACCTATATGAGCCTAATGCTGCTATCATGAAATCACAGCAATTTGTAGATTTAATGAAGGCATATCAAATAAGTAAATTAGATCATGATGCGCATTTGTTTACATGTGATAATTTAATCGATTTTCCTGGAAGAGTATTTGAAATTAAAAATACGATGGAATATAAGCCGAAACTTATTAAAAGGCATTTTGGAAAGACAGCGAGAGGTATCGTTACTCGTAACAACAAAGAGACCGTTGCTCAATTGCGCAAAAAATATCAATTTAAAGAACATGAAACCGATTATCTATTCTTTACGAGCTCTGAAGAATTAGGTGCTATTGTTATCGAGGCTATAAAGTTAAAGTTATAACATATAGAATAATTGAAAACATGAATTTTTATCATGCTTTCAATGGCTCAAAAACTCTTTACCCATTTACTTTTCACTTATTTTTGCCAGCTTTAAAATAATATCATGATTACAGTAGACCAACTTGCAGTAGAATTTAGTGGTACCACATTATTTAGTGATGTTTCTTTTGTTATCAATCCTACAGATAAAATTGCCTTGATGGGTAAAAACGGTGCAGGAAAGTCTACCATGATGAAGATCATTGCTGGCGAGCAAACACCTACAAGAGGTAATGTGCGAGCGCCTAAAGATGTTGTGATCGCATACTTACCACAACACTTACTAACAGAAGATGATTGTACTGTTTTTGATGAAGCCGCAAAAGCTTTTAAGCAGGTTTTTTCTATGAAAGAAGAAATGGACCGACTTAATGAAGAATTAACAACCAGAACAGACTATGAGAGCGACGACTACATGGCGATCATTGAAAAAGTTACTGAGCTGGGTGAGAAATTCTATGCTCTAGAAGAGGTTAATTATGACGCCGAGGTAGAAAAAGCACTTAAAGGATTAGGTTTTAAGCAAGAAGATTTTACAAGACAAACTAGCGAGTTTAGCGGTGGATGGCGCATGAGAATTGAACTGGCAAAAATACTCCTTCAAAAGCCAGATTTAATCTTACTCGACGAGCCTACAAATCACATAGATATTGAATCTGTTATCTGGTTAGAAGATTTTTTAGTGAATAA
>CAZBCH010000170.1:0-1549 GCA_964490235.1 uncultured Flavobacteriaceae bacterium | reverse complement strand
TAGAAGAAGATTTTCCAAAGCCCGTCATTGATAATAGCATAGATATACGTGTTGTTATGAAAAGAAGGACAAAGATATATTTTCAGTTGGATAAACTAACATATATGTAATTCATTTTTAAAGGGAGGATACGCTAAGTATCAAATACTAAGAACTCCATTTATAAATTCTCATTGCGCGAGCGCATTTTTATGCTTAGATTTGTAGTCACACCAGATTTCAAAAAAATAGTTAGTGAGTACCAAGAAGACAACAGAGACATTAAATAAATATTACCGAAGAGCCGTTGCATATCATCGGGTGGGAGATGTGTATCAGGCAGTCAAGTTGTTTAAAAGATTGGCCAAAGTTGCTCCTGACTGGATCAAGCCATATATCTTTCTGAGTGAAATTTACACACAGCGAAAAGAATGGAAACCTGCACTACATTATAGTCAAAGGGTATTAGCATTTGATGAATCCAACCAAGCGGCCTGGCTAAGTGTTGCCTTGTCGGCAACGGCACTCAAGCGATGGAAAAAAGCTAGAAATGCCTGGAATGAGCTCGGATATCAATTAAAAGAAACCACTCAGGCTATCGATTTGGATATGGGCCGCATTGTTTTAAAGATTAAAACAGGCGAGCAAGTAGAAATCATTGAAGCACATCGTATTGGCCCAGCCAGAGCCATTATTAAAAGTATTCCACAACCTCATAGTCAATTTCAATTTGGCATGACTGTGCTTTTCCATCCAGAATCAAAAGAGCAATTTATTGATAAGCGCAAGAAAAAGCATCCTGTCTTTCAAGTATTAGAACCTTTTAAGGTAACAGCCTACCGCACCTATACCGCCTTTTTACACGATGCAGATGCGCAAGACTTGACCACGCTCTACTATTTGTGTGAAAACGCAAGCTTAGGTTTCGACAACTGGTCGAGTGCCTCCAGAATGATGACATTTCAAGAAAACGCCGATTATCAAAACCATCCTACTCCGCTCACACCAGGAGATACGCCTAAATTAGTTGCCTTTGCCGCTTTTGATGAGGCAAGTATTCGTGCAGTTTTAAAAGACTGGACGGTGATTACTTTAAAGACTTTTAGTAACTTGAAGCTAAATACCGTATAATCTACGGCAACCGTATAATTCTTAAGCATCTTAATGACCAAAATCATTATCTATATTTATGGCAACATTTAGCACTGCTATAGGACGCTGATTTTAAGTTTTGATTTTCTGGATTTTCACGGATTGTTTATACATATACCAAATGAAAATCCGCGAAAATCAAAAAAATCCTTATTAAAATCCCTGCCTATTGCCGGCAGGCAGGCGCGTCCCAAATAAATAAGTATTTTGAATGAATGTAGTAGGCAAAGCATCGCCAAATCACCTAGAGATGCTACTTGGTTTACTTCCTACTATTTATACAAAACTAGGAATAAAGTGCACATCAAAATACTACAAATCCATCAAAAATAGTAGTTAGCCGTCATTATTAAGGTCGCAAAAAAATATTTTTTAAAATAAAAATATTCCTAATAAGCGCCTTCATAAAACTGATTAT
>CAZBCH010000169.1:0-4764 GCA_964490235.1 uncultured Flavobacteriaceae bacterium | reverse complement strand
GGAGAGATTATTGAAAGTGATATTATCTGGTACCACAATCATTTGAGGTCTTATAGAAATAGATATTTATTAGAAACAGGTGCTGCAAATCCTAATGCTCGCACTTTAGAAACAAATTCTGAAGAAATAGGAGAGATGATGCGTCAGGTTATTGCTCACGAGGTAGGACACGCACTAGGTTTTCCACATAATATGGCAGCAAGTTATGCTTATGATGTAGAGGATTACAGAAACGGTGAATTCACTCAAAAAAATGGTATTGCAGCCAGCCTTATGGATTATGCTCGATACAATTACATCGCTCAACCAGGCGATGAGAACATACGATTTGTGAGACAGATGGGACCGTATGATCATTACGCAACAAATTGGGGCTATCGCGTCATTCCTGATGCAAAATCTCCAGAAGCAGAAACAGAAACGCTGAATCGCTGGATCATGGAAAAGGCCGATGATCCTCGATATAAATTTGGTAGACAAAGCAGTAGATTTGATCCACAATCTCAAACAGAAGCAATCGGGAATGACCCAATAAAAGCTAGTACTTATGGTATTAAAAACCTTAAATATGTAGCAAAAAATTTACCAGATTGGACCTCAGAAAAAACAGATAACTATGATGATTTAAAAGAACTGTATGGAGAAATGCTAGGCGTGTGGTCACGATATGTAGGACATGTAGTTACTAATGTAGGTGGAGTGAATGAAGACCTTAAAAAGCCTAGTCAAGATGGTACCATCTATAGTACTGTGGATAAGAAAACGCAAAAAGAGTCTGTTCAATGGATTAAAGAAAATGTTTTTGACACTCCAGAATGGTTAATTGATCGAGATATCGTTAAAAACATTAGTCCAGACGCTTATTTTGAACGACTTAGATCTGTACAGGTAAGACACTTAAATAGTTTACTAAGTTTTGATCGTATAGGTAGATTAATCAATTCTGAAACTACAGAAACCGATTATTATAGTGCGCTAGATTTAATGAGCGACACAAGAAAAGCGATTTTTTCTAATGGTAAAATAGACGTGTATAATAGAAATTTACAACGCGCCTATGTAGAAAGATTAGAGTATTTAATGACTGAGGATTCCCGCTTTAGCAATTACAACATTGAACAAAGCGATGTACAGGCTCTAGTTAGAGGAGAACTTAAAACACTTCAAACAACATTAAGATCTTACAGAAATAGAGCAGGGAAGAAGTTAGATCGTTATCATTATGAGGATTTATTATCTCGCATTGATTTAATTCTCAATCCTCGTTAATTAAAAAATATCAAGTATATTATCAAAAAGCAATCTGAAAAGGTTGCTTTTTTTTATGCTTTCGCGAAAGCGAGATCGTCAATATCTATAAAGGATAAACCATATGGATTACGAGCCTTTTTCAATACTATTCTCTTTCCTGACTAAGATGCGATTTATAGTAGGAAATTGCGGCTAATAAACCAACTACAGAAAAAGCAACGAGTAGACCAAATACCTGTTGAAAACCTACCATTCCTGGTGAGTTATCGATAAAATAGCCAGTAAGTGGTCCCATAAAAATGTCTGGTGTATATCCTATTAAAGAAATCATACCTACCGCTGTGCCAGTAACTGCTAGTGGAATTTTCCCTTCTTGAATAGCCGAAAAATATAAAGTTCTAAGAGCATAAACTCCTGTTGCAGTAAGAATAATTGCAAACCAGAAAAGAATAGTTGTACTTATATCAATAATACCAGCGCTGAAGATAGATGCGCCTATTATTGTGATCACAAAACCACAAATCATCATTAATGAAGATTTAGTTTTATCTGCAAGAAAACCTACTATAACACCTATAAAAACTCGTATACCTAGTAGATTACCACCTATTTGTGCAGCTGCTAATTGATCGTACCCCATAATTTCATTGGCAAATTGTGAGTAATAATCGGTAATTTTATAACCAGTGTAGGCACACAATATTATGAGCATTAATAACCACACAGATTTTATTTTAAGGACAATAATATAATTATGTATGATCTCTCGCCATGAAACCGTTTTTTCTTTAGACGCAGATAAAGTTTGATTTTTAATAAACAGTAAAACTAGAACTGCAATGAAGGCGATTAAAGAAGAGCTTATAAGTATTACGTATTTGTAAGCTTCTTTACGATCTAAGAATTTTGCAAATTCAATTTCTTGAGCTAAGAATATTGAGAATACATAAAGTCCGATTAGGCCAAAAGCATAAGAGACAGCTCCACGACCACCATCTAGTAAACCAAAGGCTATTCCTTGCTTATTACGACCACCCCAAATTCTCGTTGCCTTTATCATGGCGGCCCAAAATAAAAATATCGTTGTGAAGCCCCAATAACCATAAAGAATTGTAATTTCAAAAAACGAAGGGAAACTTGCCATATAAACTCCACCAGCAGCAGTTAACAGCAATGAAATCGACATTAAGTATCTAGGCTGGTATTTATCTGCAAGACTACCACCTAGAAAATAAGAGAAAAAGGCTACGGCTCCATAAACCGAAAAACATACTCCTAGTTCTACATTAGATAATTGAAACACCTCTAGAACAGTAGGTCTAAAAATACGTGCCAATACAAATGGAAGTATAAAATTAGCCTCACCAGCAATGATAAGCAGTAACAATTCTAATATATTTTTTGCTTGATTTGAAATATGGGAATTATGTTTTATGAAGTAAAAGAATCGCTTTAAAAATAAAGATATTTAATAAAAATAAAAAAGTTGAGTCACTCCACAATTATAGCTCGTATCTAATAGCTTCTTTAGATAATAATTCTTGTATAAAACTAAAGATATCGATTAAATCCCATTGAGGTTCAAGAAGTTTACAAACCTCGCCTATTGTAATGGTATCACCACTATTTAACTTTTTTATTATTGTCAAAAGATTAGGATGGTTATTTACAAGAATTTCATGACCTCTAGCAAATATTATAATTTTATCATTTTCTTGTATGTTATAGAACAATTGAAAGGTAGGGATACCTTTAAAAGCGGTATTCATATCTACCGACAGTGTCGTCTGATTGTTGAGAGATTTACGTGCTAATCCTCCATTACTTCTTAAACTTAGTATATTTCTTAAAAATACTAATTCCATTTTTTTCTGAATAGAATGTATGTCTATACGATCATTCCATATGGATGGTGGAGCATCCATTTGAATCGGTTTTTCATAATCGGTATGAAAATTTAAAGCTTGTTGTGCTGCCGCCTTCAACAGTTCATTTTCAAATCGATCTTTAGGTGGATTGATATAGTCTAGTACAACACTAGATGAAAATTGAGAAGTATTTCCTATGTGATAAACATAATGTGGTATAAACATCGCGTCGCCAGGTTTTAAGTTATACTCTTCACCTTCAGAGATCATTTCAGACACGTTATGAAATACCTGTTTATTATGTTCTAGTGAATTATATTTAGGATCATCCCAAGTGTAGAACTGTTTATCTTGAGGTCCTAGATGAAACAAAATGCCATCTTCTCCTGTAGCTTCCTTATGAATTCCAAATGGTGTAAATCCATAATTTCCCATAAAAAATAGAAAAGATAATCCATGAACTGGCATTCCAGCGGTTTCAAGTAAAGGAGCCACGATAGAAGCCGCTTTTTCTGCAAACTTATTACTGTACTGTTCTAGTCCGATTAAGATCATCCCAAACTTCAGATCACCAAAAATTTCTTGTGACCATTCTTCAAGTGTTTGATTTATTCTAGGTGGATGTTCCACAAGCTTATGGATATATTCATTTTTAAGCTCATTTTCTATATAGATTTTCATACCTATATGATGTTCTCCTTTATTTACAAAGCCATTTAAAACATCAATAAGTAAGGATTTTACTTGGTCTATGTCACTTTGTGTTAACAGTTGGTTTGCTTTTGCTGGCTTTTGTAATCGGTCGGTATCTTTGTAAAATGATTGCCAAATAGTATGATTCATTGATTGTTGGTTTAGTAATGGTAAATTTATTAGATTATTAAAATTTGTGATACTAATTCCTGCATTTCTTTACACAATCACATTGCGCTTGTCGACCTTACTTATTATTAGAGTAGTTTAACATTGTTATGTAAAAGTGAGATCATTACCATTTTTAAATATCTGATAATGTTACTATTATCAAAAAAAAAGGATACTGAGGTTAAAACCTAGTATCCTTTGTATTCGCAAAATAGAAAGTTTATTATCTATGTCCTACCATGTCTTCTGGCTTTACCCATTCATCAAATTCTTCTGAAGTGACATATCCTAGATCCAAGGCAGCTGCTTTTAAGGTAGTACCTTCTTCATGAGCTTTGTTTGCAATTTCGGCAGCTTTATAGTAACCTATTTTAGTATTTAAAGCAGTTACTAGCATCAAAGAGTTGTCTAGTAACGATTTGATTGTTTCTTTATTAGGCTCGATACCTACAGCACAATTCTCGTCAAAACTTATACATGCGTCGCCTATTAATTGAGCGCTTTCTAATACAGCAGCAGCCATTACAGGTTTAAAAACATTTAATTCAAAATGACCTTGCATACCACCTACAGTAACAGTAGTATCATTACCCATTACTCGAGCACATACCATAGTAATTGCTTCGGCTTGAGTAGGGTTTACTTTTCCTGGCATGATAGAACTTCCAGGCTCGTTTGCCGGAATGATTAATTCTCCTATAGCGCTACGTGGACCACTAGCTAGCATTGTTATATCGTGAGCCATTCTATTCAACGATACCGCAATTTGTTTTAATGCACC
>CAZBCH010000168.1:0-3502 GCA_964490235.1 uncultured Flavobacteriaceae bacterium | reverse complement strand
TTATTAACTACTGTTTTAATGGATAGAGCGGCACCACCACGTGTGTCACCATCTAATTTTGTAAGAACTACACCGTCAAAGTTAAGACGATCATTAAAGGCCTTTGCAGTATTTACTGCGTCCTGACCTGTCATTGCATCTACTACAAATAAGGTTTCTTGCGGTTTAATAGCAGCGTGTACATCTGCAATCTCGGTCATCATTTGTTCATCCACTGCGAGACGACCAGCGGTATCTATGATAACGGCATTAAATCCGTTTGCCTTAGCATAGGCAATCGCGGCTTCAGATATTTTAACCGGATTTTTCTCTTCACGATTAGAAAATACTTCTACACCTACACTTTCTCCTACAACGTGAAGTTGATCTATTGCAGCAGGACGGTAAATATCACAAGCTACAAGAAGAGGTTTTTTACTTTTTTTATTCTTCAAAAAATTAGCCAGCTTACCAGAAAAAGTAGTTTTACCAGATCCTTGAAGTCCAGACATTAAGATAACAGTAGGATTACCGCTCAGGTTCAATCCTATTGCGTCACCACCCATAAGCTCAGTAAGCTCATCTTTTACGATCTTAGTAAGTAATTGACCTGGTTTTAATGTGGTAAGTACACCTTGACCTAGCGCTTTCTCTTTAGCTCGCGAGGTAAATTCTTTAGCTATTTTATAGTTCACATCGGCATCTACAAGAGCACGACGTATTTCTTTAAGAGTATCTGCAACGTTAACTTCAGTAATGCTTCCATGTCCTTTTAGGACGTGCATCGCTTTATCTAATTTGTCAGTTAAATTATCAAACATATTTTTTACTCATTTTTTGAAGAATGCAAAGATACTATTATACCACATTACCTTCAAGGTTTTCAATTGGTTTCTAGTGAGAATGGTAGTGCTTTAAGTTGCGTTATCAATAAATAGTTTAAAATAAATAAAAGGATAATAGGATAGAAGTAATTTTTATTTCGCTTTCGCGAAAGCGAGATCAATACTGAACCTAGTTCATTCAATAAAAGTCCATTAGATTGTAAAATATTTAAAGGTCTACTTACTATTTAATTGATGCATCACAACTACATGCGGGAAAGTAATACCGCCTAAAAATGCAATTATTATACTAAGGAATAAGCTGGTATGATCTTTCAAAAAATAATACAACACACCTAAAAAGACAAGAGCCGCGATCCAATAGAGCAAAGAATCCTTAATATAACTCTTTACGGTAGAAGGATTTACTGTTCCTTCTAGATAATAAATTTGATTGTAAATAGATGGTATGCTATGCCACATGATAAAATAAATCGCAAATCCCCATATAAGGCTCGCATTAGAAAAAATCATATATATAAGGACTAGATAAAACAGCTCTCTTAATATTTCATTCCATTTTAAATATTTTCTTATTGCTATAAAACACAACAGCCATATTACTAAAGAGCTTATCAAGAAGTATAACAGTACTTGTTCACCTAAGTTGATATCTAATAAGTCATTTATAATAAGCAAGCTCTCTTGCGAGTGAATGTATAATAAGGACAGAATAATCATTAAACCGTAGGCACCTATAAATACATTATAGTACCACGTGTTATCAATTTCGTACTTTTCAAAATGTTCTTGACCAAAATGATATCCACTCACTAGTATAAATAGTGCTAGAACAAATTCTGGTACGATAAAAAACAAACCTGACCCCACTAAAACTAGTAAGGAGTATAATCCTAGAAAAATAAATAGTTTTTTAAGACTCAGCTTTTTAGAATTGAAATAGATTTTTAAATCATTTGCGCCGTGACCTACTCCTATAGTAAGAATCAAAAAATACCCAAGAACAAACTCAATTCTTTCAGGTATTTGAAGAGAAACCCATAAGAAGAAAAAGCTCAATACCATTATAAAATTGTACAGCTGAAATTTTCTAGTCATTTTTGTTTAATATTAACACATCAAAGTTAAACAAATTTGTTTAATCTTTCTTATCTTTACTTAAACATAAAAACTTAAATTATGAACTTTTTACTTTCAACTCTTGAAGTGGCAAAGATGGCCACAGATGATTATGTAGGTTTTACATTCTTTATCGGGAGCATGGCCATGATGGCCGCAAGTGCTTTTTTCTTTTTGTCATTAAGTCAATTTGACAATAAATGGCGTACTTCTGTATTAGTTTCAGGACTAATTACTTTTATTGCAGCAGTGCATTATTTTTATATGAGAGATTATTATGCTGCAACAGATAGCTCTCCTACATTCTTTAGATATGTGGACTGGACGTTAACAGTTCCATTGATGTGTGTAGAATTCTATTTAATCCTTAAAGTAGCTGGTGCAAAACTAGGACTGATGTGGAAATTGATCTTCTGGTCAGTAGTAATGCTAGTAACAGGTTACTTCGGTGAAGTAATCGCATTAGGAAACCCTACTATGCAATGGGTTTGGGGTCTTGTATCAGGAATTGCATACTTCGTTATCGTATATATGATATGGTTCGGTGAAGCAAAGAAACTTGCAACAGCAGCCGGTGGAGCGGTATTGAAAGCACACAACATACTATGCTGGTTTGTACTAGTAGGATGGGCGATTTATCCTTTAGGTTACATATTAGGAACTGAAGGTGGATTATTCGGCTTACAGCTAGTAGAAGATCCTAAAGCTGCTCAAGAAGCAATGGATGTGGTTTACAACATAGGTGATGCGATCAACAAGATCGGTTTTGGACTAGTAATTTATAGTCTTGCTGTTACGTCTTCAAAAAAAGTTGAAGCATAAGAGTTTTTAATTAAAATAAGAAAAGCTGGCTTTTATATAGCCAGCTTTTTTTTTTCCTAATGTTGTATTTGATAAGAATATTAAATAGCGATCGTACATCAATTTATAAGAGTAAAGCACATAAATAGAGATAGTTATTAATAGTCATTTAAATACTCTTGAACTTTTATATACAATGAAAAAGCCCGTTGCAATTCATGCAACGGGCTTTTATTGTATCGAATGATAGTAATACTAGTTGATAGCAACTACTTCTAGTTCAAAAACTAAATCTTGTCCAGCAAGAGGATGATTTGCATCTACCACTATATGGTCGTCTGCTACTTGAGCAACTCGCAACTGGCGCTCTGTTCCATCAGGATTTTGTGCCATAAGTCCCATTCCTACTTCTGGCTTGATCTCGCCAGGTAATTGATCTTTAGGTACTTTGTGAAAAAGCTCTTGCATCACCTCACCATAAGCTTCTTCTTTAGGGATCTCAATAGTTTTCTTTTCATTCACTTTCATGTCCACAAGACCTTTTTCAAAACCAGGGATCAATGCACCTTGACCTAATTGAGCTTCTAGCGGCTCTCTTTCGGCACTGGTGTCAAAAATTTGACCGTTTGCTTTTAATTTTCCTGTGTAATGCACTTTTACAGTGTCATTTGCTTTCACTTGACTCATAAAATTGATATTTTTGCTATAAAATAAAGAAGTATGTCTCAAAATATAGAACACGTAAAATGCTTAATTAT
>CAZBCH010000167.1:0-1563 GCA_964490235.1 uncultured Flavobacteriaceae bacterium | reverse complement strand
TGCGATAGTGATGATTATTACAACAGTGAGCAAAATGTCAATGCTATTTATTTACCTAAATATCACAAAGATAAACCACTTTACATAGGCTTTTTTAATACAGGAGCTTATCAAGAAAGTATAGGTGGATATGGCGGTATACAACACTGTTTAATACCAGCACCTAAACATATTTTAATAGACCGCGATAAAAATGGCACTATACAAACTAGAGTTTTTAAGGAGCAACAAAGCTCAGAACAAATGCTAGGCATTTTAGGATATTAATATTTTATATAAATCGATTAACTTTAAAACAATCTTTTAATTTCAAGACATGAGCAATTCAAACTATGCAGGAATTCCAGATGAATATGCTGGATTAGATAATGCATCAATTGTTTTAATTCCAGTTCCTTATGATGGAACGAGCACCTGGCAAAAAGGCGCAGATAAAGGTCCAGAAGCCTTTTTAGACGCTAGTGCAAATATGGAATTATACGATATTGAAACTGATACAGAAGTGTATCATCATGGAGTCTTTCTTGCAGATGCTGTTACAGAGAACAGTTCGCCAGAAGCAATGGTAGATGCCGTGCACGCAACTACTAAAAAGTATATCAAGAAAAATAAGTTTGTAACCCTTTTTGGTGGAGAACATTCTATTTCTATAGGAAGTATACGTGCTTTTAACGATATGTATGAAAACTTGAGTGTATTACAAATTGATGCTCATGCAGACTTAAGAAAAGAATACGACGGTAGTACTTGTAATCATGCTTGTGCCGTATATGAAGCGAGTCAAAAAACAAATCTAGTGCAGGTAGGAATACGTTCCATGGACAGCATAGAAGTAGGTATTAATGACGACGATAAAATCTTCTTTGCTCATGAAATGGTACAAGATGACTACTGGCAAGAAAAAGCTACTGAAGCACTTACAGAAAATGTATTTATTACCATCGATTTAGATGCTTTTGACCCATCGATATGTCCATCTACTGGTACGCCTGAACCTGGTGGGCTCTTCTGGTATGAAACATTAGATTTCTTAAAAATGGTTTTTGCAGAGAAGAACGTGGTAGGTTTTGACATCGTTGAATTATGTCCTAATCCATCAGAAAAATCATCAAATTTTCTTGCTGCAAAATTGTATTATAAAATGTTGAGCTATAAGTTTAAAGACATCGCTCTAGAAGGAGAAGACGGCTATGAGGCAGACAATGCTTTCACAAAAGCTGGATTGAAAAAAATGAAAAACATAGAAGATTAATCTTCGCAAAAACAAAACATGGGAAAACCTATAACAGATTTCATAGAAAATTACTTCCTACACTTTAATAGCGCGGCACTTGTAGACGCTGCCAAAGGTTATGAAGCACAGCTCAACCAAGGTTCTAAAATGCTAGTTTCGCTAGCTGGAGCTATGAGTACAGCAGAGATTGGGAAGATTTTTGGTGAGATGATCCGTAAGGATAAGGTTCATATTATATCTTGTACTGGTGCAAACCTAGAAGAAGATTTAATGAACTTGCAGATATAGAAGGATTCATTGTTGTCTATCCTCAAGGCATTAAAAAATCG
>CAZBCH010000166.1:0-3277 GCA_964490235.1 uncultured Flavobacteriaceae bacterium | reverse complement strand
GGATTGTATATACTAGAAGTTTCAACTGAAGCAGGAGATAAGCTCGTGAGAAAACTAGTAATCGAGTAAGAACAAGAGTTCATAAACTAAACGTAAAAGATGATTTATCTCAGTTATCATACTGGGGTAAATCATTTTTTTATTGTAAAAACTTTTGATAGTTGTTCCGCTTTCGCGAAAGCGGAATTAATAAACAAAGGAATCCTAGATTCATGATAGATTTATAAACATATCAAGGCTCTATTTAAATTTAGGAACCTTCTATGGTACATGTTTAACTGGATTCATAGACTATTGATATAGGAACTTAACTGTGTAAGTTATTCTAGCCATGCAATACAAAGAAGTATATCAAAATATCAAGAGGATAGATTTACTTACCGATAGAGTCTCTAGTAATTTTTTTAGATACAGAATTACCTTTTGAATCATAGTATTGATATAACTCTTTATGAGATTTATTATCGATCAATAGGTAGCTGCTATTGTCTAATTGAAGTTCTGTTGTAAGATCCATACTAGAAAGATGATCAAATAATCTTGGAAAAACGCTTATGGAGGATGTCGCTTTAATAGGGTGTATTTTTGATCCATATGGTGTTTTTACAGCATACAAGGCATTGAATACACTTTGTTTGAGGTCTTCATTACTTTCTGGCAGATTGTAAGCAGCTCCTGTGTGAGAGTAGCCTACAAAGCCACCATGATCTGCGAGAAGTATGATGATGGATTCTGGATCGTTTTTTTCAATGAATTGAACCATTTCAATTATTGTTTTTGAAATGGAGTCAATCTCTTGCTTATAGCGTTCAGTTTCAAATTTAATAGCATCTTTTCGATCTTTACTGAAAGAAATATGGCCTGGATGTAAAATTTCAATAAAGAAAAACTGAGGCTCACTACTAGCGTTAACGACCATGTTTTCAAAGGCTCTTTGGTAATTCTTACCTAAAAAATAGTTAGGTAGTAAAGGAGACAGATCGTTGTAGGAAACATTGTTATTCTCGTAAGCGACCTCTGGATAATTGAGCATCAAATAAGAATGTTCTAATATGACGTTAGTCTGGTATCCATTTTTTTTAAAAGTTTTAATGACTGGATTATCTCCTAGAATAATGTCTCGTGCATTTAGTAACTCGTTGTCTATATCGCCATAGTTCAAAAAATGGTGCTGCGCTGTAAATAAAGTACAGTTAGACGCAAGAGTTGTAGGATAATTGCTTCTAAAATTATGATTGAATTGAAAGCCACTATCAGATAAAGTGTTATAAAATTCTTCTAATTTTAAATTATAAAGAGGATTGTCTCCTGCTCGCCTGCCTACAAAACCGTCTGGTTGTATAACATATACATTAGGTCGCGTATCAAATACAACCGACTCAAATGGCATTTCCTTAATCCACTCATTGCTATTAGACACTTTTGTTACTAGAAAATAAAGTAATTGCCCGACGGCTATAAACAGCATAATAGATAATAGTAAAACTATTTTTTTGTAGTGCTTTGCCAGAAAAAAGGAGGCGCTTATAACTACAATCGCAAATAATAAAAGACCTTTCCAGCGCCATCCTAAATAGATGGATAGAGAAAAGATAATTGAGAAATTAATCAACAAATAAGACCAATAAAGTTGCACTCTTCTCGTGGGAATCTTTTTCTTAAATGCAAAATCAAAAAATAAAAATATTACTGATGGCAGAATAACAAAACAACATATAAAACTAGCAAGTTGTTGCCATGAATTTACTAACGTATAATTCTTAAGATACAAATACACAATTGCATAGAATCCTGGAACAATGGTAACTGTCCACCAGCGGTGTTTTTCTTCATTGAGGTATCCTAAAATTTTATCTTTCATATCTTTCAAAAAGAAATAACGTGCGCTCTGTACCGATGATTTTCTTTGATTTGATCAATTTGAATTCTTTTTGGTACGCTTCCGCGAAAGCGGAACTGTTATAACCATCAAATAAATGTCGAGCTTCTCGTTTACTATCCAAGATATAGGTCACCCAGCTATCGTTACGATCTGGAAATTCTATGAGCAAATATTTAGATAATTTTGCAAAATATGAGGCGCTCATTTCAAAAGGCACATTGCCCGTAAGGGTGATGTGATGAATTAATGCAAGCGCCATGCACAAATCTGGTTTAAAATTGACAACCCTAGAAGTAAATGAATCTCGCTCTGAATTACTAAAACCTATTGCTGGTGCTGGTTGCATTAAATCGCATACCAAAGGAATGATTTTTTGCTCTTTTGTATGTAACATATTAATGTAGCATTGATCTATCGCCGGCTGGTCTATATCGCTTACAATTATATGGTCTACTTGTTCAATAAGCTCTTTTGCAAAAGTACCGTCATTTCCACCTAGATCTATAACCTTTAGAGCATTGATAGAATTACACCATTCTTTTATCAGTTCCTTCTTAGTCTGGAATGAAGTTTCCTGATAATTGATCTCATTGTAGTATGAAGACCACTCTGTATTTTGAACAGATGACATAGAATCAATATGCTGTTCTAAGGCTTTGAGCATTTTAATTTGAGAAGTCTTTGAAAGAATTATCTCTTTATTTCTATCATTTTCTTCTTCTTTTTCATTTTTATTTTGAAATTTTGAAAGCAAATGAATATGACTGTAAATTATAGGGTTAAAACGAGAGAAGAAGTTTAATTGCCTTTTAACGTCGTTTAAATCAATTCCATTAATTGAATGCTGTAGTGTTTTTAAAAAATGGCCACCATGTTTTTGTGCCAACAAAAGCGGTCCAAAAAAATGCTCATTAAATTGTTTTAAAGCGCGCCAAGGAGTGTTTTCTCTATATTGCTCAATACTTAAAGTGTCAATAAATATTGCTTTACCTCGATGAAATGAGATATTGAATGCGCTAGCATCTTTAAGAGAAAAATTATTTTCTAAAAGAAACATCTGAATTCTTAAGGTGAGTTGGGCAGCATGTTTGTACTGTGTAAAACTCCACTCATAAGGATAGGTAATAAAATTCAATTGCTCAGGTCTGATGATTATTTTATCCTTAGTAGCGCTTACTTCTTTATGTGGGATAAGCCAGCCTTTATCAAACAGTTTTTGATAAATTCCTTCTGATTTTGCCTGATGATACTCTTTGAAGAAAACAGGATTGATCCATCGATAATAAAGACCGTTTTCTTTGTACATAAAGCCAGAAGGATCTCGATATGATGAAGGATGTCTGAGCATTAATTATTTTCAGAATCTTTTTCATAGCTGCTGTCAAAGCTGCCGTT
>CAZBCH010000165.1:0-1742 GCA_964490235.1 uncultured Flavobacteriaceae bacterium | reverse complement strand
CTCATTCTCTACGTAACCAAAATCTACATTTTTAAATTCAATGACACCTTTTAAATCAGCAGCAATGAGATCACCTTGATCTTCTATTTGAGAATCGGTATCTATGATTCCAAAAACTCGATTTGCAGCAACCATTCCCATTTGAAGTGTATTGAACTTATCTGCAATCTGGCGTAATGGTCTAAAAAGTTTTTGAGACAAATCAATAAACATAACAATAGTACCTATTTCTACCACTAACGCAGCATTTTGAGTCCCTATATTCATGACTACACCTATATAAACAATAAGCCCAATGGTAATACTAGAAGCCATCTCTGCAATTGGGAAGAAAATCGAGTTGTACCAAACCGTTTTTACCCAAGCATTTCTATGTTTATCATTAATTTCTTTAAACTGTTCATATTCTATCTTTTCTCGATTAAAAATCTGTACTATTTTCATTCCTGTTACACGCTCTTGAACAAACGAATTGAGATTACTCACTTGAGTGCGCACTTCTTCAAAGGCAACTTTCATAGCCTTTTGAAAAACACGAGTTGCATAAAGAATGAAAGGCATTACTATAAGTGCAATCAAGGTAAGTTTCCAGCTTGAGAAAGCCATAAAACCTAAAACTACCAGCATTTTCAACAAATCTGAAATGATTACAAAGAGTCCTTGAGAAAAAATACTAGCGATGGTTTCTATGTCGCTTACTGCTCTAGTTACTAATTTACCTACAGCACTTTTATCAAAATACTGCATCTTAAAACCCATCATGTGCTTGAAAAGCTTAATACGTAAATCACGTATCACTTGTTGTCCTAGCCAGTTTGCATAGTATATGAAACTAAGTTGTAGTAAAACATCTGCAATAAGTACAGCTACCATTAAAATTATTACTCCTACAAAGCCTCCATATTCAATACCTAGAATCGTTTGAGATCCATTAAAATCTTGCGGTACAATATGATTATCAATCGCTACTTTAATTAAATATGGCATCCCAATCGCTACTATAGCGATCAAAATAGCACTTAAAGCAACGAAGTAATAAGTAAGCCTGTAAGGCTTTGTATAAGAAAGTAATCTCTTAAAAAGAGACATGTTAAATGCATTACCTGTAGTTGAGGCCATATTTATTTAAGTAAATGTGCGATACTGGATCGCATTTCTTCTTCTTTTTGCGTACCGATTACGTATTGTTTATCGGCTATTTTTATATGAAGCCCTTTAGAACCTCTTACATTGTAAACAATTCCATAGGTTGTCCAGATACGAATTCCCCAGCCGCCTACAAAACCATAATCTATGATTTGAACACTAGACAGTTCCTTCCAGTAGAAATCTTTCTGGACAAATGGAAAATAACGTACTTCTATTTTATCTTCAGTAATACGCGTATTTAATTTTAATGTCAAAAATAAAACCAAAATCCCTACAGCTGTTATAGTTAATATAACTTTATCAACTGTAATCTGATTTTCCAATGGTTCAGAATAATTAAATGTTGATGCCGCTACAATTACTAGACCTATTACAATAATCCACAGCCACCATTGCTGGAACTTTTGAGACTCTTGAAAAAGCACTTTTGACTTCATAAGAAAAGTTCCTTAGGATATTCAATTTTAGTCAGAAACAGTCCTGATGCAGCGGCGCTAGCACCAGCTTTACCTCTATCTTTAGAGGCAATGATATCGTGCATACTTTCTACCGATCTTTTACCGTAGCCTATTTCTAATAATGTGCCTACAATT
>CAZBCH010000164.1:0-1969 GCA_964490235.1 uncultured Flavobacteriaceae bacterium | reverse complement strand
CGTAACCTTGTTTTACTACTTGATCAGATGCTTCATAAGTAAGCGTTCCAGATTTAGAAACAATTCCTACTTTTCCTTTTTTAAATACAAAGCCTGGCATGATCCCTACTTTTGCTTCATCTGGAGTGATAACTCCAGGACAGTTAGGACCTACTAGTCTACAGTCTTTATCTTTAATATAATCTGCAGCTTTAACCATATCTGCTACTGGAATACCTTCAGTAATTGTTATAATTACTTTGATACCAGCATCTGCAGCCTCCTTAATCGCGTCAGCAGCAAAAGCTGGTGGCACAAAAATGATAGTAACATCAGCACCTGCTTTTTCAACAGCTTCTTGAACTGTATTAAAAACTGGTTTACCTAGGTGTTCTTGACCACCTTTTCCAGGAGTAACACCACCTACTACGTTGGTACCGTAATCGATCATTTGACCTGCGTGAAATGTTCCTTCACTACCGGTAAAACCTTGTACTATAATTTTAGAATCTTTGTTTACTAAAACGCTCATTTTTTAAATTTTATATGTGGAGTATTTTTATTTAATCTTGTGCTGGATGGCTGGATTGATGTACCTCGATAATTTTTTCATCTTCTACAATAAAGATTGAAACAAAATAACCTACTGGTACTTCTTCTCTTGGATTTTCATTAGTTCTTACATAAACAGTAAATCTAGCAGCGACTTGTTTTTTATCATTGAAAATATGAGAAATCTCTGTTCTCATACTTTCATAAGATGATGCTGTAGACTGACATAGTCTATAATAATCATCATAATTATATTCTCTAAAACCAGAACTCGCGTGCCAATTGATTTTTAAATCTTTATGCATGTACTTATCAAACAATTCTGCATTAACAAACACGTCAGATTCTAAAAAATTCAATACTACTTTCTTTGCTGAAACAGCCATTTATCAACTTGTTTAATTTTGTGCTAAACTAGGTAAGAATGAAATGTTAACCTAGTTTTAAATTCTATCTTTTCGTTAAAATATTAACGGTTTTTATCTATGTTTTTTATCAACTTCATCATTTCTGGAACTTGTTTGATTGCAGCAATCTCTTTATACTTACTTCTAAAATCGTCTGCAGGGATTCCAAAATAATGTTTATTACCTTCTAGAGATTTACTAACACCAGACTTTGCAGATATAACAGCTTTTTTACCTATAGTAATGCCGCTAGTTATTCCTACCTGTCCCCAAATAGTGACTTCATCTTCAACAACTACGCAACCAGCAATTCCCGTCTGGCTAGCAATCAAAACATGTTTACCTAATACAGTATCGTGCCCTATTTGAACTTGATTATCTAATTTAGTTCCATATCCTATGGTTGTATCACCAGTCACACCTCGATCAATGGTACTATTTGCACCTATTTCAACATGATCATGTATCACCACCCTACCGTTGCTTAACAGCTTGTCATACCCTTCTGGCCTTCTTTTATAGTAAAAGGCATCGCCTCCTAAAACAACACCTCCATGAATCGTAACGTGATCACCTATTATCGTATAGTCTCCTATAGTTACATTAGCATGAATAATAGAATTTTTACCTATAACTACATCTTTTCCTATACTGGCTGTAGGGTGAATATGAGAGTTTTCTCCTAAGCTTTTTGGATGTTCCGCTTTCGCGAAAGCGGTAAAAGGATTGAAATATTTAGTTAATTTATTAAAATCTCTAAATGGATCGTCTGAAATAAGTAGTGCTTTCCCTTCTGGACACTCCACTTCTTTATTAATTAATACTATTGTGGCAGCGCTGTGCAAAGCCTTATCATAGTATTTAGGATGATCTACAAAAACGATATCACCTGGTGTTACCACATGAATCTCGTTCATTCCTAGAACTGGAAACGAGGCATCACCCTTATAACGACAGTCTATAATGCCGGCAATTTCAGAAAGTGTATATGTTTTAGGGAATTTCACGATTGTTTCATTCTCTCGTGATAG
>CAZBCH010000163.1:0-5218 GCA_964490235.1 uncultured Flavobacteriaceae bacterium | reverse complement strand
AGTAGCGCTTTGGAAAAAAATGAATGGTTGGGTTTACGATGGTTTTGACATTACTTATAAAAATTTAGGAGTAAACTTTGATAGCTTGTATTATGAGAGCGATACTTACCTGCTAGGTAAGGATGTTGTTCAACAAGGACTAGATAAAGGTGTCTTTGAGAAAGATCCAGATGGATCAGTTTGGATAGACCTAACAGAAGATGGACTAGATCGCAAGATTGTATTGCGTAGCGATGGAACTGCAGTTTACATGACTCAAGATATAGGAACAGCTATACAGCGTGTAAAAGATCATCACATTAATTCTATGGTTTATACGGTAGGAAACGAGCAAGACTATCATTTTAAAGTATTGTTTTTAATACTAAAGAAATTAGGGTTTGATTGGGCAAAAAACTTATACCATTTAAGTTATGGTATGGTAGAATTACCATCAGGTAAAATGAAATCTCGAGAAGGTACCGTTGTAGATGCAGACGAGTTGATGGAAGAAATGACAACTACTGCAAAAGAAATAGCACAAGAACAAGGAAAGCTTGAAGGACTTTCTGAGGCAGAAAAAGAAAAGCTGTATAAGATGATAGGTCTAGGAGCGTTAAAATATTTCATGCTTAAAGTAGATCCTAAAAAAAGCATGATGTTTGATCCAGAAGAGTCAGTAGATTTCCAAGGGAATACAGGACCATTTATTCAATACACGCATGCCCGTATCAAGTCCATACTTAAGAAATCTGAATTTGATTCAAATGCTCTAGAAAGTTCAGTAGATTTAGATTTGACTGATAAAGACATATCTGTAATTAAATCACTACAACAATTTCCTGATGTGATTCAAACTGCTGCAGATAAATACAGTCCAGCGCTTGTGGCAAACTATGTTTATGAATTAGTAAAAGAATTTAATTCCTTCTATCAAAATGTTCCAAAAATTGTAGAGGAAGAAAATGCTCATTTAAAACAGTTCCGTCTGTTACTCTGTTATAAAACAGCTGCAGTGGTAAAAAGTGCTTGTTCTTTAATGGGAATAGAAGTTCCTGAGCAGATGTAGATTTATTTCATTGATAGCTCTAATAATTATATAGTTATTAAATAAATAAGCTAATTATAAAATATCTAGTGAACTGGATTTTGAACAGCACATTCAGGCTCAGTAAAATTCCAAGTCAATGGACCTAGGGACTCAATTGAAATAGAGTTGAAAATGAGCATTTTTTGATTCTGAAGTGTGTTGTTTTCTAATTTTGATATATCATAAATACCACTACCAAGAAAGTTGTCGATTTGAACTTTTGGTATTGCAGCGCCTATGTCAAAACCATAATATACAGAGTTAGCTTCACTAGTTTTAACTACAATTTCAAAATTATCACCATTAGATAGAATATTATTAGAACCTACTGGTCCGTCAAACGCGATCACAAACTTCTTATTTTGTATCAATGCTGCGCTAGGTAATTCAACTGTCAAATAAGTGTTTGCAGCGGTATAAGTAGTTGCGGTAAGAGTTCTAATTAGTAGTATACCACCATTTGGTAGAGTGTTTAAAGCAGTAAGTGTTTGAGCAGCGGTAACATTCACAGTATTTCTGTTACTTCCACTCGGTACACCAGTGTTAATAACTGCAATATCACTGACCGTAAAGCAACTTGATTTATAGTCGCCAGCTGCACCAGGAGTCTCCCAGGAAGCACCTTCTGCATCGCCATTTGATGTCAAAACTTGACCCTTAGATCCTTTAGCACCTTGCGTAGTGTCGTCGCCTCCTAAACGTATTCCTCCGTCGATTTGTATACTTCCTCCGTCTGTGTTGGTACTTGACACATGAACATCACTTTCTGGAGTGTTCGTACCTACACCTACTTGTGACGTGACAGAAACCGTAAAACTTAAGAATAGAAATAAAATAAGAATTTTCATACTGGTATTCAAACTATTTAACTTTTGTGAATACTCAAGTTTACAAAAGCTACATCGTTATAAATAGATGATTTAGCAATCAAATAATTATTATAGATAAAAGATATTATAAAGCAGTTGTAATACACATAATAATAAAATTGAATGTAGGACAACGAGTATGAGTATTGTTTTTTAATGATTTTACTTTAAAGCATCCATTTTTTTACCTATCTCATCGGCCTTTGCAAATGCGGCATCGCTGGCTGCGCGATCTGTTGTAGAAAGTCTATGGTAATCTTTCATTAGTTTTTCATATTGCTCTTGCAACTTTTCTAACTCTGTTTTCTTTTTAAATAATCCGAACATGGTGTATGGTTTTAAGAGTGGTCGTAATTGAAAAACTAACTTTCGAAAAATGAAAAAGATTGTGACTAATTTAGGTTTCTATCAAACAGTAATTACTTTGATGAGTTTTAAGTGAGCTTATGACATTTAGAAAAGCAATTTTTGAATAAAACATTAGGTAGTTTATTCTAAGAATTTAATTATTCCTTATTCCTTATTCCTCATTCAAATATTATTTCTTGAGATACTTACAGCGTTTGCAAACCATTGAAAGGCAAAAAAGCTTACTAAGAAAGCCGTTACAAAAACATTAGAAATATCACCAGTCGTAAAACTTAAATACAAGGCAATTGTTGCGATTACGGTCATTACTGCGGCGGCTAGTGGCATCATGAATTTAGGTTTAGTTTCATTATAAAACATACTCCATGGTATCATTAAAATTAGACCAGCGATTCCTACCATGAGAAATCTAAAATCATCTAAAATCAAATAAGCGGTTACTCCAGTAAGACCTATGAGAACGCAAATTCCAGTAAATAGAACAGAGCGTTTTTCTTTCTCATCTAGAAGAAATTTTGCATACTCATTAAAACTGAATAGCAATTGCGATAATGGTGCAATAACCCATGTGCTTAAAGCAATAAGAGCTAATAAAATTACAACTGGTGTCAAAAATGGAGACAGAGCAGGAACATTATCTGCAACATAGCTCAATCCTTGCATTCCTAAATAGAAACCTATTATAAAGTACCATTGATATTTTGCTCCCATATTTCCTAACCAAAACTGGTATTTTAAAAACCACCTGTACACAAAATATCGCGCTTGTAATGCCTGCATCATTCCGGCTTGAGCATAAGTGTTATTAGGGTTATACCGCAACGATTCCTTGAAATGTTCTAAGGCTGCCTTATGATCACCCATTTCTAACTTGTTCCAGCCGTAGTTAGCATGTGTATAAGAATCTTCAGGATTTTCTCCCAGTGCACCCTTTAATGTTTCTTCAGATTCCCGTTTTTTATTCTGCTTCAGTTGTGCAGTGCTTTTCACATTTAAAGCAAGTAAATTTGCAGGGTCCAGAGATAATGCCTTTTCTGCCAGTTGTTCTGATTCCTTATACCGCTTTCGCGAAAGCGAGATATGAGCCAGCATCGCATAATAAGAGGCTTCTTGCGCATTGAGTTGAATGGCTTGTTTTAAAAGCTCCTCAGCTTCATCATATTTTTCTACGTTAAGCATCACCTTTGCTTTAGTAGCAAATAAAGTGTCCATATGTGGCGCTAGTCCTATGGCGATGTCTATAAAATGTTTTGCCTTTTTAGGATCATTTTGTGCGAGGTTTACTTCTGCGAGCAAATGCAAACAATACACATTATTAGGATCCTGCGTGAGTGCTTGATTGAGCAAGTCCTCAGCTTGAGAAAATCTATTTTGCTGGTAGAGTAGATAGGCTCTATCGTAAATGGCGTCTATCATTACTTTTTAAGTTTCAAATAATGAAGTATATCATCATATAGCCCAGACTCATTTGCATAAACAGCAAAATTCTTTGCTGTAGTAAACCATTCTTTAGTACTAGGTTTGTGCTTTTTAAGCGATTTCAAAAGGTCTTTTGTAGTAAGCGGTTGAGGTAAGCCAGATTTTATTGCTTCTTCTAGCTTATTCTCGATCGCAATGTCTATCACTGCTTCTATATCTGCACCAGAGTATTCTAGGGCTTTTTTGGCTAGTGTTCTAGTGTCAATATTTTTAGTAGGTTTTTCTTCTAGTTTTAAATCAAAGATAGCCTCGCGAGCAGGAGCATCTGGTGGCGGCACAAATAGTATGCGATCAAATCTACCTGGACGACGAAAAGCGGTATCCAGGTGCCATGGCATGTTAGTCGCGCCCAGAATAAGTAGTCCTTCATTATCATTTGAAATACCATCCAGCTCTTGAAGAAACTGATTGATCAAATTTTTACCAGCACTTTGCTTCATATCACTGCGACTGGCGCCTAGTGCATCGATCTCATCTATGAATAAAACGCAAGGAGTATTATTTCTAGCAACCTCAAATATGCGGTGTAGGTTCTTTTCAGAATTACCGATCCACATATCTAGAATATCGTTAAGACTTAAGGAAATGAACTTGGCATTGATTTGCCCTGCAGTAGCTTTGGCAATATAAGTTTTACCACATCCTGGTGGACCATAAAGTAAAATTCCGCCGCCTATTTTCTTTCCGTAGGCTTTGTAGATCTCTGGATGGAGTAGTGGCTGCACGATTTTTAAATCGATCTCGCGCTTCACATTATCCATACCGCCCACATCTTTGAAATCCATTTCTGGTTTTTCTATAAAGACACTAGATTCATTGAAACCATCTTCATACTCATCATCGTAATCGTCATCATCGTCATCATAACCATCGGGAGCATTAGAAGGCATTCTCAATTCTTTATCAAGTTCACTATCGCTAAAGTCTGGATGGTGTTTCAATAAATCCTGATAAGCGTCTATTGCCTGATCTGTATCATTAGATCTTACTAGAGCGCGAGTGTAAAACAAATGAGTGTCTAGATCTTTGTTACCTTCTTGAATTAAACTTTCTAGAATAACGATCGCCTTAGAATAGTTTTTCTGTTTATACGATATGAGCGCGAGACCTATCCTTGCTTTAGGTTCTGCTTTATATTGTAAAATAATCTCGTATTCTTCCTCAGCTTCTTCAAGCATATTTGCCAGACGCAGCGATTCTGCAAGATGTAATCTCAATGGTATATTATCTGGAGAAAATTCCAGCGCTTCTCTTAAATTTTGAATTGTCTTATCGTCCATTATTACTAAAATATAAATCTAGCTTTTAAATCTCCAAGCTACAAATCTTGATTCCTTGTTTCCTGTCGTCATTTCTACGACTCTAGTTTCGGCACCTAGTTTTTCTAATTGTTTTAATGGTTTTTTTAAATTTTGCTTTCGCGAAAGCAAAC
>CAZBCH010000162.1:0-22958 GCA_964490235.1 uncultured Flavobacteriaceae bacterium | reverse complement strand
ATGCTCCTATGTTCTATGTGGCATTGATGACCTTTATCTTGATTGGTTCTTCTGTAACCATGGTACTTGCAGTTGACGCCGGTCATCATATGGATAAGAAGAAAGTTTCTTTTTACCTCTTACTTACTGTTATAGGTGGTTTGATCTTTGTAGGTTCTCAAGCATGGGAATGGAAAAACTTTATCGCTGGAGAGTATGGTGCAGTTAAAACTAAAGGTGGTAAAATCCTTCAGTTTGTAGATGTAAACGATCATAAAAAGCGAGTGGCATTAGATGAATTTGCTACTGTAGGTCCTAGAGATGTTGAACCTTACGGTAACAATGATGGAATCTGGTTTGAAAGTTCTGGACAATATAATGCCAGCTACACGCTTCAAGAAGTAATGGAAGGTTTTAAATCAAACCCTAATATTACCATAAGAACGCAACAACTAGTGTTGAACGAAGAAACAGGCGCAAGTGAAAAATTAGTTCTTTCTAGAGCAGATGCATTAGCAAAATTAAATAAAGATGCTGTAGGAGTTGTAGAAGGTGCAAACCTTACTGAAAATGAATATGGTGCTCCACTATTTGCAGACTTTTTCTTTTTCATAACTGGGTTTCACGGATTTCACGTATTCTCTGGTGTGATTTTTAACATGATCATTTTCTTTAATGTGTTATTAGGCACTTATGAAAGAAGAGGTAGTTATGAAATGGTAGAGAAAGTAGGTCTTTACTGGCACTTTGTAGATTTAGTTTGGGTATTTGTATTTACATTCTTCTACCTAGTATAAATTATTTAAGATATTAACATGGCAGATCACGCAGCACATACAGACGGACACACAGAACATAAATTAGAGATCTTTAGAGGTCTTGTAAAATTTAAGTCTAATACTCAGAAAATTTGGGGTGTTCTTATATTTCTTTCTATTGTTACTATTGTAGAAGTAGCATTAGGATATATCAAACCTGATTTTTTAAATGGTACCTTTTTAAAACTTAAATTTTTAAACTGGATATTTATCATATTAACTATTGTTAAAGCTTATTACATCACATGGGATTTTATGCACATGCGTGATGAAATAAGCGGACTGAGAAGAGCCGTAGTATGGACAGCAGTTTTCTTGATCATATACCTAATTGCAATTCTTTTAGTAGAAGGAGATTACATATATGAAGTTTACAAAAGCGCCGCTGTAAGTACAGACTTCTAATGACGACTAGGTAATAAAATATTAAGGGCGGTTTTATTCCGTCCTTTTTTATACCCTATTTTCAAAATTGTCAAACTTTTAATTATGTCTGATTTACCTAAAGCTGAAGGAATAAAACAAACAAGTAGAGTTGCTATTGTAAGTGTATTGCTTATTTTATTTGCACTACCGCTTCTCACCTATTTGTTTTTTTTAAACGGTGAGCATCACTTTAAAACGCTTCCTATTGTAACAGAAAATGTACAAGAGTTAGATCAGTTTAAAACATTAGAAGGTAAAAAGATACAATTACAGGATAGTGTGTCAATCATCACATTCTTAGGGAATCAACCTTATGACCGGTTAGGTTATGTTTCAAATATCAATGAAAAAATCTACAAGGACTTTCATGAGTTTGATGGGTACCAAATGATAAGTGTTATCCCTTCTAACGGAGTAAAAGACATAGAAGAAATTAAAGCACAAATGGCTGAAACAACTGATCTGTCTGACTGGCATTTTATAGTCGGTACCGATCAAGCTATTCAAAACCTTTTCAATTCTTTTGAATCTAATTTAAGTCTTAATAAAGATCTCTCTTCAGAACATGCTTTTATCATTGACAAGAAACGTTCATTAAGAGGTCGTACAGATGACGAAGAACTAGGAATGATATATGGTTATGACACCTATTTAATTGCAAATCTGAATAAAAGAATGATGGACGACATGAGAGTTCTTCTTGCAGAATATAGGTTTGCTTTCAAGAAAAATAGAGATCAAAAAATACAAAAAGATGAGTAAGAAAAAGGATACTCCATACTATATAGGGCTTGCAATTATCATAATTATTTTTGGATACTTTGCCGTGACAAATGTTATCCATTACATTAATAAAGATAAAGTAGTAGACAGTAATAGGTCAGAAGATCGTATTCCTGTTGCTGATAAATTTCTAAAGAAATTTAATAAAGTACCTGATTTTCAATTTGTGAATCAAAACGGTGACACTATAACAGATCAAGATTTACTAGGCAAGGTATATGTTATTGACTTTTTCTTCACTACTTGCCCGACCATTTGTACTCCTATGAGTATGAATATGTCAAAAATTAATAAAGAATTAGAAAACTATAAAGACTTTCGCACCGTATCTATTACCATAGATCCAGAAAATGACACACCAGCAGTTTTGAAAGAATATGCTCAAAAATATGATGCAAATAGCAACTGGCTTTTTCTTACAGGCGATAAAGAAGCTACCTATAAATTAAGTAGAGAAGGATTTAATGCATATGTTTCTGAAAGTGAGGATGAGAATATTAGGTTTGAACACAGCGGTAATTTTGCACTAGTAGATAGAAATGGTTTTATAAGATCTCGTAAAGTAAGAATCGATGACGAAAACGAAAACTGGATTTATCACTATAATGGAGTTCAAGAGAACGAAATTCCTGCTCAAATTCAAGAGATCATTGAAGATGCCGAAACTTTATTAAATAAGTAAATCATGTTAGAAAAAAAAGGTCCTGCAATAATCATTACGATTTCCATATTAGTACCATTAGTAGTAGTACTACTTATGTTAATGCCAGAACGTTACAACTTCCTAGGTATAGACGCCGGTTTACTACCTTTATTTCACGCAGTTCTTAATGGTATGACCGCAGTTTTACTCGCTACAGGATTCGTACTCATCAAAAAGCAAAATAGAACGGCTCATAGATGGGTTATGACCACCGCTTTTATACTTAGTGCTGTATTCTTAGTAAGCTATGTCATTTCAAAAATCAGCAATGAACCTGTGGCATACCCTAGTGATGCACCATTAAGATATTTATATCTCTTCATACTAGTAAGTCACATAGTACTTTCAGGAATCATCTTACCACTCGTGCTATACACTATGTATTTTGCATGGAATAAGAAGTTTGAAAAACATAAGAAAATAGCAGGATGGACTTTTCCTATCTGGATGTACATAGCAGTTACAGGAGTTTTAGTGTATGTTTTCATGCAACCTTACTACTAAGATGTAAATATGAAAAAGCTATTTATATTATTTATTATTTTTAGTGCTCCCGCTTTCGCGAAAGCGCAGTGCGCCATGTGTCGTGCCGTAATTGAAAGTTCTGGAGACACCGCAGCAGCACAAGGTCTTAATAACGGTATAACTTACTTAATGGCATTCCCGTATATTCTTGTGGGTGCAATTATCTATATGATCTATAGAAACACCCAAAAAAAATCTGAGGATATAGAGAATTGATTATTTCAAGTCATTAATATTTTTATAATTATACCTTCAATTGGGCATCAATTAACATTTAATTATTACAATTAGTGTAACAAGTGTAGAAATTTACAGTCTATTTATAATAGACTTGTTTGAACATACTTTATAAACACTAACCATGATAGAAATTACTGATTTACACAAATCTTATATTACAGGTAATACATCTTTACACGTTTTAAAGGGTATTAATTTTTCTGTAAAAGAAGGTGAATTAGTTTCTATAATGGGTTCTTCAGGATCCGGAAAATCTACCCTACTTAATATTCTAGGTATGTTAGATGAGGCTGATGGCGGTTCATACACATTAGATAACACGCCTATTAAAAACTTAAACGAGAAAATTGCAGCTCAATACCGCAATAAATTTTTGGGTTTTATTTTTCAATCATTCAATCTTATCAATTATAAAAATGCAATTGATAACGTTGCATTGCCATTATACTATCAAAAAGTAGGGCGCAAAGAACGTGATGAAAAAGCCATGCATTACCTTGAAAAAGTAGGTCTTGCAGACTGGGCACATCATTTACCTAATCAACTTTCTGGTGGTCAAAAGCAACGTGTAGCCATTGCAAGAGCTTTGGCTAGTGATCCTAAAGTACTCCTTGCAGATGAGCCTACTGGAGCTTTAGATACCAAAACTTCTTATGAAGTAATGGACTTGATTCAAGGCATAAATGAAGAAGGTAGAACGATTTTGGTCGTTACGCACGAGCCTGATATTGCCGAAATGACAAAACGTATCGTTAATTTAAAAGACGGACGCATCATAGATGATAGACTGGTAAATCAAATAAAAGCAAAAGCCCATGTTTAATATTGAGCGCTGGCAAGAAATATTTGAAACAATCAGAAAGAATAAACTGCGTACTTTTCTCACCAGTTTATCAGTTGCATCTGGTATCTTAATTTTAGTAATTCTATTAGGATTTTCTTCAGGAATTGAAAACGGTGTACGCTCACAATTTGAACAAGACGCTACTAATCGTATAAGTGTAAGCACACGTATCACTACAAAAGGTTATAAAGGACTTAATCCTGGTCGCAGATTACAAATGACTAATAAGGATTATAAAAATCTAAATAATAAATACAAAGATCAAATTGAATATAAAACCAGCCTATACAGGTCTTGGGGTGGACAGGTCAACTATAAAGAAAAACAAGGTAGTTATCGTATAGAAGGAGTTTTTGCAGATCAACAATGGATTGAAAACGCTACCCTATCACAAGGTCGATTTATTACTCAGTCAGATATTGATGAATCGCGCAAAGTAGGTGTAATAGGTTATCAAATGAAAGAAGATCTTTTTCCTAATACTAATCCTATAGGTAAAACTATACTTTTAAATAACAACATTAACTTTATAGTCGTAGGAGTTTATACCGATCCTGGTGGCTCTAGAGAAGAATCCAGACTGTTTATTCCTATTACAACCGCACAAAAAGTATTCAATGCAGGTGAAAATATTGACCGCATAGCATATACGGTTAAAATGAGTGATAATTTTGATGAAGCTGTTGCTCTTAGCGCAGCGATGAGTGAATCAATAGATCAAGATTTGCGTACTAAATTTAGTGTAGCTCCTGATGATCGAGTTGCCATAAGAGTGGACGATACACTTGAAGAAGCTCAAAAAATATACAGCCTTATCGATACCATAAGAGCGGTGTTCTGGTTCATAGGTATAGGGACAATCATTGCAGGAGTTGTGGGAGTAGGAAACATCATGCTTATCGTGGTTAAAGAAAGAACCAAAGAAATAGGAATTAGAAAAGCCTTAGGCGCACTACCTAGCGAGATTATATGGATGGTTCTACAAGAGTCTATTTTTATCACAGCAATTGCAGGATTTGTAGGCCTGTTTCTGGGAGTAGGAATTTTGGAACTAATAGGACCTTCTATAGAAGAAGATTTCATAAAAAACCCAACGGTAGATTTTGCAACATCCATGACTACAGTGGTTATTCTAGTAGTATCAGGTGCGCTTGCAGGTTTTATTCCTGCTAGAAGAGCTGCAAATATTAAACCTATAGAAGCCTTAAGAGACGAATAATATGTTTAGTAGAGATCGATGGAATGAAATTTTAGAAGCGCTCAATTCAAATAAATTGAGAACCGTTTTAACAGCCTTTGGTGTGTTTTGGGGAATCTTTATTCTAGTAGCATTACTTGCATTAACTAATGGTTTAAAAAATGGCGCTACAGCAAATTTTGCTAACAGCGCAACTAATTCTATGTTCATGTGGGGCCAGAGTACGTCCATGGCTTATAAAGGAATGAATAAAGGTCGTAGAGTTCAATTCAAATTAGCAGATGTTGAAGTTCTTAAAGAAAAGATTCCTGAGCTCAAATATGTATCACCTAGATTACAATTAGGAGGCTATCGTGGCGCAAATAACGTGAGTCGCAATGAAAAAACTGGTGCTTTTCAAGTAAATGGTGACTATCCAGAATACATCAATCAACAATATATGGATATTGTAAAAGGTAGATGGATCAATTATTCTGACATTCAAAAAGAAATGAAAAGTGCAGTTATAGGAACAGAGGTAGTAAAGGCACTATATGATATAGGTGAAGAACCTATAGGCACCTACATAAAATTACAAGGAGTAAACTTTAAAGTGGTAGGAGTTTTTCAAAATCCTAATACACAGGGAGATAGTGAAGAAGAAGCTAACACTATTTTTATTCCATTTACTACGTTTGGAAAAGCGTTTAATACTGCAGATAATGTAGGGTGGATGGCTATTACTGCCATAGACGAGGTGTCTATAACGAGTCTTAAAGATAAAGTTCTCGCTATTATGAGAGATCAACGAGGTGTACATCCTGAAGATCAACGAGCTATAGGAAATTTTGATAGAGCAGAGATGTTTGCTCGCTTTACAGGTCTTTTTGACGTGCTATCGCTGGTAGGATATGTAGTCGGAGCACTGGTTTTACTTTCTGGAGGAATAGGAATAAGCAACATTATGCTTATCGTTGTTAAGGAACGTACTAATGAAATAGGTGTGAGACGCGCATTGGGCGCAACACCATGGAATATCAAGGCTCAAATCCTACAAGAATCTATCGTATTAACCATGATCTCTGGACTGGCGGGAATTGCTTTTGCCTCAGGACTCATCTGGGTAATGAACTATTTACTAGATCAAAGTGGTCCTGTAGAAAATTTTGCAAATCCATCAGTAAATATTACTGTAGTAATCATAGCGCTTATCATATTAACCATAGCGGGATTACTAGCAGGATTTATCCCTGCATCACGCGCTACTACTATGAAGCCAGTAGACGCATTAAGAACCGAATAAAATAACATCTAAGAAACCATAATGAAACGTACAGGAACCGTAATTACATTAGTAGTAATTCTATTGCTTGCCGCAGCAGGAATTTTTTACATCTGGCAAAAAGATCAACAAGATCCAGTAACCTATACTACAGAACAACCTACTAAAGAAACTATAATTAAAGAAACTGTAGCTACTGGAAGTATCGTACCCAAAGAAGAGGTAAATATTAAACCTAATATATCTGGGGTAATTGATAAAGTTCATGTAGAAGCAGGTGATTTTGTAGAAGCAGGTGATTTAATCGCAGAGATTAAAGTAGTACCTAACGTAAGTTCTCTTACAAATGCAAAAAACAGTATCGATCAAGCACGCAATTCTGTACAGACTGCAAAATTAGCTCTAGATAATCAGCAAATCATTTACGACAGACAAAAATCACTCTTTGAAAAAGGCGTTGTAGCCGCAAATGAATTTGATCTAGCTCAAAATGCTTACAATAATGCATTGCAACGTTATAAGCAAGAACAAGTTAACCTGCGTGGTGCGCAACAAAACTATGACATATTGCGCACAGGTACTACATCTGGAGCATTAGGTAAATATGCACAAACTGCTATTAGATCCACAGTTGCAGGAATGGTACTAGACGTTCCTGTAAAAGAAGGTAATCAAGTAATTGAAGCAAATAATTTTAATGAAGGTACTTCTATCGCAGTCATAGCTGATATTAAAAAAATGATATTTGAAGGAAAAGTAGATGAAAGTGAAGTAGGTAAAATTAAAGAAGGTCTAGATTTAGAAATCACTGTAGGAGCATTTGACAATAAAAAATTTGATGCAACCTTAGATTATGTAGCACCTAAAGGAATTGCAGAGAATGGAGCAATACAGTTTGCTATAAAAGGAACATTAAAAGAAACCGCAAAAGATTCCACTTTCATAAGAGCAGGATTAAGTGCAAATGCAAGTATTATCTTAGACCGTAGAGATAATGTTTTAAGTATCAAAGAGGCATTAGTTCAATACGATCCAGAAACTAAAAAACCATACGTAGAAGTAGCAACAGGAGATCAACAATTTGAACGTAGAGACGTAGAACTAGGATTAAGTAACGGGATAAATGTCGAAGTTATTTCTGGAGTTTCAGAAGGTGATAATATAAAGGTTTGGAATGCTTTAAAAGCGCCAGCAGGACGTGGTGGTTACGGTGGATAATTTTTTTTGTAACAAATCACATTTTAAATCTACATATAGACATTATCATATTATGAAGAAGTTAATAATTTGCAGTATCGCTCTATTTAGTTTCGCTTTCGCGAAAGCGCAAACACAAAAACAATGGACATTACAGGAATGTGTGCAATACGCATTAGATAACAATATTTCTATACAACAAAGTGAGTTAGACCTTAAAGCTGTAGATGCAGACAGGTTAAGTGCCATAGGAAATTTGTTACCTAGCTTATCAGCAAGTACAAGCTTATCTGAAAATACAGGACTTAGTTTTAACCCAGTAACTAATAATGCACAAACCACTACCTTCTTATCTGCCACTGGTAGAATAAATGTAGGATATACTGTCTTTAATGGATTAAGAAATTTCAGGCAACTACAACGTGCTGAAATCTCACAGATTGCTAATCAATATAGATTAGATAAAATGAAAGACGATATAGCTCTTGCCGTAGCAAATAATTACCTTCAAATTCTAAATAATAAAGCAAATTTAGAAACATTAATCGGTCAGAATCAAGTTACTAAGGAGCAGGTTAATCAAACACAAACTTTAGTAGATGCTGGACAATTACCTAAAGGTGATTTACTAGAAATTAAAGCAACCGATGCTGCTGAGCAACAACAAATTATTCAAGCGCAAAATGCGGTAACAATAAGTAAAGTAAGCCTAGCCCAGCTACTTCTTATTGATGATTATGCAAACTTTGATATCGCTGCAGATGATTTTGAAATAATAGATTCAGGAATTTCAGACCAGCCGGTAACCGATATTATTAATTCTGCTGAAGAAAACAGATCAGAAGTTAAAATTGCAGAACAAAATTTAGAACTTGCTAGAAAAGATTTACAAATTGCAAAAGGAGCCTACTACCCTACTCTTAGTGCGTTCTTTGGTTACGACACCAGATATACTGATGCAACATCATTCGGACAGCGCATTGCAGACCCAAATAACCCAACCATTACTAGACAAATAGGAACAGTTGAAAACACAGGTCAAGCAGTTATAAGTGAAGTCCCAAATACTGAAAACTTCATTGTAGGAGCAAGTCCTTTCATAGAGCAATTATATACTAATGATGGTATAGGATATGGATTCCAACTGAACATACCTATTTTCAACGGTTTCAGTGCTAGAAGCAATGTACAACGAAGTAAAATAAATGTCGAAAGAACTGAATTACAACTTAAACAAGCACAATTAGACTTAGAGAGTACCGTCTATCAAGCTTATGTAGATGTTCAAGGAGCACGTAAATCTTACGAGGCAGCAAAGAAATCACTCGAGTCCCAAGAATTAGCATATGAATATGCACGTGAAAGATACAATGTGGGGCTTACTAATGCTTTTGATTTTAGTCAAAGTAAATTGAGATATGACAATACAAAGATCACTCTCAATCAAGCTAAATATGATTACATATTTAGACTTAAGGTTCTTGAATTATTTTTTGGTATAGATCCAAAAGACTTAAAACTATAAAATAATGAAAAAAGCAATACTTATTGTAGTAATTCTTGCTGTCCTCGCGGTTTTAGCCTTTTTAGGTTACAAAATGTTTGCAGGACAAGGAGAAAAAGGAATCACCGTAGAAATCATGGAAGTGAAAACTATGGACGTTACTGAAACAGTAAGTGCTACTGGTAAAATTAAGCCTGAAATAGAAGTGAGCATATCTCCAGAAGTACCTGGAGAAATTATTGAATTACCTATCAAAGAAGGACAAGCAGTACAAAAAGGAGATCTTCTAGCAAAAATAAATCCTGATCTACTACAATCTAGTGTAAGTAGATCAAGAGCAGGACTAGCTAACACAAAAGCAGGATTTGAACAAGCAAAAGCAAGCTTAGTAGAAGCAAAAGCAAATTATCAAAGAGCCGCAAAACTATTTGAAAAAGGAGTTATTTCTAGAGCAGAATTTGATACTACAACTGCTGCGTATGAAAGAGCGAAAGCTGCTGAAAGATCTGCCTATTTCTCAGTGCAAAGTGCTGGCGCGACAGTTAATGAAGCAACAGACAACCTAGGACGTACAAGTATATTTGCTCCTATGTCTGGTACCATATCATTGCTAGCCGTTGAATTAGGAGAACGAGTAGTAGGAACCCAACAAATGGCAGGGACTGAGCTCCTGCGCGTGGCAGATTTATCTCAAATGGAAGTAGAAGTTGATGTCAATGAAAATGATATTGTTAAAATAGAAGTAGGTGATAAAGCTATAGTAGAGGTAGATGCTTATTTGAAAAGACAATTTGAAGGAGAAGTTACTGAAATTGCAAACACAGCAACTGGTACTTTAAGTGCCGACCAGGTAACTAATTTTAAAGTAAAAGTTAGAATACTACCAGATAGTTATAAAGAATTATTAGAAGGCAAAAGCGAAAATTACAGTCCCTTTAAGCCTGGTATGACGGCAACTGTAGATATTATAACTAGAGAAAAAAAGGATGCTATTGCGGTACCTATTAGTTCTATAGTGGTAAAAAATGATACTATAGAAACAACTAAAAAATCATCAAGAGACACAGCATCTGTAAACGATGAAAAATTTGAATGTGTATATCTAGAAGAAAATGGTAAAGCAAAACTTCAAGTAGTTACCACCGGTATTCAAGATGATAAAAATATAGTTATCCTTTCTGGTTTAAAAAAAGGAGATAAAGTAATTACAGGTCCATATAGAACGGTTACCAAAACCTTGAAATCAGGTAAATTAGTTACGTCCAAAGACAATAAAAAAGACGCTCCTAGCTCCTTAGAAGAAGTTAAAGAAGAAGAATAATGTCGTTAATTTTATGTGTAGAAACTACTTCTACAAACTGTTCTGTAGCACTTGCTATTAAAAATGGTGGCTATAAAAATAATTATGGAATTACTCATTGTCTCGACCTACTAGAAGACAATAGTGATGGCTACAGTCATGGCGAGAGATTACATATTTACATTCAAGAAATACTAAGACGTAATAATTTTACAGAGAATGATTTAAACGCTATAGCAGTTAGTGAAGGACCTGGTTCTTACACAGGTTTAAGAATAGGTGTCGCCGCAGTAAAAGGACTATGCTACGCACTTGAAATCCCCATGATTGCTATAAGTACATTAGCGTCATTAAGTAAACAAAATGGTAGTCATGATAACCTTATCATTTCTATGCTAGATGCACGTAGAATGGAAGTTTATGCGGCAGTATTTGATCAAGACAAAATGGTACAGTCACCATCTGCAATTATTTTAGATAATGAAACTTTTTCTCGCTTTCGCGAAAGCAGAACTATAACATTCATAGGTACAGGAGTAGAAAAATTTAAAACCCTTATTCAAGAAGAGAAACACAGATATATGACTACTAATCCTACGTCATTAACAATGTGTGACATCGCTATTGAAAAATATAAAAAAAGCGACATCGTTGATGTCGCTTACTTTGAACCTTTTTACCTTAAAGAGTTTAAGGCTGGTTAATATTATGAAGTTTCTTAATGGTCTAGTTGTATAATCTGAGAAAATAAGTTTATAATATTTCAAACATTTTATTTCACCTCAAAAGTGATTTTAACATTTACTCGATATTCAGAAACCTTACCATCCTTAACCTGTGCACTCTGTTCATTTACATAAACAGATCTAATATTTTTCACGCTTTTAGAGGCATGCTCTACAGCATTGTTTGTTGCATCTTCCCAGCTTTTTTCACTATTTGCTAGTATCTCAATAACTTTTAAAACTGCCATAACTTATATTTTTATGATTAACAATTTTAAAAGATACGTAATTTACCCATTAAGAGCAACTACTCGATCAATTTTACCAGGAATCATGTCTTTAAGCATAGTTTCTATTCCATTTCTCAATGTCATAGTTGAAGATGGACAGCCACTACACGCACCTTGAAGTATCACTCGTACTTCTCCGTTGCTTTCTTCATATCCCTCAAAAACAATATTACCTCCATCGCTAGCGACTGCCGGTTTGATATATTCATCTAGAATTTCTACTATTTTCTTAGAAACATCGTCTAGATTTTCAAATTTAGGTAAGTCTACAGTTTCACCTTTTTCTTTAACTATAGCCGTACTTTCATATTTAGTTTCTCCTATAGTCATGCCGTTTTCAAGTGATTCTCTTATAAAAGAGCGCACCTCGTGAGTCACCTCATCCCATGAAACCACATCATGCTTTTGGATGGAAATGTAATTTTCATCCACATAAATTTCTTTAATAAAAGGAAAACTATATAATGCTCTAGTTAACGTTTCAGACTCTGTATCATTAATAGTCTTAAATTCTTTACTGTTTACCGTTAGCTTTTTATTTGCTACAAATTTCATCGCATTAGGATTAGGAGTAGCTTCTGCATAAACAGTGACAGGTACTTTCTTCTTTTCATCATCAGTTTTAAGAAGTATTTCACCACTATTTAGATAATCAGAAATCTGATCGGCAACCTCATTCTTAACATCATCCCATGAAACAATATCATAACGTTCAATAGCAATAAAATTTTGTGCTATATAAACAGTTTTTACAAAAGGTAAACAAAATAATTGTTGTGCAAGTGGCGATGGCTTTGCCTCGTCAATATTTTTAAATTCATAGCTGTGGTTCTTGACTAGAAAATGATTGCTTTCAAATTTAATAATCGCATCGTTGCTGGTAGGTATAATTGTAATCTCGTGCTTCTTCATAGTAAAAAATATTGAATGACAAAGATAAGTCTTGATTTGATGAACAACCCCTATATGCACTATTGATAATAACAATCAAAGCTACTCTATAATCGATAGCAAGAATGTTTGTTCAATTATTTCAAATAAATTGCACTTAGAGTCTAACATAATTCGTATTAATCAATTTACTCTAACAAAAATTTATATATTTGAAACTTTTCGCACCTTAGTTAGGTTGTTTATTGCTTAAATCCTTTTTGTTGATGTACTTTATATTAAGTATAGATATGGCAATTAAGATTTAAATCAATAAAACAATTCTATCGATTAATGCGTTAAGAAGATACACAAAACTAAACATGAAGAAACTATTCATTTTACTGGCTGTCGTTTTTAGTGGCCAGCTAGCCATCGCTCAAGAAGGTGTCCCGGTTTATATCGATTATTTAACAGACAACTATTATTTGATCCATCCATCTATGGCCGGAGCTGCAGCTTGTGGTAAAGTAAGAGGTACCGTAAGACAACAATGGTTTGATCAAGAGGACGCACCTAATTTACAAACTTTAAGTTTTAATACCGGCGTAGGAGAAAATAGCGGTGTAGGTGCTATATTATTTAATGATAAAAATGGTTATCATTCTCAAACAGGTGCTTATTTATCATATGCATACCATTTACAAGTAGGCGGTGGATATGAAGATTTAAATAGATTATCCTTTGGTATAAATGCAGGAATGGTTCAAAGTAGGTTAGATGAATCTGACTTTGATCTTACTGACTTTGATCCAATTATCACAGGTGTCCTAAGAAGTGATTCTTATTTTAATGTAGATATAGGAATGTCTTATTTCTACAAAGAATTTTATGCACACTTTACGGTTAAAAATGCTATTTTTCAAAATCGTGAAATCTACTCTGAGGGATTTGAAAGCACTAATCAGCGTCGTTATGTGGCAACTTTAGGTTATCTATTTGCTCCACGTAATAGCGACTGGCAATTTGAGCCATCAGTGCTTTATCAACGTACTGATCGCACCGCAGAGCAGTTTATGGATATCAATGCAAAAGCCTATTATGATCTTAATGATAACAGTGTTCTTTACATGGGACTTTCTTATCGTCAAAGTTTTGATGGAGCAGAGTTTTTAGATGGCGATAGCGTTCAAGAGCAAAACTTGTCACTGCTTTCACCATTATTTGGAATCAAGTATAACGAGTTCACCTTCGGTTACAATTATAGTTATCAATTTGGTGATATACGTTTTGCAAATGGCGGTTTCCACCAGATTACTTTAGGAATAGACTTCTTATGTAGAAAAGACCGTTGGAGTTGTAACTGTCCAGCTGTCAATTTATAAATTTACTTTTATTTACTTTTGAAAGGGCAGCTATACAGTTGTCCTTTTTTATTTCGCTTTCGCGAAAGCGAAGTCCATAAAACCTTTAAAATTATTAAACAAATTGCCCTTATATGCGTAAGCTACTCAATGAAGAATTAGATCGTTTATCTAATGATGAATTTAAGAAAAGTACAAAAACACCTCTAGTAATAGTACTTGATAACGTGCGTAGTTTAAATAATATAGGCTCAGTGTTTAGAAGTGCAGATGCTTATCGAGTAGAAAAAATTTATCTATGTGGTATTACAGCAGTACCGCCACACAAGGATATTAGAAAAACCGCATTAGGAGCAACTGAAACCATCGCGTGGGAATACGTTGATCAAACAATAAATGTTATCAATATGCTACATAATGATGGTTATCTAACTTGCGCTATTGAACAAGCAGTAGATTCTAAATCATTACATACTTTCTTACCTGAAAAAGGTCAAAAAGTAGCTATTGTTTTAGGAAATGAAGTTAAAGGCGTGCAGCAAGAAATAGTGGACGCCTGTAAAGAAACTATAGAGCTAAAACAATACGGCACTAAGCATAGCCTAAATATATCAGTCTGTGCTGGAATCGTAATTTATGATATGTTTCATAAATTAACCTATTAATAGCAATTGTAAGCCAGCAATTATTGTTAATAAAACAATAAACCAATAAATTATAATAGTATCAACGTTTATTTTTAAGCAAAGTGTAAGAATGAATAAATACTTACTTATTGTTTTAGTATTACTAATTGGAAAGTTAAGCAATGCGCAAATTAATACAAGCAATACCACATTTACAGTAGACGAGCTCATTGATGGTGTTTTATTTGAAGGTGGCTGCACTCCTATAACTAATATACTTTCTAGTACTGGAATCGGAGCAGACAGAAATGGAATAGCTTATTTTGAAAGCAACGGATCTACATTTCCGATAGAAAATGGGATCATTCTTTCCACAGGAAATGCACTTAATGCAAACGGCCCAAATGATCGGGGTGATAGTAGTGACAATATTCTTTCAGGTAGTGATCTGGATTTAGAAAATATTATGGCTGCTGCTGGATCTCCGTTAAGTTCAGTAGATGCTACATGGATTTCATTTGACTTTACGCCAGTAGGAAACTTTATTTCATTTGACTATTTATTTGCAAGTGAAGAATATAATGGTTTTTTTGAATGTTCCTATGCAGATGCTTTTGCCTTCATATTAACAGATAATGTAACTGGTGATATCTCAAATCTTGCTACCATTCCAGGAGGCAATACTCCAGTACAAGTAATAACAGTGAGAGATCCTCCGCCTACTGCCTGCCCACCAGTTAATCCTTCCTTTTTCGGTCAATATAATTTGGGCGGTAATAATTTTAGCAATCCAAGTTTAGGGGTCCCTGCTAATTCAAGTGCTATCGAGTATAATGGTCAGACAGATATACTAACCGCTTCAAGTGCTGTAGTTCCTAATAGAAGCTATAATATAAAACTTGTTATTGCAGATGCTAGCGATTCAGAATACGATTCTGCAGTTTTTATAGAAGGTGGTAGTTTTGATATAAGTGTCGATCTAGGCGGTAGTAGAATTATTTCTAGAGGCAACCCTTTGTGCGCAGGAGAAATTTACACCTTAGATGCTACTTTACCTACATTACCTGGTACGACTCTTACTTATTCTTGGAGAAGATCAGACTCCATGATCGTAGGTGATTCTGGCACATTAATTCCCGGTGCAACTGGTCCTATTTTAGAGGTAACAGAAAATGGATATTATGCTGTGGATATTACTTTTTCTAATGGTTGTGTTGCAAATGCAGTAGTAAATCTTGAATTTGTTGAGTTACCTGACGCGAGTCCTCCAGATGCCATATCATGTGATCCTAACGGTACTGGCTCCTTTGATCTAACAATTATCGAAAACATTATGCTGACCGGTTTAAATGCAACTGAGTATGACGTTTCTTTTTATGAGAGTGAAATAGATGCTCAAAATGAAAATAACGTAATTCCCACTATTTCAAATTATCAAGGCTTTAGCAATCTGCAGACTTTATATGTAAGAGTTCAGGAAGATACTTTTGATTGTGTTGTTATTTATCCTTTTCAATTGATCGTGGATGATGTGTACGCCGCTCCAGTACAAAATGTAATTGCCTGTGATGATAATGATGATGGGATAACAGCGATTACCTTAGCTGATTTTGACTCTCAAGTAGCTCCAGGATATACACCTGGAACTGTTACTATAGACTACTATATCTCACAAAGTGATGCAGATACAAATACAAATCCTTTAGGAACGACTCATACAAACATAACTTCTCCAGAAACAATTTTTGCTCGCGTAGTTGCAGCTAATGATACTGGGTGTTTTGATACAACAAGCATTAACATATTTGTTTTTGCGGAGCCTAACATCGCGCAAAATCCTGGTGATTTAACCTTATGTGATGAGAACAATACTGGAGATCGAATCGAGGTATTTGACCTAACGTTAGTTGAAAATCAGATCATAGGTTCTCAAGATTTTACCGACATAAGTATTAGTTATCATACCTCTCAAGAAGATGCAGATAACAACATCTCTCCTATTTCAAATCCTACAGCATATGAAAATTCTCTCGGTAGGAACCGAAGTATCTATATACGATTAGAAAATAACATTTCTGGATGTGATAATACATCAGCAATGTTTGACCTCATCGTTGAAGAGATACCTATTGTAAATGATCCCACAGTTTATGATTTATGTGATGACAATGTATTAGATGGAAACACAACCTTTGATCTTAACTCTAGAGACAATGAAATCACTGGTGGCGCGACTAATGTGACCACATTCTTCTATACCTCACAAGCAGATGCTGTGGCAAGAGTAAATGAAATTAATGGCTTATTTACAAACACCTCAAATCCACAAACCATCTATGTAATTGTAGAAAACAACAACACAGGCTGCACTAATTCAACAACCTTAGAGCTAGAAGTAAGAGATGCTCCCATTGCAAATTCTGCACCTGGTTTAACCGTATGTGATGTAAATAATACTGGAGACTTTATAGAAGTTTTTGATCTCGCAGATAATGAAACTATCATATTAGCAGGACAAACAGGAATCGACGTCACTTACTACAATTCACAATCAGATGCTGACAACGGTGTTAATGCTTTAAATAATTTCAATAGTTTTGAAAATAACACTACTCCACAAACTGTTTATGTAAGATTAGAAAACAGTACGGGCTGTTTTGACACTACAAATTTTGATCTAGTGGTAAATGAAGTTGCAGTGCCGCAACTTTATGATTTATACTACTTATGTTTAAATAGCGATGGTAGTGTTTTAGTTGCTGCAGATTCTCCACCATTATTGGAGACTGGTCTTGACTCAGCCCGATTTGATTTTACCTGGGAAATTGATAGTATTATTATTAACGGTGAAACTGGTGCAAACTATATAGCAACTGAGGTAGGAATGTACACAGTTACCGTGACCGATCCAGCTACAGGATGTTCAAATTCTCAAACTACCGAGGTAAGACAATTAGGGCCACCAGATCGTTTTGGAGCTGAAGTTGTCACGAGATATTTTGAAGAAAGACATAGAATAGAAGCCTTTGCCGAAGGCCCTGCAAATCAGTATATCTTCAGATTAGACGATGGACCATGGCAATTTAACGGCAACTTTGATAACGTCACTCCTGGGTCACATACCGTAGTGATTCAAGATGCAGAAGGTTGCGCAATGGTAGAAATACCATTGAGTGTTATAGGGTATCCTTTGTTTTTTACTCCTAATAATGATGGGTTTCATGATACTTGGAACATCATCGGTATTAATGATGACCCCAGTACTATTATTTACATATTTGATCGTTTTGGGAAATTGTTAAAACAAGTTAACCCTAACGGTGCTGGTTGGGATGGCACGTATAATGGACAGCCGTTACCTTCTTCCGACTATTGGTTTAAAGTGGAGTATACGGAAAATAATGTTCCTAAAAGTTTTGGAGGACATTTTGCTTTGAAGAGATAAGACTATAATTACGATGTTCCGCTTTCGCGAAAGCGGAATTGATAAAGCTAAAAACACACTTTTCACCTACTAACTTTAAATTATTAAAATTAAGAAGATCCTACTGATCGACAATTCCCATTTTCCTTAATAAGAAACTCGCATTCATGTTAGTAGCAATACCATCTTTAAATTTGTAATCAAAAGTAAGCTCGTCGTTCGTGATATCTGCATCAAAAAAGTAGTTTGAAATAGTATCGTATTCGTTTGCAACCTCCGTAAGGCTTAAATCATGAGTTGCGATAATTCCTGTTGCATGTTTTCTGGACAATTTTTCAATCAACTTGCGAGATCCATTTGCTTTATCCTGACTATTTGTTCCTTTAAGAATCTCATCTAAAACTATAAAATACCGATCAGTTTCTATTTTATCAACAATGTATTTGAGACGTTTCAACTCACTAAAGAAATAGGATTCGTCGTCTGTGAGAGAATCACTAGTTCTCATACTTGTAATCAGCTTAATCGGACTATAAACCACCTTTTCTGCGCACACAGGAAGACCTACATTAGACAGGACTATCGTCATTGACACGGTTCTTAGAAAAGTACTTTTACCGGCCATATTTGCTCCAGTGATAATAAAAAACTCTCCAGATTTTATAGAAATATCGTTACCTATGGATTTATTAGGATCTAGCAGTGGATGGTGCGCAGCGACCGCGTTTAATTGAAATTCACCTTTTTTAATTTCAGGATAGTTATATTCTAGATGGTTATAAGCATAATTGCCTAATGAGCATAATGCATCAACTTCAGCAGTAGCATGCAACCAGTTTTCTATATGAGTCGCATTATTTTCTAACCAACTTTCTATAGTAAATACTTGTTTCAAATCCCAAAGACCCAAACCATTTGCAAGTACACCAAAAAGCATATTATTTCTTTGATCAAGTCTTCCTATTGCCCTAGCCAGATCATGAAAACGTCGTGAGGCTGGTACTCCATTAGTAGTGATTTGAGACTTAAGAGCTGCAAGTAGTTCACTCTCAAAAGTCTCGTTCTCTATAGCTAGAATTAATTGGCTATACTGAGAGAAAAACAACTCTAGATTACTAATGTTACTTGAAAAAGCTGTGATTTGCTTTAAATATTTACCAGTTAATCCTAAGCCAGCAAAAAATACTGCAGCCGGAATGTAACCAGTTACTAGATCATAGAAATACAATGTAAAAGTTGCTATACTCAAAGCAAACCATAACCAGCATAACCATGAAAACATTTTAGGAACAAATGGCTTGTAATCTTTTACCCAATCCAGCATAGCTTTAGGATCACGCTCATTGTCCAGTAAAGTTGCTGTTGCCCAAAATTCTTGTCTGAAATCTACCTTATCCGCTAGTTCTTTTACTGCTGCTTGCTTTTCTTTGATATTAGAAATGTTGTTACTGTTTAATTTTCGCGCAAGCAAGATTACACCGTCTTTTGTAACACTTCTATTCAAATACTGAAATAAAGAACCTACTCCGAAAAGATCAATATCGCGACTGTATTCATGCTCATCTTCAAGAAATTCTTTACCAGTAGCAAACCCAAGAAAATCTCGATCTAGAATCTGTAATTCTTTACCATTTATATCACGTAAGGCTATTTGAAAATCTCGTTTGCGTTTTAAATTCTCATGTCTCGAAACTAAAAAAAGAAAAAATCCAAATATTACAAATGCTGCAAGAAGAGCATACTGCCAGTAATCAAATAAAAAATATACTGCTACACAACCACCTATGAAGACCAAAAAACGAAAGGTGCTAGATAAACGCAATTGATTTTGAAGTCGATTACTAGATTCTGTAAATTGAGCAATACGCTCATTATAAAAGTCGTGAAGTTTTGATTGCAATATTTTTAATTTTTATATTAAAACTAGAGATTCTTTAAGGTCTCTTTATCTTTTTTAGTCAATTTAGACACCACAAGATCATAGCTATGATTGATCCAGTGCTGTAACTCTTTAGATGACATATCTCGATCTGTATAAATAGTATTCCAGTGTTTTTTATTAGCATGAAAGCCACCTATTACTGTACCATCGTATTTCTCACGCAGGCGCATTGCCTGTTTTGGATCACATTTTAAATTGATAGTTTTTTCTCCTCGTTCCCATTTCTCGAGTCCAGCAAGACAAAACATTTTATTCATTACTTTAAAAACCAGCGTTACGTCATCAAATGGAAATTCTTCCGTAACTCCTTTTTTGGAAAGGCAATAGTCTCTAAGCTCGTCTATTTCCATCAAGAATTTAATTTCTTCTTTTCTACAGGTTGATCAAGGACTAATGCATTATAATCCAGTTTCCATCCTATCGTTGCGGCTAGTCCTTCCATCATTTTGATTGCCATGATGGCCTCTTTTTTAGCCTGTTCCATTAGACCACTTTCTGGAACTTTATCAATGATATGTTGTTTGGCATTGCGTGTTACCTCTGTAAGATCATCGCTTGTAAAATAATTTGCCCATCCTTCAGATTTATCATAATAACTAAAGTCAGTTTCTATACTTAAAATTTGTGGCTGTGGGAAATTCCTAAGAGTGATCGTTTTTGCATCTGGATCACTATCCATTTCTATTTTAGTCAGGTCAAATCCTATATGCGCTTTTGCCTTGATCAAGATAATAGCTTTCTTTTTCCCCAAGAGAAAGTTGGCAATCTTGTCTTTTACGTTTTGGTAATGATAGATTTCAGAAAAATCTCCTTCAACCGTTATGAATTTACATACGGAGCGTATTTTTTCCATTAGTACCACGCTCTGCTCCTGCCGGTTTTCTTTCTTGTTACCTTTAAAAAAAAACTTGAAAATAAAAAATGAGGCAACTGCACCTAGAGCTAATCCCAGAAAAAATAATAAATCCATAGGCCAAATTTACAATATCTCGTAGAGAATAGGGCGCGAAGGTGAGGCATCATTTTCAATAGGCGCTACCTGAAGATCTAGCATGTATAAGCCATCTATGATCGCATCAGGTACGTAAATAAATTCTGTTATTGTAGCATCAAGCCTTTGATCTCCTTCATAATTCCAAAAAGCCTTATGCGCTAGAAGTGCACCATTGTCTTTCTCTTTATCAACACTGGGTAAGTCTATAAGTATGTGTTTTATTCCGCTTTCGCGAAAGCGTAACATCAAGCCAGCATCCACATATGGCGGATTTGTATGAGAATATCTCTTCTGTTTTTTACTCTCAGGATTGGGCATCGTACGCAAGATCACTGCTGTTACACCATCTTTTAAATCGGTAATTACAGTTTCATTAATGACTAAATCACCATCCATTTCTTGAGGCGTCACACTCATTAATTGAGCTTTAAAAAATGTGCCGTCAAGTGCATTGTTTACACTATGAAACTCTTCAGTAATATGACCTATACATTCTGTATGTGTACCATGACTATGTGGATTAAAATTCACATCATTGAAGTTAGTAGAGCCGCCTAATTTTACATTCCCAACATAGCCATCTACCTCTACATGCTTTATTTGCGGCTGATCGATATACCATGCGCCTACTCCAGCATTGTTTCTAACAGCAATACTAATATCATAAGGTTTTGAAAGATCAATAGAAACTTGCTCGTTTTCTAGCTGGATAGTTGTTTTCATATAGGATAAATCTTGTTGTTGTGATTCTTTTTCACCACAACTTAGTATTAAAAGTCCAAGAACTAAAAAGTAGTACTTCATAAGCTTACTAGATTTGAAAAGCGTTCCCTAAGCACAGATTTCATATTGCACTTAGGGAAATGAAAAGGTCTTTTAACTTTTACTCTACAACTAGCTCTTGGGTTGCTGTACCAGAATTACCAGTCAATTTAATCGTATAAGTTCCTTTAGGAAGATAGTATTTACCGTTATCTGCTTTTTTTGGTCGGTTTTCTTCGTCAAATCTTTTCAAAGCATATTCACCTACACTACCATCATAAGTATAAAAGTTCAATCCTTTAATTGCGTTTGTACCATTTTCATAAATGGTTTTCCCATCTTCATTTAGAACCTCCATTTTTACTTTACCAGCCATTTTTGAATAAAAAGTCAACTCAATTTTAGGTTCTCGTCCTTCACTCCACATAAAACCTTGTGATCCATATCTAGACGAGGCTCTCATTTTATCAACTTTCGCAAAAGCGAAATTGTCATCTTTTCCTAACAAGTCTAATGCATCCATATTTGCTGTGTAAATAGAACGGCCATGTGTTCCTATCAATAGATCATTTGCCTCAGGTTGTATTTTCATGTCATGAACAGCAACTGGCGGCATTCCATTATTTAAAATGCTCCAAGTACTGCCTGAATCGGTACTGATGTAGCTCGCGTTATCTGTTCCTAAAAACAAGATATTTTCTTTTTGAGGATGCTCGATAATTACATTTGCCGGCGAGGTAGGAATACTGCTTCCTATGTTGCTCCACGTTTTACCATAGTCGTCACTTTTATACACATAAGTAGTGAAATCATCAAATCGATAGCCATTAAGCGTTACATAAATACGTTCCTTTTTATGAGCACTTGCCACTACACGACTCACCCAAAGATTTGCTGGCCAGTTGCCCTTAATTTTGTTCCAGCTTGCACCGCCGTCTTTTGTAATTTGAACTAATCCATCGTCAGATCCTGTGTAAATCAAACCAAATTGAAATGGAGATTCACTAATGCTAGTAAGTGTTCCATAAGCGACGTTTCCTTCTTTACCACCTTGAGTTAGGTCTGGTGAGATTGCAGTCCAATCGTCTCCTTGATTCATTGATCGGTGAAGCTTATTGCCTCCTAAATAAAGGATGTCTTGATTGTGCGAACTCAATAGTATAGGAGTTTGCCAGTTAAATCG
>CAZBCH010000161.1:0-3429 GCA_964490235.1 uncultured Flavobacteriaceae bacterium | reverse complement strand
GAGTTAGAAAATCTGGTTATTTTTTCAGTGCAATTGTAGTTAACTTACATATAGAAATAAGACGTTTTTCTTCATCTGTGATTTTAATTTCCCAAAGCTGTGTAGTTCTTCCTTTGTGTAAAAATCGAGCTGTCGCAAATACAAATCCATCCTTCTTTGATCGTGTATGATTTGCACTAATTTCTAAACCACGAATCGCAAAGTTCTTTGTATCTAAAAACATGTAACTAGCAGCACTTCCTACAGACTCTGCCAAAGCAACACTGGCACCTCCATGAAGCACTCCATCTGGTTGATGCACTTTTGAAGTAACAGGCATCCTAGCGGTTAAAAAATCATCTCCTACATCCACAAAATTAATGTCAAGAGTTTCCATGAGTGTGTTTTTACAAATGGCATTGCAGCGCTCTAGTATTTCTTCTTTGTCCATATCTTTACCAAAAATAAGGTATAGAATAGAATTAATGGTTAAAACAGTATCATATACGCACACAAACTCCTATGAGACACTTTTTCAACTTACTGAAAATACTAAGAATATATGGTTGTGTTTTCATGGATTAGGATACTTATCAAAATATTTCAAAAAGTATTTTGAAGGTCTGGATAAGGACCTAAATTATGTCATTGTACTTCAAGCTCCGTCTAAATCATATATAGGTAAAGGTTTTAAACATGTAGGTGCTTGCTGGCTTACAAAAGTAGACACGCAACAAGAAATGGATAATAACCTTAATTATATTAATCAGGTTTTAGTTTCAGAAAAAATTGATCGAGATCCACGTATTACGCTTTTCGGATATTCTCAAGGAGTCTCAATCGCAACTAGATTTTTAAAGCAGTACCACAGCCCTATTACCTCACTGATAATGCATAGCGGTAGTATTCCTGCCGAACTTACAGAAGAAGACGGTTTACACTTTAAAATGAATTGTTCTAGAATTATTCATATCGCAGGTACAAAAGATGAATATTCTAGCGGTGAGATAATAGAAAGAGAAAAAGAAAAAATTCAAACGCTATTTGGTACAGAATGTGAGATATACAGACCTGAAATTAAACACGTTGTTCACGTACCTTTGCTAGAACAAATCGCACAAAGCCTATAATTATGGAAATTATTTTTGCCACTCACAATCAAAATAAGTTAGAAGAAGTTCAAGTTCTAATGCCTTCTCATATAAAGCTTGTGAGTTTAAAAGATTTAGGTTTTGAAGAAGAAATACCAGAAACAGCAGACACCATAGCAGGTAACGCTATTCAAAAGGTGGAATATCTAAGGAATAGATTTGACTTACCCATCTTTGCAGATGATACTGGATTATTAGTCGATTCTTTAAATGGAGAACCTGGTGTTTACAGCGCACGATACGCAGGTGAGCAAAAGAATAGTAACGATAACATCAATAAATTGCTACATAAGTTAACAAACAATAACGATAGGAAGGCACGTTTCTTAACTGCTATTGCGTTAAATTTGAACCATTGTCAGACGTTATTTGAAGGCATTTGTGAAGGTACTATTCTTGAAAAACCACAAGGAGATAAAGGATTTGGGTACGACCCTATTTTTCAGCCTAAGGGTCATCAGAAATCTTTTGCACAAATGTCCTTAACAGAAAAGGGTAAAATAAGTCATAGAGCAAAGGCATTGCGCAAGCTTATTGACTACCTACAAGACGTTAATTAAAATATAAATCCCTATTAAATAAGTGCTTTAGCTTATTTTTATACCACAATATGAAACTACCATCTTACATCCTATTTCTTTGTTTTAGCTTATTGATCTCTTTCAGTAACGCTCAAGGCGAAAAGGAAACCTCAAAAAAGACCGAGACCACACCCACAAAAGTGAAAGGTAAAGTTCTTAATGCAAAAGACAACACGATACTAGAAAACGTTAATATCCTTAATCTGAATCAGATTAAAGGTACTACTACTAATAAAGAAGGTATATTTCAAATTACAGCAAAGGTTAACGACACGCTCTATTTTTCTTATTTAGGTTTTGAAACCATAAATGTGCGAGTGACAGAGGACTGGTTAAAATTTGGGAACGTTACTATATCCATGACAGAGCAAGGTATTGCTCTAGATGAAGTTACTGTTACAGAAACTTCATTAACTGGTTTCCTTGAAATAGATGCAAAACGCGCACCTATCTATGCCACAAGAAGGTATAAAATTAGTGGTTTACCTAAGGGGTATGAAGCAGGAGATAGCGAGCCTGGTGCCATTACAAACATCTTAGAAAGTGTTTTTAATCCAGCAGACTTTTTGTACAATACCTTTGGAAAGAAAGGTAAATCCATGCGCAAATTACGTCAAGTAAAAGAACAAGACGAGATTAGAACATTATTACAAAGTAAATACGATAGAGAAACTTTAATGAATCTGTTGCAATTAGATAAATTAGATATAGATGCTATTTTAAGAAATTGCCAGTATTCTAAAACCTTTATAGAGACAGCAAATGATCTTCAAATACTAGACGCCATTAGTGAATGCTATGAAGAATATAAAATCCTAAAAAGCTCAAAAGAGAAGAACAAAAAATAACCAAACTTCAACAAAAGTGAATTTAAAAAATGTACTATTAATCGCCCTAGCCTCTACTTTGATCATAGGTTGCAAAGGCATGAGAGGTAAAGACGGTAAACCAGGAAAACCAGGTGCCGATGGATCAACAACTGCAAAATCAGTTTTAGATTATTCTAAAGTTAATGTCATGGATTATGCAAATACCATCACATTAGAAGAGCTAGAAGAGCAATTATATTATTATGCTAGCGATGAAATGGAAGGCCGCAACACAGGTTCTCCAGGACAGAAAAAAGCTGTAAACTATTTAAGAGACCAGTACAAAAAAATGGGTGTTCCTGGCGGTGGTCAATATGGAGACTATTTTCAAATCGTTCCTGGAAAAGCCTTTGGGAAACCAGAATTAACTTCTGAGAATGTACTTGCTTATATAGAAGGACGTGAGTTTCCAGATGAAGTATTAGTAATCTCTGCGCACTTAGATCACGTAGGAATGAGAAACGATCAAGTCTACAATGGTGCTGACGACGATGGAAGTGGTACCATTGCCCTTCTAGAAATTGCAGAAGCTTTTAAACAAGCTGTAAATGATGGTTATGGACCACGTAGATCAATTTTATTTTTACACGTTACAGGAGAAGAAATAGGCCTTAAAGGAAGTAAGTATTATGCTGATAATCCTATTTACCCTATGGAAAACACCGTAGCAAATTTAAATATTGATATGATAGGTAGAATAGATGCAGATCATAAGGACAATCCTGATTATGTTTACTTAATAGGTAGTGATATGCTATCTCAAGAGTTGCACGATATGTCTGAAGCAGCAAACAAGAGCTCTATGAACATGAATCTAGATTACAAATACAATGGTAAAGACGATCCTAA
>CAZBCH010000160.1:0-5875 GCA_964490235.1 uncultured Flavobacteriaceae bacterium | reverse complement strand
AATGTGGCAAGAACAACGGCCGAAGCCATGGCAGCAGCTTTTGGCGGAACACAAAGTTTACACACCAATGCTTTAGACGAAGCTATTGCTTTACCAACAGATTTCTCAGCTCGTATTGCTAGAAATACACAATTATTCCTTCAGGAAGAAACAGGAATTACCAAAACTGTTGATCCATGGGCAGGTTCTTATTACGTAGAATCTTTAACTGATCAAATAGCCGATAAAGCTTGGGAACTAATTCAAGAAGTAGAAGAATTAGGAGGCATGACCAAAGCTATCGAGGCTGGAATTCCTAAAATGCGTATCGAAGAAGCTGCTGCAAAAAAGCAAGCGAGAATAGACTCTGGAATCGATACGATTGTAGGTGTGAATAAATACCCTAGTCCAGACGAAGATCTAATCGACACACTAGAAGTAGATAACGCCGCAGTACGTGTTGAGCAAATCAACCGACTAAAAGAGATCAAAAACAATCGAGATAATCAAAAGGTTCAAGACGCATTAAAAGCACTGACCAACTGTGCTGAGACTAAAAAAGGAAATCTACTAGAACTTGCTGTTAATGCCGCAAAAGAACGTGCTACTTTAGGTGAAATTTCAGATGCTTTGGAAGAGGTTTATGGCCGCTATCGAGCAACTATAAAAAGTGTTCAAGGTGTTTATAAAAAAGAGATTATGAATGATCCCGCTTTCGCGAAAGCGCAACAACTAGCAGACCAATTTGCAAAAACAGAAGGCCGCAGACCTAGAATAATGATCGCAAAAATGGGACAAGACGGACACGATAGAGGCGCTAAAGTAGTCGCAACAGGATATGCAGACGTAGGTTTTGACGTGGACATAGGACCATTATTTCAAACACCTGCAGAAGCTGCAAAACAAGCTGTAGAAAATGATGTACACGTTTTAGGCGTATCTTCACTAGCTGCAGGACACAAAACACTAGTTCCGCAAGTAATGGAAGAACTCAAAAAATATGGTCGTGAAGATATCATGATCGTTGTAGGTGGTGTGATTCCTAGAAAGGATTACCAATTTCTATTTGACGCTGGTGTAGCAGCGGTATTCGGTCCAGGAACTAAAATTAGTGAGGCCGCGATAGATATTTTGGGATTGTTGATGGAATAACTTGTACAATCAGTTATTATCATTTCCAATTTTCTACAAATACTCCTGAATTTTAAGAAGGGCAAAACTAAATTTTGCCCTTTTTCTATACCATAATTTTGAAAGGACTATTTGTATTCAAAACCGTTGTAGTTTCTGAATAAAAAGATAAGTAAAGCTTTTATTGCAAATGGATGTACAAAGCTCTAGAAATTAGAACCCATGAACCCAAACAAGTCCTAAGACGTAAAAGTGAAATAAAGACGTGTAGAAATATAACTATTTATTTGAAAAATAGTTGTTTACAATATATTCAATTTAACTATAACGATTTCGCTGTTATAGTTTTGTAATTTTGGTAATACACTAGTATTGAATTACTTTTACTTAAATAAACTTTTGAAACATGAAAAAAATATACTCTTTTTTACTTTTGTTTTGTGCTGCAATCTTTGCTCAAGCTCAAGTCACTTATACCGCAAATGGTGGTTCTGGCTTCGGTGGACCTATAGGAAATAGCACAATGACTATTAGTCACGATGCGACAAATATTACCATTTCAGTTGATCGTGCCGGAGATTTAGGCTCAAACAATATGGTGATGTACATCGATACTGGTGCATCTGGTAGAACGGTAATTAATGGAGACGTAAATGACGATGGTGATGGAGGAAGAAAAGCGGTTTCTAAATTTGGGAGCGGTGATTTAAATTTTCCACCAGGATTTGAAGCTTCTTATGCTATCTATGGAGATGCAGGATTTATGGGTATGTTTGGTATTCCAGCTACTGGAATCGTAGGTAATAATGGACTTAATTTTATCACAGGTGTAGGTAACGCCTCTGCAGACCCATTTGTATTAACCGTATCATGGGCGCAATTAGGACTTACCTCTACAGATTCTTTCAGTTTTGTAGTGACTTATGGTAATCCTAATGACCCATCAGGAAACATGTTTTCCTCAAATGAAGGTTACGGCGATGGTATTTTAAACGGTGGCAATAACGTTGCTTTTAACGCAATGACCTATACTACCTATTATGAATATCCTAGTGGTGATAAACATGGAATTGCTAGAAATCAAGATTCTGCTCCGTTACCTGATGCATGGAGTCTAGATCGCAGCTGGGTTAATGGAAATCCTCCTAATTCAACTGATGAGATTATAATTGAATCTAATATTACAATAGATACTGATGTAACTATTGACAACTCTCTTACTGTAAATGCTGGTACTGTAGGTGTAATTTCTACTGCTGTTTTTACTCTAAATGGCTCACTAACTGTAATGCCTACTACAAATCCTTTTGCTCCTGTTGATTTTGGATTAAATAGTGATGCAAACGGTAGTGCTCAATTTTTAAATGGACCCATGGCAACAATTACTGGTAATGTAGGCGTTGCTCGTTTTATACCTACTGGAAGTACTAGCAATAGAAGAGCATTTAGATTTATAGCTTCTCCTGTGACAACAACTACTACCATTTTTGATAACTGGCAAACTAGCGGCCTGTCCATCCCTGGGATAGGAACTCACATTACAGGTTCATCGACTGGAGCAAATGGTTTTGACGCCACTCAATCAGGACAAAATTCATTAATTTACTATGATATAGATCCGATGGATGGTAATTACAAGTGGCAAGAAATTGCTGGAACAAATTTACCGACTTCTACATTAAACGCAGGACAACCATTTAACATTTTCGTTCGTGGTGATCGCAACTATGATTTAACAACTGCTCCTGAATTACCTAATGCAGATGTTAGAATACCTACTAAAGGAGCTCTTGAGCTAGGTCAAACTGTAAATTCTGGTGCTCTTAATCCTAACGCTGGTGGATTTAGCTTTGTAGGAAATCCATATCAGGCAACTATAAATATGAGTACGGTAGTAAAGAATAATATTAATCCTAACTTTGTGTACATATGGAATCCTAACGGCGCTACAAGAGGTGTCTATGAAACGGTGGATATGGCTCCTGCTTCTACAGATTCAAGAAGATATGTTCAACCAGGCCAGTCTTTCTTTGTACTTACTTTAGCGGCTGGTCCAGCAAGTTTAGATTTTAATGCTACAGATAAAGCGGTAACTCAAAATGCTGTTGGTCCCTTCTCTACTCCACAAAATAGACCGTTAATTAATATCTCTCTTTATAAAGATTTAAATGGAACTACGGTAATTTATGACAATGCAAAAGTTTATCTAGATGGTGACAATGCTGTTAATTCATCTGACGCTCTTAAAATTGAAAACTTTGAAGAAAACTTATCTATAAATCAAGGCGGAACACTGCTAAGCATTGAAAATAGAGCAATGCCAGTACATAACGAGACAATGGCATTAGAATTTACAGATATTACAGCTGCAATGTATAATCTAGAAATTAATATCGATGGATTAGCTGCTAATTTAGATGCTTATTTACATGATAATTTTCTTAATGCAGACACTTTACTGGCAACTGGAAATAATGCGATAACCTTAAACTTTGATCTGAATGATCCTGCAAGCATAGACTCGTCAAGATTTGAAATTAGATTTAATAACGTAACTCTAAGTAATACACAGACTGAGAAATTACAATTCAATATGTTTCCAAATCCTACAACCCAGAATTTGTTAACAATCGAAGGTGATTTTGCACAAAGTCTTACAAAAGCTGTATTTTATAATACGCTGGGACAACAAGTGCTTACCGCAGATCTTACAAAAAATACTTCTACTATCAATGTAGGAAGTTTAATTGCAGGTATTTATCTAGTTAATGTTACATCTGGAGAAAATAGTGTTACTCAAAAGCTGGTAATTAAATAATTTTCTCATTTTTATATTGTAAAAGCAGTGCTTAAAAGCACTGCTTTTTTTGTATTCATTATGGTCTCGCTTTCGCGAAAGCGATAAAGAACATCCGTTGATCCATAAACAATAAACTATCAATTTATATAGTCAAGTTTTTTAGTAAAAATAGATATATCAAAAACAGTAAGAATAATATGCCTTAATCGTCTTAAGAAATATGTTACAATCACTTATAAGCTCAATTCTCGTTATTTTTCTATACTCAACAAATATTATGGTATATGATTTCAATAAAAAATCAGATATTTCATCATGGAAAATCGTTGATGATAGAGTTATGGGTGGTATCTCTCAAAGTTATTTTTCACTTACAAAAGATGGCCATGGTAGATTTCATGGAATAGTCACAACAGAAAATAATGGAGGATTTAGTTCTGTAGACTATAATTTTAATAGATTTATCGTAAACCCAAAAGACAAAGTCAAAATAAGGCTAAAAGGTGATGGTAAAACTTATCAATTTAGAGTTAGAGCGTTTTCTACTGATCGATATAATTATATTAAAGAATTTACTACTACCGGAGAATGGCAAACAATTAAATTAACATTATCTGATTTGTATCCATCCTGGCGCGGTAACAGACTAAGCTTACCTAATTTTGATCAAAATCAAATGACAAGCCTTACTTTTATGATTGCAAATGGTAAAAAGCAATCCTTTGAACTATTAATAGATTCTATTGAGATAGTGTCTATATAGTTTAAAAGTGAGTGAGCAATTTATTAATTTCGTCTTCTACGTTCTCTGCGCAGTTTTCTTTCTTCACGTTTTTTAAGAAAATACAGTCGCCTTTTTTCTGAAATAGATAAGTCTTCACGATTACGACTTTGTAATTCTAGCAACTCTTCATTTTCAGTTTTTGGTAATGGTATATTTCTGTAATCCCTTGAGCTTAAACGCACACCTATTGCTATATTAAAATAACTTGCATTATCAAAACGGTTTTCTAACGTCCTTGCAGTTTTGATATTGTAAGAGATCATTTCAAAACTAGGACTTATGTAGAATGATGTAGAGCTATTTAATTTATACTCTACACTAGTAGTAATGCGCAATACGTTTCCTGTATCTCTAAATTTACCATTACCTTGAGAAGGGCTTTGTCTATTTTTGTTCTGACTATATCCATATCCTATATCACCTGTAATACCCCAATCATCATTTAATTTATAATCATAACCAGCATATAAATAGGCGTTAAATTTTGTCGCTCGCTCGTACTCTCCTACTACAGCTGTATTTGAAACATTCATAAAGTCCTGAGTAAGAGAGCCACCTAGGTAAAAGTTTTTTGGCAAATAAAATTGCATTCTTATTCCATAGCCTATTCCTCCTTCTAAACCATTTCCAGCAAAGTTATCACCAGTAGGAATACCTCTTTGCAAATACAAATCTGTTACAAAAAGCCTTTTAGGAATAGAATTAGGTGAATCTATTGATGCATCACTATCGTTACTTTGAGCAAATGAACAAGTGTAAGCACCAATTATAAATAGGACTGAAAATAACTTAAAAATTAATTTCATAACGCTCTTGTGGACTATTGATTAATAAACTTCTAGTAAATTCATTTCCAGATTCATTTGTATAAACTACTTCTATAGTTGAAGGATAAAATACATTAAGTTCAAAATTCCCATCATCTAAATTCTCATTGAAACCTCTAGGTTGCCTTTCAAAGAAATCACATTCTTCATCTTGTGATAACGTATTATTGCTATATATCAAATCACAGTTTAAAGATTCATAGTCAAAGATTACTTCATAAGATTCAGTAGTTCCAGAAGTATTAATAAAATCAATTTCTACTACGGCAGCCTCTTTAAGAATCGTTTCAGGGATATTTAAGAATAATTCAGTACCTAGCTCTTGTCTTGAAATACTTATTTTATTTGAGAAAT
>CAZBCH010000159.1:0-10710 GCA_964490235.1 uncultured Flavobacteriaceae bacterium | reverse complement strand
TATAAACTTAAGATCTTCACCACCTTCTATCATGCGTGCAAGCCAGTACACCGCAGCATTAGGATCGCTACCGCGTATGGATTTTATGAAAGCGCTTATTATATCATAGTGTTGTTCACCGGTCTTATCATATCTCGCAGGATTTGCTTGAATTTGCGATAGTACAAGTTTATTAGTTATTTGCACATTTGATCCTTCAACAGAGTTTACTACCAGTTCAAAAACATTAAGTAACTTTCTAGCATCTCCGCCGCTTATGCGTATTAAGGCGTCAGTTTCAAAAATTTCAATCTCTTTTTGAGACATTATTTTATCAATGCTTATCGCTCGTTTAAGTAAGTTTTCTAAGTCCGCTTTCGCGAAAGCGTTTAATACATAGACCTGACAGCGAGAAAGGAGTGCAGGTATGACTTCAAAGCTTGGGTTTTCTGTTGTGGCACCTATCAAAGTAACCCAACCTTTTTCTACAGCACCTAATAAGGAATCTTGTTGAGATTTACTAAATCGATGAATTTCATCAATAAAAAGAATGGGGTTTTTTGCCGTAAATAAACCACCTGAATTCTTTGCTTTATCTATAACTTCACGTATGTCTTTTACTCCACTATTAATAGCACTTAAAGTATAGAAGGGCCTTTTGCTTTCTTGCGCAATAATATGAGCAAGAGTTGTCTTTCCTGTTCCCGGTGGACCCCATAAAATTAATGATGGAATTGTACCGTTTAAGATATGTTGTCTTAATGTACCTTGATCACCTACAAGATGTGACTGACTTAGATATTCCTCTAAATTGTTAGGTCTTATTCGCTCGGCTAGTGGTATTTGTTGCATGGTGCAAAATTAGAGTTTCTAAAGGTGATGGACAATTTTGAACGGTTCATAATAAGTTAATTGTCACGACACGATGACAGTAAACGTAATTGGTCTTTTTATTGATATTTCTCTAATTGATGAAAGATACAGAATATTTCAAATTTGATGCTTTAACAATAATCCCTGCAATTGCTTTTGTGTTTATTATGTGGCTGGTTTATTGGTTAGAGATTAAATTTAATTTTAGGTTTACTGATAATGGTATTAGGCCTAATAAATTATCTGGTTTGCAAGGTGTTTTTTTTGGTCCATTTATCCATTCTGGATTAAAACATCTATGGAGCAACACCATACCATCTATTGTATTAATAACTGCTCTTATGTACTTTTATAGAAATATAGCAATTAGAGTGTTGTTAATAGGGATTATTGTCACCGGCATATCTACATGGTTTATGGGTAGACCTTCTTATCATATTGGAGCGAGTGGTATAGTATACATGCTTGCTTCTTTTCTATTCTTTAAAGGTATTTTTACTGGTCATTACAAAATGCTTGCATTAACTTTTCTTGTTGCTTTTTTTTATGGCAGCCTAGTATGGTATGTATTACCTATAGAAGAAGGTATTTCATGGGAAGGACATCTAAGCGGTGCAATTACAGGATTATTACTAGCTTTATTAACCGCAAATAAGTTACCAGAAAAAAGAAAATTTCAGTGGGAAACAGATCATTACAATGAGGAAGATGATCCCTTTATGCGTCATTTTGATGCAGATGGTAATTTCATTGAATTAAATGAAGAAGAATGAAGGGGTTTTAATATTCTTTCAGCTAAAGCCGCTGGCGTATAGTTTCGTATAATATTGCTCCGCAAGCCACTGACACGTTTAAGGAAGCAATATCTCCATGCATAGGTAGTTTAACTTTATGATCAAGGATTTTTAACGTGGAAGGATTGATACCACTTTCTTCGCTACCCATAATTATTGCAATCGGTTGATTAAAGTTAACATCATATATCAATTGTTCGGCTTTCTCGGTTGCTCCTGCTGTTGCAATACCATAAGCTTGCATGAGAAACACAGCGTCCTTAATATGGTTTACTTTGCAAATAGGAATATTAAAAACAGCCCCAACACTTGTTTTGACTGTACCAGCGTTGATGGGTGCACTTCCTTTTTCTGAAATTACAATAGCGGTAACTCCGGTGCATTCTGCGGTTCTAATGATTGCTCCAAAATTTCGAACATCTGTAATACCATCTAATAAAAGAAATAAGGGTTTACTTTCTAAATCTATGTTTTCTAAAATATGTTCTATACTACCAAATTGAATAGGAGAGATACTAGCGACTGCTCCTTGATGGTTTCCTCTTGCTAAATGATTTAATTTTTCAATAGGCACGTACGAAGTAGTGATGTTATTCTTTCTAGCAATGTTTTTCAATTGCTGCATTAAAACACCATCGCCATCTTTTAATAAGTAAACTTTAGATATTTCTTTCTCACTTTCTATGGCTTCAATAATTGCCCTAATTCCATAGATGTAGGTTGTTTTTTCCATAATGCAAATGTAGTTGTATTTATTTGAGTTTATTGCATAAAAAAACCCAAGCCGAAACTTGGGTCTTAAAATTAATTGTAATCAATCAATAATTATTGATTCACACAAAACTGTGTATCCTGAGAAAAGGTAAATGAACCACCACCACTTGCAAACGTAAGAATTGAACATGTGATAGTATAGTTTCCTGTAGTTGTTGAGTCTACTTGACCGTCACCATATGAATCAGTTATCGTTGCTGTATAGCAACCATCTGCTAAAAAGATGTCTTCAGTGTAAGTTTGAACACCATTTGACAAAGCTGGCATAGTATAAACTACATTACCAGCATCATCAGTAATAAAGAATCCAGTTTCAGATGCAAATGAATCAGTGTTTATTGTGAATGTAGCATCGTTACAAATAACTTGTTTGAAGTATTCAATTTCAACTACTGTAGAAATTACATCTGTGTTTTCACTTACAGCTTGAATTGAAAAAGAATCTGTTTCACCGTCACCTAAAGTGATTTGATCAAAGTTAAAGTTAACCGTAGCAACTCCATCATAAGAATCTGCTGGTACAGTTATATTTCCTAAAGAAACACCACCGCCAGAAGGAGCATCTCCGACATAAGTTAAACCATAAGTTCTTTCCTCACTAGATGTAGTAGTAATAATTACTGGAAAAGTTTCAGATGAACCAGTTGAAGGTACAGATATTTGAGCAATACCATTAATTGGGCTTAATCCAACTGCAGTACCATCATAAGTCACAGTTTCAATATCACAACTCGTGATGAGCAATGCGCAGAAAACTGTAAAAGCGATTATTATTTTTTTCATTTTAAAATTATTTAATTATTAGTAACCAGGATTTTGCTGAGCAGCGATAACTGGATTAGTTCTCGTCTCATCTTGTGGTATTGGAAGAGCTCTTACTCTAAAGTCTGTGAATGATAAATCACATTCTGCAGATGGATATAATGTACAATCTATTTCATTACGATCGTAACCTTGATTTGCTAGGTCACCTATTCTTTTCACATCAATATATCTGTGTCCTTCAGCAAAGAATTCAATTTTTCTCTCAGCAAGAATGTCACTAAATGCTTCTTCTTGACTCATGTAAACTGGTGCAGGTGCTTGTGTAGTATAACGAGCATCTCTAATTCTTTTGATAAAACCAGCAGCAGCCATAAAATCGCTTCTACTCGCAGCTTCTTCAGCAAGTATAAAATACATTTCAACTACTCTTATAACTTGTATGTCATTTGTGTAACCTGCAACCAATCCAGAAAAAGCTGGATTACCTGGATATTTGTCTACGATAAGAACGTCTGCAGTTCTTGGATTCGCTTCTGCAGGATAGTCAGGACTAACAACTGAAGTGTCATCTAAGAATACATTTCTTCTTATATCTCCAAAGGCAGTAGCATTGGCATCCAACACGTTGAATAAGTTTCTACTCATTTCATAATTAACTGCACCATCAATATTACTAGCATTAGTATTATATATTTGACCTGGTCTAGCACCATTATTCAATGTAGAATTAAGCTTAAAAATGATTTCTCCTTGACCAGATCCAGGTACATTAGACCAGATCTGACTAAAAGCACTCTCGTTAGCTGTTGTTGGGAACGAGTAACTCGCTAAAACTGAGTTTGCAGCGCTCACAGCTGTAGGATAATCTTTTGTGTAAAGTGCCATTCTCGCTCTCAACGCTCTCACGAACTTTGCGTCAATAAAATTTTGAGACGCCACCGTTCCAGCTGAAGTAAATAATGATTCTGCTCTATTTAAATCATCGTTAATAAGTGTCATTACTTCACCTACGGTATTTCTACCAAACTTGTCTGTTGGGTTTGGCACAAAATCTACTGCTATAACTCCTAGCGATGATGAGTCTGACAAATCTTCTGCAAAATAACTTAAAAGCTTACTGTGTCCTAAAGCTCTTAAAGCTAATGCTTCGGCAACACTTTCATCATAAACTGCTTGCTCTGTAGCATCTGCAGGTTCAATCCCTTCGGCTGCTTCTAGTAGTATGTTAGCTCTTAGTATCAAGTTATAATTGTTGATCCAAATGCTACTTACTAAACCAGTGTTTACATTCAAGGCATAACCATGTAAAGCAGAACCTTGTTGACCTACTAAACCTACAGCTATTTCATCTGTAAATTGAGAAGTAAAAGAGATCTCAGTAGCTGATAGAGCCGCATTGTAAACTCCAAATGTTCCTGTTTTTAAATCATCTACGGTTGAAAATGCATTGTTTGCACCCAACTCACCAGGTTGGATTATTGTTGAAGCATCCTCGCACGAAAAAGTTAACGCGGCTGCTGCTAATAAAATTATTATTTTTTTCATTATCTTTTTTTTAAAAGTTTAAATCAAGTCCTACGCTTATTGTTTGTGGTGTAGGGTATCTGTTTGCTGATGTAGCAGTTGGACGCTCAGGATCACTTCCTCTCCACTTAGAGAAAGTAAGTAAATTCTCAGCATTAACATAAACTCTTCCTGAAGTTAAGAAAATGTTATCAGTTAAACTTCTTGGGAAATTATAACCTAATTGAATAAAACGTAATCTTACGAAATCAGAGTCAGTTAAAAATCTACTTGTATTAATTCCTGTAACAAGGTTAGTTGCATTTAATGCAGGAATGTCTGTATTTCTATTAGTAGGTGTCCATGCTCTATCAAAGTCTGATGTTACTTGATACGTTCCAACGCTAGTTGGGTCTAAATAACTCGCATAGTCAGAATCGAATCTTGAGATTCCTGCCATGTAAGTAAATTGAGTCTCAAAGAAGAAGTTTTTATAACCAATATTAGCTCCAAAACCTCCTTGAAAATCAGGATTTGCAGATGTACCTGTGTGTCTTCTGTCATCGTTTGTTGGAGTTTCTGTTAAGTTACCATTGATGTCTTCAAATAGGAGGTTACCGTTTGCTGGATTAACTCCACGATAAGGAACTACAAAGTATTCATTCAGTTGACGACCAACTTCAATTACAGATCCTGTACCGGTATTATCTTGTCTACCATCTGGTAAATCTATAAATGTAACTTCGTTCTTATTATAAGCAACGTTAGCAAAAACGTTAAGATAGAAGTCCTCAGCATTTTGACCTCTTATCACATCATAATTTAAACCTAATTCTACACCACGGTTGTACATATCACCTAGGTTTGCTGTAGTTGAGTAAGAACCGTTTATTCCAGAAATAAATTGATTAAAGAATAAATCACTAGTAGCTCTGTCATATAGGTCAAGACTACCTCTAAGTTTATTTTCAAATAAACCAAAATCTACTCCAAAGTTGAACGTAGAAACAGTTTCCCATTTCAAATCTGGATTTGCAATAGTTGCTCCTCGTACGAATGTTTGAGTGTCATTATAACCGTTACCAGTAGCAAATAATTGTCTAGTATTACTTAACGCACCATAATATCCACCACCTAAGCGATCGTTACCAGTGATACCATAAGACACTCTTACCTTAAGTTGATCTACCCAATCAACATCTTTCATAAAATTCTCTCTATGTACATTCCATCTACCGGCTAGCGAGTAAAAGGTACCCCATGCATTATCATCTGTAAATCTAAAAGAAGCATCACGTCTTATCACACCGGTGAAACCATATTTCTTATCATAATCGTAATCAAATTCTCCAAAGTAAGAAAATAGTCCAGTTTCATTTTTACCAGCAAAAACTGTTGGCACATAATTATCATCAGCTCCTGAATCTTGTAGATATCCACTACCATCACCAGGTGCAAATGTTCGAGGATCTAAACCATTTTGAGTATACCCAAATTGTTTAAGATGACCTTTAACATATTCTATGTATCCATTTGCAAGAACAGTATGTTTTTTCTCTGATTCTTCGCCAGCACCGAATTTTTTTGTCCATCCTAAGTTTAAAGTAGAATTGAATCTGAAGTCTCTTAGGTAAGTTTCAGTTTGGAATCCTTCTAAATCAAATCCTCCAAAAAATGCTCTAATTCTTGGAAGTGCACCATCTGGTGGAGCTGTTCTTAGTCCAACATTGTTACGCGCGTCCATTCCTATTCTGTATCTTAAAGTAAATTCACTTGATAAATCGTATTCAGCATTAGCTCCAACGATAATCTTAGTTTCATCATCACGATTTGTATTTTTTAATACATTATCTAATAATACAAAAGTCGAGTTTTGAAGACCTTGGAAATATGGTAAAAAGATATCTGGATCGTATGTTGAAGGATCTAGATATGGCAATCCATTGTTAGCTCCGAATATAGAGTTAAAATAAATGAAGTTGTTTCGAGCATTTTCTGGCTCAGTTTGAAAATTGTTTTTAGAATATCCTAAATAAACGTTAGTTCCAAATCTAAATTTACCGTTCTGAGATTTACCAGTAATATTATTTCTAATACTAAATCTTTGTAAATCACTTGCTAGAAGTGAACCTTCTTGATTTGTATAGTTTACAGAAGTAAATTGGGTCAAATTTTTAGAACCAGAACTCAAAGAGATGTTGTGCGATTGAGAAATTCCCGTACGATAAAAAGTATCTGCCCAATTAGTATTAATGTCAAAAGCGTCAATCTCAGCATCTGTAAGAGTTGCTCCTAATCCAACATTTTGCTGTTGTTCTAATCTTAAGTATCCTCTTGAATCGTATAAATTATAATCATTTTCAATCAGCTCTGTGAAAGCCGTTGTTCCAGTGTAACTAACTTTTAATGGCTGGTCATAACCACCAGATTTTGTTGTGATTATAATTACACCATTCGCACCACGGTTACCATAGATTGCTGTACCTGCAGCATCTTTTAAAACAGTCGTACTTTCAACATCATTAGGGTTAAAAGATCTAAACACATCCTCATCTACAGGAACTCCGTCTACTAATATTAATGGTTCAGTGTTACCATTAATAGAACTAGGACCACGCAATTGAATGTTAGAGTTAGCACCAGGTTGTCCTGATGTTGTCTGTACTGTTAAACCTGGTATTTGTCCTTGTAATCTTTGAATTATAGAGGCATTAGGTCTATCTACAGTTTTTTCTCCACCTATCGAAACGCTAGCTACGTTACTAGTTTCTTGTGTTGCATTACGATATGCTTGAATCACTACTGTCTCTAAAGCATCAGTTGTCATTGACACATTAATTACGGTTTGATTACCTACTACAATTTCTTGGGTTGTGTAACCTGTGTAAGAAAAAACAAGAACGCTTTCAGGAGATGCTTGAATGGAGTAATTACCATCAAAATCTGTTGTAGCAAACGTTGAAGTTCCTTTTACCGAAACTGTTGCACTAATCACTTCGTCCCCATCGGGACCAGTTACCTTACCGGTAACCGTTTGCTGTGCAAAAGCTACTTGCACAACTAACGCTAGTAAAAGCGTCAAAATTCCATTTAATTTTGTTTTCATGTTTAGATTTATTTGAATTAGCCAGCTCCAAAAATCAAAAAAAGAACTTAATAAAACAACTTTTATCGACTCTATTTATAGGATTTGTTAAGATGTGCTTAACATTAAGCTAACATTTTAAAAGTTAATTTTTAAGTTTATGTGAGCTACTGTGCTGGATAAGTCCACTTTAGCATTTTGAAAACGCCCGTTTGCTATGCTTAAATTTAGTATGCCAGCTTTTGTTAAAATTGCTATTCCACCTCCATAACCATAGAGTTTATCCAGCTTTTTACTGTTAAAGTTCTCAAATATTCCTATATCTAGAATGCTATGAAGGTATATCTGATCGTTTAAACTGTATCTATACTCAGTTGCGATCGTGGTATAGAAAGAGCTATCAATACTATTTTGGTTAAATCCTCTGATTGTTCCCAGTCCTCCGAATTGATAAAGTTCGTTGAATTGGATATTTTCAGAATTTAAATAGCGACCTGTCACACGGCCTAAAAACTTACTTCTATAACTTAGATGCAATAATTTTAAAAAGGTTGCGTCTAATGTGAATTGATTTTCTTTTAATTGATTCAATCTTCGATCATAACCGCCTATTTTGAGTAGGATTTCTAGATTTTCTGGCATTAAAACGTTATTTGATCTGATGGAATACGCTGCGTTTAATTCCAGACCGTTAGTTTTTATATCATTAATGTCTATTTCATTATCAATTGCATTTGACGTGGTGGTAACATAGTTAATACCAATGTTTGTTTGCCATGATGGTTTGTAGTAGCCTCCTAATTTTATAGAGTTTCTTTGATAAGTGCTGTCTCGTCTTTGAATGTTTAATTGTGCTTCAATACCTATGGAACTGTTCCAGATATAAGGTAAGTCTATACTTGTTATTAGTTGTGTTTGATCACCATTATCATTTCTATATTCTAAATGAAACTTTTCAGCATTATTAAAGTTATTCTCAAGTTTTAAATTCAGAAATCCATTTAGTTCGAGATTTCCATTCTCTGAGTTGTTGAAGCTTAATAATCCTTCGACAAAATTTACATTCTTTTTTTTAAGAAATAAAAAAACGGTAGTACTATCTTTTTTAAATAATACTTCTGGTTTTTTAGAAATAGTTATAAATGGTATGCTTTTTAGATGGTTTTCTATTTTCTCAATAGTTTTAGAATTATAAAGATTGTTGTTATTTAAAAATTGCTTGACTGTTTTTTTTGGAAAATCTTCATAGCCTCTTACTGTAAAATTGTCTATGTAGCGTTTAGCGTTTAAGTTTATTTTTAAATCGGCACTTATAGTGTCAGTTTTGTTTATCTCTATATTTTCTAATTTTGTATTTGCAAATGGGAAACCGTCCTCTATAAAATAATTGTTCAAGCTTTGTAAGTAAGTTTCTAGCTCTTCTGTAGGTAGATGTTCTCGCTTTCGCGAAAGCGGAATAGTTAAACCTGATTCTTGAATTGTTTCAAGGTTTCTTAGTCTAATGGTTTTAAACTTTTTGTTTTTGATTACTGTAATACTGGTGGTGGAATCGTTTATTTTTTCCTGTGGTAGGGTAGAGGCGTTAAAATGCCCTTTGCTTATCAGGTCTTTATAAATACTGTCGTTTACCTGTTTAATAGTTTTCTTTGCAACAATATTTAAAACGGTATCAACTGGTTGATTAATGTTCTTGAAATAGTTGATTTGAATGTATTGATTTTGTGAATACCCTATTTGTGCAATTAATATATATATAATAAGGACAATAATTTTTTTCAATTTGTCTTTTTTAAAATGGTTCAAAACTATTGATTAACGCGTGCATTCCTTCAAATCTTGTTCTAATTTTAAAAGATATTCTAAATATTTGAAAGTGAGGTTTGAATAACTCATTTTTATTCATACCTTTGCCGACCCTTAAAATAGGGATTAATTTATTAGCGTAAAACAATATGCCAACGATTTCACAATTAGTACGTAAAGGAAGAGCCAAAATAACCAAGAAGAGTAAATCGGCTGCTTTAGATTCGTGTCCTCAACGTCGTGGAGTGTGTACTCGTGTTTACACCACTACACCTAAAAAACCTAACTCTGCAATGAGAAAGGTGGCTAGGGTTAGACTTACTAACGGTAAGGAAGTAAACGCTTACATTCCAGGAGAAGGACATAACCTACAAGAGCACTCGATAGTATTGGTTAGAGGTGGAAGGGTAAAAGATTTGCCAGGAGTTAGATACCACATTGTACGTGGAGCACTGGACACCGCAGGTGTTGCAGACCGCACGCAACGTAGATCTAAGTATGGAGCAAAACGCCCTAAGAAGTAAACAATTTTTAAAAACCTACTCATGCTCTGTTTAGGTTTTTTAATTAACAATTTCAACAAGAAGAAATGAGAAAAAGACAGGCCAAGAAACGTCCTATCCTTCCGGATCCACGTTTTAACGACCAGCTCGTGACACGCTTTGTAAACATGATGATGTTACATGGTAAAAAGTCTACAGCATTCAAACTTTTTTATGATGCAATGGATATCGTAGAAGAGAAAAATCAAGATGAAGAAAAAACTGCTTTAGAAGTGTGGAAAGATGCGTTATCTAACGTTATGCCACACGTAGAAGTACGTAGCCGTCGTGTAGGTGGTGCTACTTTTCAAATCCCAATGCAAATCAGACCAGACCGTAAAATTTCAACTGCAATGAAGTGGTTGATAGGATACAGTCGTAAGAGAAATGAAAAATCATTTTCAGTACGTTTAGCTTCTGAAATTTTAGCTGCGGCTAAAGAAGAAGGTGCTGCTGTAAAGAAAAAGGTTGATACTCATAAGATGGCTGAAGCAAATAAAGCATTCTCACACTTTAGATTCTAAACATGGCACAAAGAGATTTAAAATTTACAAGAAACATTGGTATTGCAGCTCATATTGATGCTGGTAAA
>CAZBCH010000158.1:0-1563 GCA_964490235.1 uncultured Flavobacteriaceae bacterium | reverse complement strand
GATTATAATTATGCTTACTTCCCTGCTGCATTTGAAAGTGAAAAACAGATGATGCTCGTCAAACAAGCGCTGGAGAAGAATGGAATTCTAGCAAGGCGTTACTTTTATCCATCGCTTGAAACTTTGTCATTCTTGGATGCATCTACATATCAAAATATTTCTCATGATTTAGCTAAACGAATTCTATGTTTACCGATTTACGCTAGTTTAAAATCTAAACATGTCAACAAAATTTGCAGAATTATCATTGAGTCTTTATAGATGAAGAAAAAGTTGCTTATTTTTCCGTGTGGTTCAGAAGTAGCTTTGGAGATACACCGCTCATTACGCTATAGCAATCATTTTGAAATGGTAGGTGCGTCTAGTGTTGATGATCATGGCAAGTTTGTTTTTGAAAACTATTTAGGGGGAATTCCGTTACATAGTCATCCTGAATTTATTGCTGCAATCAGAAATATTGTAGTAAATGAAAAAATTGATGCCATATTTCCTGCGATGGATGCAGTAGCTAATACGCTTAAACCTAATGAAAGTATACTTGGTTGTAAAGTAATTGGCTCCAGTCAAGAGACAGTAGCTATCTGCAGTTCTAAAGCGGCTACTTATAATCATTTCAATAAAATCATACCTTGTCCTAACTGGACGAGTGATTTAAGCGCAGTTAAACGCTACCCAGTTTTTATAAAACCTGACGATGGCTATGGGTCGCGAAATGTGTATCTTGCAAAGAACCAAGAGAGAGTAAAGAGCTTTTTGGAAGACCATAAAGACATCTCTTTCATCTTTTGTGATTATCTACCTGGAAGAGAGTATACGATTGACTGCTTTAGTGATTACAAAGGAGAGCTTTTATTTTATGGGATTCGGCAAAGAGTAAGAGTCAGTAATGGGATAAGTGTTAATACAGTGCAGACTAGTATACATGAGTGTTTCTTCAATAAAGTAGCTCTGGTAATTAATAAAAATTTGCATCTACGCGGTGCTTGGTTTTTCCAAATGAAGGAAAATAAGGACGGAAATCCAGTTCTGCTGGAAGTAGCCGCTAGACTTGCAGGTTCTTCGTCATATTTTCGTGCTAAAGGCGTAAATCTTGCTTTGATGAGTGCTTTTGATGCATTTGATGTAGAAGTTAGCATCAATATTAATGATTATAACGTAGAGTTAGACAGAGCGCTCGGCTGTCGATATAAATTAGATTTAACATATGAAAAAGCATATATTGATTTAGATGATTGTTTGATACTGGGTAATCGGGTTAATGCTGAATTAATAAAATATATTTTTCAGGCGCGAAATAAAGGTATCCAACTAGCATTAATTAGCAGACATAAAAACGATATTAATCAGACCTTAAATGAATATAAACTTACTAGTGTGTTTGATGAGATTATTCATATACAAGATGAGCGTCCTAAGTCAGATTTCATTGATAACAGCCAGGCAATATTTATAGATGATTCTCATGCTGAAAGAGTAGAGGTCAAAAAATCACATGGTATTCCGGTATTCTCCCCAGATATGGTTGAAATGCTAATGGATTAGGATAAATAAGTGAAAAAATTT
>CAZBCH010000157.1:0-12978 GCA_964490235.1 uncultured Flavobacteriaceae bacterium | reverse complement strand
CAGAGCCGCACCACTAGTATAACCTACAAAAAGACCTTCAGTTTGAGATATTTTTCTCGCCATGTGAGCGGCATCTTCGTCTTTTACTTTTGTAAAATTATCTATAACATCAAAATCTGTTGCGGTAGGAATTAAATTCTTTCCTAATCCTTCAATTCGGTAAGGGTAAATTTCATCCTTATCAAATTCTTGTGTTTCATGATATTTTTTAAGAACACTTCCATAAGCGTCTACTCCTAGAATTCTTATATCTGGATTTTGTTCTTTTAAAAATCGCGCCGTACCTGAAATGGTTCCACCAGTACCACTACACGCGACTAGATGAGTAATTTCACCGTTAGTTTGATTCCAGATTTCTGGACCAGTGGATAAATAATGTGCCTCAGTATTTAACTCATTAAAATACTGATTGATATAAATGCTGTTTTTAATTTCATCATGCAGGCGTTTAGCAACTTGATAATAGCTGCGTGGATCATCTGCACTTACGTTTGCTGGACACACATAAACTTTTGCGCCCATAGACTTAAGCATGTCTATTTTATCTGCACTAGACTTTGAGCTAACGGCAAGAATACAATCATATCCTTTAATACGACTTACCATGGCAATACTAAAGCCAGTATTTCCGGATGTAGTTTCTATGATGGTATCTCCTGGTTTGAGAATTCCCTTTTGCTCAGCTTGTTCTATAATATGTAGAGCGATGCGATCTTTTGAAGAATGCCCTGGATTAAAGGCTTCTGCTTTTGCATAATAGTTACCTGGAAATTCAGTTACTGTTTGAGAAAGTTTAATAAGAGGTGTTTCTCCTATTAATTCCAGTACATTATTATACGCTTTAATATTGTTACTCATATTTAGGGTTTTGCTTAGAAGCTCAACATTGAAAGTTGTTTATTAACAAGCATCTTGATATGTTTAAGTTTCCAGATATGCATTCATTTTTGCACAAACGTTGCAAATTTACACAAATTTATCTAGCCTTTCCTATTTTCAAGATCTAGTAAAAATGCGAAATCAATTGCGACTTCTCTAAGTGCATCGTACCTGCCAGAAGCGCCACTGTGACCACTAGAAAGATCTGTCTTGAATAACAATAAATTGTTATCTTTTTTTAATTCTCTTAATTTGGCCACCCATTTAGCTGGTTCCCAATATTGTACTTGAGAATCATGGTAACCTGTAGTCACTAGCATATTAGGATATTCTTGTTCCTTAACCTGATCATATGGTGAATAACTTAACATGTATTCATAGCTATCCTTATTATTTGGATTTCCCCATTCATCGTATTCACCTGTAGTAAGAGGTATACTTTCATCAAGCATCGTTGTAACTACGTCTACAAATGGAACTGCACTCAAAATACCATTGTATAAATGAGGTGCCATATTTATAATAGCACCCATGAGCAATCCTCCTGCACTACCACCAGAAGCATATAGTTGATTTGATGTGGTATATTTTTCACTTATGAGATGCTCGCTGCAAGCTATAAAATCAGTAAATGTGTTTCTCTTTGAAAACATTTTACCATTTTCATACCATTCTCTTCCTAAATACTCACCACCTCTTACATGCGCGATTGCAAATATGAATCCTCGATCTAGTAAACTTAACCTTGATATAGAGAAATAAGGATCGATAGTATGACCATAGCTACCATAACTGTATTGCAATAATGGGTTACCTTCTTCTCTCCTTAAATCTTTTTTATAGACTAAACTTATCGGAACTTTTACTCCGTCTTTTGCGGTCGCCCAAATTCTTTCTGATTCATAATCATCAGCATTATAATTAGGATCTTCAATAGGTTGTGTTTTAAGAATAACTTCTTCTCTTGTCTCCATATCATATTCAATGACAGATGGTGGTAACGTCATAGAATTGTAGTTATACCTTAATTTTTTGGTTTGAAACTGGAAGTTTGCACTTGTAAAGGCCGTATAGGTTTCATTTTCAAATGGCAAAAAATAATCTACTGTATTATCCCATGCTTTTATTCTTATCCGGTTTAAACCATTAAAACGATCTGAAATAACAAAATAATCTTCAAATAGATCAAAATCTTCTAAAAGCACCTCCTTATCATGAGGTATAAAATCTACCCAATTTTCCATTTCTGGAGTTTCTATTGCGGTTCTCATCACTTTAAAATTAGTAGCACCATCTTTATTAGTCATGATGTAAAAACTGTCTTGGTAATGCGATACGCTATATTCCATCGTGTCTTGACGCTCCTGCACTATTTTAAAGGTACTATCAGGTAAATCTGCATTTATAAAGCGTACCTCATCAGATAACGTGGCAGATGATTTGATCATTATAAATCGCTCTGACAGAGTTTTATAGACAAAACAATTAAAGATTTCATCCTTCTCTTCAAAAACCAATTTATTTTCAGCAGCTTGATCTCCTACTTTATATTTAAAAATTTTGTTTGCCCTTAGAGTCTGTGGATCTTTTCTTGTAAAGAATAAAGTTTGATTATCATTTGCCCAGACAGATCCTCCTGTAGTCAATTCTAGATTTTGATCAAGAGTCTCTCCTGTTTCCAAATTCTTAATGAAAATAGTGTACTCGCGACGTCCTTTAGTATCTATCCCATAGGCCAGCATTTTGTTATTAGGCGAGATATTAATGGAGGTTAGTTTGTAATAATCATGACCTATAGCCATCTCATTTACATTAAAAAGTAATTCTTCCTTTTCTTCACCGTCCTTTCTTCTATAATAATAAGGATAACTCTCGCCAGTTTTCATTTTACTAATGTACCAGTAGCCATTTAATAAATATGGAACTGACTCATCATCTTCTTTAATACGGCCTTTGATTTCTTGAAATAATTCTTCTTTTAAGTCATTTGTATGTTGTGTGACCGATTCATAATATGCATTTTCACTTTTTAAATAGTCTAATACTTCTGGTGCATCACGTTCTGACATCCAGTGGTAATTATCTATTCTTTGATGACCATGCTTGTCATGAATATGTGCTATTTTCTTTGCGATAGGAGCCTTTAGGGACATAAATTTCTAATAATTTAAAGCGCTGCAAGATATAAAATAGCACAGCATTTGTGACTATGTTATCTAGATAGTTATTTTTGTAGAAAATGTTTGGAAAAGTTCCGCTTTCGCGAAAGCGAGACCATAAAAAATCTAAAAAAAAGAAACTATGTTTGGAGATATTTCAGGGATGATGGGTAAATTAAAAGAGACTCAGCAAAAAGTAGAAGACACAAAAAAAAGAATGGATACCATTTTAATAGACGAGCAATCAAATGACGGTCTACTTAAAGTAACTGTTACCGCTAGTCGTGCTATTAAAAATATAGTTATTGCCGATGAACTTCTAGAAGACAAAGAACAATTAGAGGATTATCTAGTGATGGTGACAAATAAAGCTCTTACCAAGGCTGAAGGCATTTATGAAGCTGAAGTTGCTGCAGTTGCAAAGGATGGCATGCCTAATATTCCTGGTATGGATATGTTTAAATAAATGCATTCTTAAAAATATAAAAGCCGTTTTCATTCTTATGAAAACGGCTTTTTTAATTGAATACGTAAGTATCTTTAACTATTACAAGTTAGGAATCGTTAATTCTTGTCCAGGATGAATAAGATCTGGGTTTTTAAGTTGATCTGTATTTGCCTCAAAAATTTGCTTATATTTCATTGGATCTTTGAAGTAATGCTTTGCTATAAGGCTTAAAGACTCGCCACTTTTTACAGTATGCTTTGCATATATAGAATCGTCTGCAACCTTAATATCTGCCATTAAATCAGATGGATTCTCGCCACCTACTTTTTTGATTTCATCCCAAAGTAAATTTTTGTGGTAAGGTGTTGCTGCTGTACCTCTTATCTCAAGTTTGTCATCTTTAACCTGAACATCACCATCTTGAATATTCAATTGCTCTCCTAAGTCTAGAACGCTCCGATATTTTGCTTTAACCATTGTTTTATCTCGTTTTTAATTAATAATTTTAAAGTTAAGGATATTAATTGATATTTAGAGAATTGTGTTTACAATATTATTTTAATCGACAAAGTTTAAAAATATAGGTTGAATAGAAGTGATCTCGCTTTCGCGAAAGCGAAAACCCAATCATACATCACGACAAAAATCAAATATTGCTTTGTTATTCTTCGTCTTTTAAAGTCGTGTACACGTTATTTACATCGTCATCTTCTTCTAGTTTTTCTAGAAGTTTATCTACGTCTTCTCTTTGTTCTGCGGTTAGCTCCTTTTGAACTGTAGGGATGTATTCAAAATCAGAACTTAGAATCTCGAGATTCATTTCTTCCAGCGCTTTTTGAAGAGCACCGTAATTTTGAAACTCTGCATAAATCATGATTCCATCTACAGAGTTGTCGTCTTCTTCATCTTTTTCATCAAGGAATAATTCCTCAGCACCATAATCTATAAGTTCTAATTCTAACTCTTCAATATCAAGGTCGTTTGCAGCTATTCTAAAATGACATTTATGATCAAACATAAATTCAACAGATCCAGAAACACCTAGGTTTCCATCACATTTATTAAAGTGGCTTCTTACGTTTGCAACAGTACGGTTGTTGTTGTCAGTAGATGTCTCTACTAGTACGGCGATACCATGTGGTGCATAGCCTTCAAACAATACGGTTTCAAAATTTGCGGTATTCTTATCTGTCGCTTTTTTTATAGCTCGCTCTACATTTGCTTTAGGCATATTAACTGCCTTTGCATTTTGAATAACAGCTCTCAATCTCGCATTTGAATCGGGATCTGGTCCACCTTCTTTTACGGCAATAACAATATCTTTACCGATTCTTGTAAATGCTTTAGACATTGCGCTCCATCTTTTCATCTTACGCGCCTTGCGAAATTCAAATGCTCTACCCATTTTTTAATTTTTGATTTAAAGGTGTAAATATAAAATCTTGTCTTAAGGCTCGCAACTAGAAATAAAAAAAGCCAATTTAAAATTGAGATTTATACAACCTTGAAATTATATAAAAGTCATATTTAAGGAACAAATACACTAACACATTATATTTTTGATGTGTAGTTCGCTTTCGCGAAAGCGAGAAAATTCATGATAATTTTATGATAGGTTAAAGTAAAAAAACTCTCAGTTATAGAAAACTGAAAGTTTATATTTTTACTATTAATTGAAAATGCTATTTTCTTACTTTATAGATGGGGTGTTTTCTCAACATTTTTATGATATGTAATACCTCTTCTCTTTTTTTATCATCCTTTACCGTAATGGAAAAATCGCCTTTATTTACGATCATTTCTGTCCAATTCTCACCTGGAACTTGCACTTTATTCCCGTAACCGTTAGAGTTCATTTGTAACATAATCTTATCGCCTGTTACGTAAACTCTTTCAATATCTGCAAAAGGAACATAGCCTTTCCTTTTAACATTATAATAGGTACGGCCATTGTCTGCGACTACTTTTTTAGCTGTATAAAAAAAGTTGATATAAATTTTATTCCCCATATTACTACTGTAGCGTAGTTCATTTGTGTGAATCGTTACATTATCATTACCCATATGTTCTGCTAAAGCTGCATATTTCTCAACATAAGAATTTTGAGCTATTCTAATTTCAAAATCAGATTGTGCATGCAATTGCATAAAGTTAATACCTGCAATTGTTAAAAATAGAAGTTTTAAAAAATTCATAGATTTTTATTTATATTAAGTTAAAAATGCAATCTACGTCAATATTGATATTAAAAAAATACCTCTTTATGGGTATTTTAAATCTTAGATTACAATATTATCATAATAAAAAAAGCACCTAATATCATAAGTGCTTTTGTAATCAAGTCTCATTAAAGTTTACTATTTATAACATACAGTAAACGAAGTGATTTGATATTAAAATAATTATTTGAGAATTACATATAATGGATCAATTTTATTTCTTACGTCTACATAAACATCAAATTGTGGCTGAGTTAAAATTTCTTTTATCTCGTTTGCTTGTTCTTGATATAGCGCCAGTAACATACCGTTAATTTCTTTTTTTGATCTTTTAGAATTAATAATGCTTTCACTTGTAGCCACAAACTCAGCTTGCTTAGTTTGAAATAATAATTCTTGCTTTTCAGTTAGAGAGAGTTCTTTATCAAACTCTAAGACTATTTTGTTTGCCTTTTCTTTTTGAATGGTTGTTGCTTCTACTGATTCGTATGTTTGTGCATTTACTGTTACAGTAAATAAAAATAAAAGGACAGAAACAATTTTTATACTTATACTTTTCATATTAATATTATATTTTAGGTGATTATTATTTATTAATTTAAGTATTTTAATAAGTAATCACCTTAATATTAATATAATCCTTGTTAAAGATTCTTAATAATTATAAATATGTTTTTGTAAAAAAGCCGGATAAGTAGTATTCCACAAACCGTAAATTCTTTTACGCATATTGTTAGACCAGCTTAAAACTTTGTTATACCGATCCGTTTTATCCAAAATTTGATCTCGATTGCCAGTTTGCCTATCCTTTTTGATTACATAGATGGGTTCTAACTTTTCATTGATAGCAGTTTTCAAATAGTTATTCATATCTATTATAATCATAATTAATGATTCATCAGATTTGTAGCCACCTATCTGTTCAATATTTTCTAGTTGTAATAAACTAGATTGTACTGTAAGCGCATCCTTTTTTAAGCTAGCAATACTCTTATCATTGATGTCTGTCCAAAGAATACGATCTGCTCTTTGTAATTTTAAGAATTCGATCTGGACACTATGAAAATAATCGTACAACGACACTGTATTATTCATTTGCTTGGCTAGTTTACCATCATTTGCAATTATTTTTATATCATGTTGTTTTCCATAATTGATTATAGCTCTATCATAATCTTCTCTTAACTCTATGATAGACCTTCTAATTTGTTGCATAAATTCAATTTGATTTATACTTAACGGATTCTGATTATCTGATTCAATGAGTTGTAAAAATTGATTTTTAACGATACTTAAGTTTCCCTTTAGATACTTTAGGACATCAGCCTGAAGCTTTTTATCAAATGCTTTAGTAGACTCTACTTTTTTAATAGATTTATTAATGATGTTTTCCAGTCGCTTGCGTTGCCCTTTTATGGCAGCAGGATTTTCTCTGGCTGTATAAGCCTCCATATAATCCCAAGTTTGGCTTACCACTTGGGTATGAGTTACGTCGATAAATTTTAAGTATCCTTGAGCCGTATCAATTTTTTGAGCTGCCAAAAATTGAAAACAAGATAAAAGCAAAGAAATGATTGTAATTTTCATATTCAAAAATAATTAACCTGACGCATTATACTCTAATAGACATAAAAAAAGACCGTTTTTTCAAACGGTCTTTTAGTTTATAGGAAAACAAAATTATTTTTTGTTCTCTGTTTCTTTCTTTGCATTTGCTTTAGCCTGTTCCATTCCTTTTTCAACCATATCAAAGAATTGATCTAGTTTAGGAAGAACAACTATACGTGTGCGTCTGTTCTTAGATCTACCTTCAGGAGTGTCATTGCTCGCAACAGGCATGTAATAAGATCTACCTGCAGCAGTCATACGCTTAGGAGATACTTGAAAATCTTCTTGTAACACTCTGGTTACTGCAGTTGCGCGAGCTGTACTTAATGCCCAGTTATCGGCAAATTTAGCAGATGAGATAGGCTGATTATCTGTATGACCTTCTACCATAATATCTATTTCTGGCTTGTCGTTTACAACTTTAGCAACCTTACCTAATACTAACTTAGCACTTTCGTTAACTTTATCACTTCCACTAGCAAAAAGTAACTTATCAGATATAGAAATAAATACTACTCCTTTCTCAACGTTTACACTTATATCTTCATCTTGTAGATTTCCTAACGAACTTTTCAAACTAGTTACAAGAGCAAGAGTTACACTATCTTTTTTAGTGATCGCATCATTAAGCGATTTGATTTGCAAGTCTTTTTCTCTTATACTTTCTAAAGAACGCTCTAGATTACGGCTACCAGTAGTCGATAGAGTAACTAACTCACCTTGGTTACTTAACAGCGCATTATTTGAATTCTTAAGAGTTTCAATCTGTTCACGCATACTTTCAATACGTGCTCTTGCTGCTTGCTCATCTGCATAACAAGCATTTAATTTTACTGTTGCTGTATCTAGAAGTTCCTTTGTTTCTTTTTGTTTTGCAATTGCTGCTTCAAGATCTTTTTTTGATGCACATGAAACTAGAAGTCCACCAGCAAGCAACATTAAAAATATTTTCTTCATTTTAGTTTTTTTCTTTTGTTTGTTAAATTGTAGTACAAATTTAAAAATATTCAACACTTCGTTATCCCTATTAACAAGGATTTAGGTTAATCAATGTTATTATTGATAAGTCCTTTTACCTCGTATAAAATACTGAAAAACAATACTTAAATGATAATTTTCTACCTTATTCAGACTTTGTAATGATTTTATAGTTTTCCTTTTATCGAGAATAGCATCAAGTTTTAAGTAAAAATCAAAGTGCGCTTTTAACACTGCAATAAAATGACTCCACTTAAAAAAGACTAGAAACTTAATAGCAGCCACACCATCTAGAACCATTCTTACAAAAAGTATCCATAACCAGTTTTGAGAATGGTCGTTCTTTACAATATTGAACAAACTGTTTCTAAAATTATAGAACGTTTTCTTAGGATTTAGATTATTTAAGGTTCCTCCACCTAAATGATATACGACAGATTGAGGCTCATAGCTAATAAGGTAACCTGCGTGTCGCAATCGCCAGCATAAATCTATCTCTTCTTGGTGTGCAAAATAATCCTCGTCCATTCCTCCTACTTCTAGGTAAGAGCTTTTTCTTAAAAAAAGACAGGCACCACTAGCCCAGTGAAGATCTACAACATTGTCATATTGACCTTCATCTTTCTCGATTGTGTCAAAAATGCGGCCTCTGCAATAAGGATATGCATATCGATCTAGAAATCCACCAGCAGCACCAGCATATTCAAAATAATCTCTTTTTTGATCGTTTAATATTTTAGGTTGACAAGCAGCAAGTTGTTTATTGTGTTCAAATCTACTAGCAATTGTATCGCACCAGCCAGAAGTAACTGCTACATCGCTATTTAATAAACAAACGACTTCTTCCTCGACATTTTTCAACGCTTCATTATAACCACCAGCATAACCGCGGTTCTCATTCATCGCAATGATCTTAACTTCTGGAAAGGTTTTTTTTGTCCATTTAATAGAATCGTCTGTCGAGGCATTATCTGCCAGATAAACGATGTGGTTTTTACTATGCTCTACAACGCTAGGTAAATAGGTTTTTAGCAACTCGAGCCCATTCCAATTTAATATGACGATTCCTATTTTCATAAAACGTATTCTGGTAGATCTGCAATGAAATTATAGGTTTGATTCTCGTAATCCATGGTGCAAAAATAATGATCCATTCCATTAGTCACCATTAGATATTCTGCTTTTAAAGCTAGGTTATATCGGGCGATTTGATCAAAAACAGATTGATCTATTTTAATTTCTGGCGATTTACATTCCACCACTAAATGTATAGAACCATCTGTATTGTAGGAGATAATGTCGTATCGTTTAGTAGTTCCTGCGATGATTAATTGCTTTTCTATGTTGATAAGATTTTGCGGGATCCGCTTTCGCGAAAGCAAGAACAAAACAACATGTTGCCTCACCCATTCTTCTGGTGTCAAGTGTACAAACTTTTTCCTGATTGGGTCAAAGATGGCACGTCCTTTTTCAGTACTTTTGACTCTGAAATTTCCAGCTGGTAGTCGCAATGGCTTCATAGCGCAATATTACAAAAACCTCAACAGCTCTCGATGAGTGATGCAACAAAGATTATAGCCGATTTAAAGCAAAAGCGATATGCGCCTGTTTATTTCTTATGCGGTGCCGAGCCTTATTTTATCGATCAAGTAAGTGATTATATAGAAGACAATGTACTTGATGATAGCGAGAAAGGCTTTAATCAAATGGTGATCTATGGTAAGGAAACCACCATGGAAGAGATTCTTGAAAATGCCAAACGCTATCCTATGATGGCAGAGCATCAGGTAATTATCGTTAAAGAAGCACAGCATCTGGTAAAGCAACTAGCCAAATTAGAAAGCTATGTAGAAAATCCACAAACGACCACAATTCTAGTTTTTGCCTATAAATACAAAACTCCTGACGGACGTAGCAAGACTACCAAATTATTGAAAAAGCACGCGGTTTACATGGAGAGCAAGCCACTTTATGAGAATAAGGTTCCTGCGTTTGTAACTGGTAGATTGAAGGAAATGGGTTATCAAATCGATCCTAATGCAACTAGAATGTTAGTGGAATATTTAGGAACAGACTTAGGAAAAATCAACAACGAGCTTTCAAAACTTGCAATAGTTCATTCTAAAGACCAACCTATCACGCCGCAAGTAATCGAGGATAACATTGGTATCTCAAAAGACTACAACAATTTTGAGCTACGCAAAGCAATGGGAATGCGAGATGTTGTCAAAGTGCACCAGATCATCAATTACTTTGCAGACAATCCAAAGGATAATCCGCTAGTGTTAACTACTGCTCAGTTATATTCTTTTTTTACACAATTGCTAAAAGTCCATACTATTCCAAATAAGAATGATTCACAAGCTGTCGCTCGTGCCGCTGGAGTGAATCCGTTTTTTGTTCAAGAAATTATAACGGCAACAAAGAATTATCCTATGAAATATTGCAGTCGTGCGATCAAAATCATTAGAGATATGGATGTAAAATCAAAAGGTGTAGGAACGCATCAAGCAAATCATCACGATCTTTTAAAAGAGGCTCTCGTAAATATTATGTCTAAATAATGGCAAATATAAAATTAAAAGCCTGGATTAGTGCGGCACGATTAAGAACATTACCATTAAGTATTAGTGGAATTCTTGTCGGAAGTGCGTTTGCTTTTTCAAAAGTATTTAATTGGAGATCTAGTCTGGAATATTTAAGAAAATCTTCCGTCGAAGAAACTGGTGTGGTGAACTATTTACAATCTATCGATTTTAATCTTAACTATACTATTCCAATACTAGCTCTAATCACAACCCTAGGTTTCCAAGTCCTTTCCAACTTTGCAAACGACTATGGCGATGGTGTTAAAGGAACGGATAATGAAGATCGTATAGGACCTATGCGAGCTATTCAAAGCGGTATTATTTCTCCTAAGGAAATGAAACGCGGAATGGTCATAACGGCTATTCTTACTTTAATAAGTGCGATACTCCTTATATATGTAAGTCTTGGTTTAGACAAGTTATTAGTTTCTTTATTCTTTTTAGTTTTAGGTATTGCCGCTATTTGGGCAGCGATAAAATATACCGTAGGAGATAATGCTTATGGCTATCGAGGTCTTGGCGATGTATTCGTTTTTATTTTTTTTGGTCCTGTAAGTGTTATGGGAATCTACTATTTGATTACTAAAATTGTGAATTGGGAAATGATTTTTCCATCGATTACGATAGGTTTATTGAGTGTAGCAGTTCTGAACCTTAACAATATGAGAGATATCGAGAGTGACAAGAAGGCTGGTAAAAATACGATTGTTGTTAAAATGGGATTGGCAAAGGCAAAGTTGTTGCATTATGGGTTTGTGGTTGTGGCTTTTGTTTGTGGAGTAATTTCAGTTTTGGCGCTATTTGTTTCTGCAATGGAAACGTCAATTTACAACAATGAAGAAATTTTTTATTTTGGTAATTATTTCACTTTCTTTCCAATCCTAGCCTTCATCCCACTATTCATTCACTTAATAAAAGTTAAAAAAACAAAATCTCCAGCCCTACTCGATCCTGAATTGAAAAAAGTGGCACTTTCTACTTTTTTGTTTGCACTTCTTTCTATCATAAGTGTTTATCTTATTACGTAATAAAACAGTTGGATCGTGATAAAAATGTTTAAACTATTTTATGGATTCCATAAGAAAGTTTTAAACATTATGCTAAGCATAATAACTAGCTGAAAATCAGATTTAAAATGCTTATTTAAGATATTTTTAAGATAAATATTTTGAAATATTAAAATGTAATGTATTGTAAGTATGGTAATTAAAAACTATATTTAACCTGTATAACAATAATCCCTCTAACTATTGAAACAAAATTACTTAACTTAAATCTTGAAATTATGGCTAGGGCTATGTTTGAGTACACCAAAACAATACTTGAAAAAGTTAGTTTTAATACTGCACTTTTTAGTAAAGAATTAAAAAAAGCAGTAACTAGATTATTACCTTATGCGATTCAAGAATTAGAGATATGGATCAAGCAATTGATTCTTCAAAATCCGGACTTGAAATCTTGTGTTCCTTTATTAAGGAGTTGACTTTAATTCACTTATTTATTTTATAGAAAAGCTGAAGAACTATATAATAGATCTTCAGCTTTTTACATTTAAATAAATTTATAAAAATACTTCATGTTAATGAAGTAAAGAAATACTAATTAATATATCACAATACTTACTTGCCAGCCACAGGACTTATGATTTGAACGTTTTGAAAGGCTATTGCTCCTTTTACAACTCCAGTTATAACCGCATGTAATGCATCAATTATTTGCATTTTCAACTCACTTTTATGGTAAATTAAACTTATTTCTCTAGCCGGAGATGGGTCTTCAAAATATCTAAGGTTATCCTTTTTATGTTCGGCTAAATCCATTGTATTTAGATAAGGCAATAATGTCATTCCTAAACCTTCATCTGCAAGTTTGATTAAAGTTTCAAAACTTCCACTCTCTAGCATAAAACGCTCTCTATCTGTATTACGAGTATTGCGACATAAATTTAGAATACTATCTTTAAAACAATGACCATCTTCTAAAAGTAATAGATCATCTACATTGATGTCTTCTACCTTGATTTTTGATTTAGGTTTGCCAGACAGTCTAGGATCGTATGCAACAAATGGCTCGTAGTACAAAGCACGTTCTTTGATCAG
>CAZBCH010000156.1:0-10371 GCA_964490235.1 uncultured Flavobacteriaceae bacterium | reverse complement strand
CATGCATCACAGGAATATCAAGCTCTTCCTTTAACCTACGCTCTATTTCAAAAGCCTCAGGAGCTTTAATATCTTCTAAATTGATTCCTCCAAAAGTTGGGGCAATATTCTTTACTGTCTTAATGAATTCTTCTACATCTTTTGTGTCGACTTCAATATCAAAACAGTCTAAATCTGCAAAGATTTTAAATAATAAGCCTTTACCTTCCATTACTGGTTTAGAGGCCTCAGGACCTATATCTCCTAAACCTAATACTGCGGTACCATTTGAAATAACAGCTACTAGGTTACCTTTAGTGGTGTATTTGTATACGTTTGATTTGTCTTTTGCGATCTCTAAGCAGGGCTCTGCCACACCTGGGCTATAAGCAAGGGCAAGATCTCTCTGACTACTGTATTTTTTTGTAGGTACTACTTTTATTTTACCAGGAGTAGGTTTAGCGTGATAAACTAACGCTTCTCTTCTCTTACTTTTTTCGCTCATAAATCCCTTAGCATTTTATAAAACAAATGTAAGGTTTAATGAATAATAAGCATTTTTAAGAATGATAAAATTGGTGGTAAGTTTCGCTTTCGCGAAAGCGAAATCTTTCAAAATTGCAAAAAGTTTTAAAATAGAAAGCTGCAATAAAGTATTGCAGCCTTTCAAACTAACTAACTAAAAATGATTAATCTAATTCGTTTATAACATTTCTTAATCCCACCATATCTGGCAATCGACCCACATTCTGTAACTTAATAGTTGCAAGCTTTTGCGCGATTGTAATGGAATTTAATAGTGATTTATTGTTTATTTGAGCAAATAAAAATCCTGTCCAGAAGGCATCTCCTGCTCCTGTAACGTCTTTAATATCTTTTATTTGTATGGCATCTTGATGGATCAAACCATTCTTTAGGTCTGAAACAGACACACCATCTTTTCCTTTTGTTAAACAAATAGTAGTTACCCCAATTTTGTGGAAATAATCAAAAATCTCTTTATCTGTTTTATGACCGTTAAAATACCTGTAGCAATCATCAATGCTTAATTTAAGTAATGGATTATAAGAGAGATATTCTTTAATTACATCTTTAGCTTCGTCACGATTAGGCCATATTTTTTCTGAGTAATTAAGGTCAATACTTAACTGAATTCCTAATTCACTAGCTCTTTTGGCTGCTTTTAAAATGGTTGTTCTAGCAGGATTTTTACTTAATGCAAAACATGTAGTATGATAGATTTTTGAAGATTTCAATAGTTCATCAGTTATTATGCCATCTGGGATTACACAATCTGCTTCTCTATATGCTGTAAAATCAGGCGTGTCTAGAGATTTTGAAACTAATATTATAGAAGTAGGTAATCCAGAGGATCTATTAATGAACGATGTCTCTACATTATCATCTATAAGTTTACCCACTATAAAGTCTCCTAAGCCGTCCTGACCACAAGAGGCAACTATGGCAGATTTTAGTCCTAGCCTTGCCGCGTTCACAGCAACATTAGTAGGTGAACCACCTAAAAAGCGGTGGTAATTTTTTGTATCTGTAATGGATGCATTTTTCTCATGACCTATAAAGTCAATCAACAATTCACCTATACATAATATATCAATGGTCTTCACTAGTCGACTAATATTTTAAAATTACTATTTATTGTTTTATGCAACATGATTGCTGCTGCAGCACTCCACGCACATTTAGGCACACCGATGGGTTGACCTGTCTTTGTATTGAAATTTTCATAAAATGAAAATTCCTTCTGTGCATTCAATGTATTTATTTGTTTTAGAACCTCTTGAGCTTCTTTTTTGTGACCATGCATACTTAAAGCTAGTCCATAGAAACCATTTACCATAGGCCAGCTACCGCCGTTATGAAATTCATATGGGAAATTTCTAAATTCATACTTACAATTATCTTTTAATAAGCTCCACTCTTCATCTTGCTCCATTACTGGTGGCCAGAAAGCTGGTAAAACATGAAGCTTTGTTTGCGCGACTAAATTCTGGCAATAAGAAATGAGTTTTTCATTTATTGCAGTTGTTCCTATATTTAGAATAAGGAATAGACTGTTTGCAAATGCGTCAAATTGAGTTCTATATCCAGATGGTGAAAACGAGGCAGGTAAGTACTTCAGGTTTCCTACAGCTTGATAAGCTTTAGGATGAAATTTTTCTTTTGTTGATCCTTCTATAAAATTTGTACTTATCTGCTCGTGAATCTGGCTAATTTTATCGTCAACCTGTTTATTTTTTTCAAAATAATTATATGATTTTAAAGCCCACAATCTTAAAAGCTGATCGTAGAGTACATAACCGTCAGTGATGTATTCATCTGCCCAATTACCAGAAAGAGGCACGTACACTAGATGTTTGTTGTTAAACTCCCAAGCGTTTAATAATGTTAAGCACTTTTGAATATGAGATTGATATCGCTTTACTATACCTTGATCTTTTTTATAATGGGCTAATTGACATACTCCTATTATAAACCATGTTACCGCATCCACTCTTCCTGCTAGACCACCATAACTTACTTCTATTTGTTTACCATTGAATGAAACGTTAGAGGGAATTGTTCCCATTTCATGCTGGTGTTGCGCAAGTGTATTAATGGTATGTTCAAATGTATTTATTAAGTCCTCATCGCCAGATGCAAGCGCTGCAAGACCGCATATAACACCATCTCTAGCCCATACTCTTTTGTAATTTGAAATGTCTACAGCACTGGCTAAAAAACCTTCTTTAGAAGAGGCTTTTTTAAGTAAATTAATAGATTCTATGTAATCGGTACTACTCATTTACAGCAGGTTTTTTTGTTTTAATAAATAATGTGGCTATAGTTGCGAGTATTAGTAACGTACCTGCAAATGTTATTGCGTTGCGAGGATCATTACCTAAAAAGTTTTTCAAGACGTAACCAAAACTCAAAGTTTGAAATATCATAGGTATAACGATCATCATATTTATAATACCCATATACACACCATAACGCTCTTTTGGAATTTTAGAAATCACCATTAAATATGGAATACCCATCATACTGGCCCAACCTATTCCAAATCCAGTTATTGCAAAAAGTAACAAGTTTTTATTTGCTATATGAGGAAATGCAAGAAACCCAGCAGCAGCTAGTAATAAGCATACCGCATGAACTAATTTAGGGCTGTACTTTTTTGCAAATCCTACTAATGCAAAGGCTACTAAAAAGGTGACTACATTATACCATCCGTTTACTAATCCAGTCCAGCTTACAGCTTCATTGTAGGCTTGCTCATTAGCTGGTGTTGCGTTATATACAGAAAGGGCAACACTTTTTGAAGCATTTTGCCAGTAACAAAATAGTGCATACCATTGAAAAAAGTATACCAGAGCGAGTTGCCACATCACTCTAGGCATATCTTTAATAGCTGCTGCTATTTCAAATAAAGGACCTAGAAAAGAACGTTTCTCTGCACGCATCAAAGCGAGCTCTTCCTCTGTAGGAGGAATCTCTTTAGTTTTACTATTGCTCCATAAAACAGATCCTATTGAAAATGCAGCACCTAGAAAAAAGGAAGCATAAACCCACGTAGGTAGTGAGCCTGTTTTACCAATGATAAAAATGGGGAAAATTACAATGGAAAGATTTGCAAGAACTTGTCCCAAACCGGTAAAAAAGCTTTGCATTTGAAAACCGGTAGGCTGCTGTTCTGGAATAAGTTTATCGGCTATAAGCGCTCTATAAGGTTCCATAGCAGTATTGTTTCCAGCGTCCAAAATCCATAATAAACCAGCTGCCATCCATAACGAACTACTAAAAGGAAAGAGTAATAGACTGACACTACATAATAACGCACCTATTAAAAAATAAGGTTTACGTCGTCCAAATCTTGGTGACCACGTTTTATCACTCATAGCACCTATGATAGGTTGCACAAGCAGTCCTGTTACTGGTCCTGCTAGATGTAAAATAGGTATTTGATCTGGTGCAGCTCCTAAAAAATCATAGATAGGTGTTACTGCACTTTGCTGCAGTCCAAAACTATATTGAATACCGAAAAAACCGACATTCATATTTAGAATTTGCCAGAAATTCAGTTTTACTTTACCTAGCATTATTTATTATTTAGCTTAATTAATACCTATCCCAAAATATTTTAATTTCAAATCTAGTTGGTTTCTCTGTTAAATAAAGTTGGCATTAATAATTAACACCAACTCTATCCAACAATTGAAAATAAAAACTAACTCATGAAATTTTATCCGATACTCTAATAATATTGAATATTATGGTCCCGCTTTCGCGAAAGCGGAAAACTTATCCAACTCTACTTATTAGAATCGGTATTGTAATCCTAAAGAGATAGATCTTCCTGGAAGTGCTCTAGCTCTTAAGAAATTTGTTTGACCTTCTACAATAGAACCTTCTTCTGACTCTGTAATACCTAATGTATCAAAAAGGTTGTTTGCAGATAAGTTTGCATTTAGATTTTTAGTAATACCTACGTTAACAAAACCATTAACGATTACAAATCCAGGCATAATCAACTCATTTGTATCTTGAGCATAAGCTTTAGTTTGTCCTATAAAACTAAGACCTACAGAATTTTGCTTTTCTACCCCAAAGTTGTAAGAAGGAATTAAATTATAAATGAAATCTGGCTGTCTTCTAGGCGCATTTCCATCATTATCACCAGATTCTAAAGTAGCATTTGTATATGTTACAGCACCTCTAACTGTAAAATCGTTTAGTCTATAAGAACCTTCTACTTCTACACCAAAAGATTTATAGTCGTTATCTATGATTAGATCAGGATTTGTCGCTTCAAAACCGGCTTGCTCTGTTGTTGTAGAGTAAAAACCTGTAATGTAAAGTGCTCCATTATCAAAACCTTGCTTATATCCTACCTCTGCCTGATTAAGGAAATCTAATGCATTTATTCTATCAGAGTTTTGATAATCCAGACCAGAGAATAAAATACGATCAGCCTTTGCTGATGCACCTCTACTGTATCTAGCAAAAACTGCTTGTCTAGCCTGTAACTTGTAATTTAAACCTACTGAATAAGAGAAATAATCATAATCATAATCTACTGCGGTAGGAGCTGCATTGTTAACACTGTAAACAGATTGTTCTGGTACTGAAATAAATCCATCATTATTAATATCTATAGCAGATTCTACTCCACCAGAAAATGTTCCATCTACTTTACCTTTATCATATCTAATACTTGCATCTATGTTTAACTTTTCAGAGGCTTCTAGCGCCACATTTAAGTAAGGTGCAGAAACATTGTATTGCGTGTCATAATTTCTAGCAAGATTACCCCAAAATGGTGTACCATAAGCATATAATCCATTTTCACTTAATGGTGCTCCAGTAGCGTCAAAAGCATTTATCAATCTTGCATTTTCTCCACGTACTTCCTGAAGGTAAGAGTTCCAGCTCCAGTTCATAGACACGTTTTGAATAGATTTAAAATATCCTAAAGTAACATCTAGGTTATCATAAGACTTAGACAACTTAATATCATTCATGAAGTTATTAAAGTTTTCTAATTCTACATCAAACATGTGGATACGGGCAACTAAACTATTTGTTGCAACAGGAGTACCATCTGTAAACTGTAGAGTAGAACCTGCTCCAAAAGAGTCGGCAATTACCGCACCTGTACCTACTTGTGATGGGAATGGCGAGACAAAAGCTCCATTATTTGAAGAAAATCTACCATTATTGGAAACTTTGTATCCATTTCCTAAATCAAAGTTAGCTGCTATTCCCAAGGAAGTAGAAACGGGATGCATACCATCAGTAACGTCACCTCTAGAAGGTTCTCCATCTGGGCCTAATCTTAAAGTTTGGGTTAAGTTAGGTGTGTGCAGTGAACCTGTAGTAGCATCAAAGTTAGGAGCATCTTCCCATGTAGGATTTGCATTTGTTCCAGAAACCTGAATAGGAGCTGGCAAATAAGCAATCGCTCTATCGTTTAAATATTTACCATAAACTCTTACAGATCCTTTTTCAAATTCTTTCATCAAACTCAATTTGAACTGACCACCATTATTTGCTGTAAATCCAGCATCTCTTATTCCTTCTCCTACTCTATAAAATCCACCAGCATGAATATAAAGATCGTCTGCAATTTCAGTACCATAGGCAAAATCAGTTCTGAAAGAATCATAATTTGCGCCAAAAGTGGTTCCTATAACACCGCCTTCAGACTTTCCTGTTTTACTAATAATATTTATAATACCACCTGGAGCATTAGAAGTTTGTGTAGATGCAGATCCTCCACGAATTGCTTCTATACGAGCTACATTTGCATCAAATCTCGTAAATATATCAGCTGTTGCAAAAGACATATCACCATATAATAAGACTGGTAAACCATCTTCTTGTAGTTGAACATATTTAGAACCTCCAGAAGAAATAGGTACACCTCTTACAGATATGTTTGAGTTACCTTCACCACCAGAAGATTCAGATCTTATACCAGGGATTGTTCTAAAAATTTCGGCGGTAGTTCTAGGTGCACTTTGTGCAATAGTTTCTGTTCTTAAAGTTGTTACAGATACACTAGATTCTATTTTGGCCTTAGGATTTGTTACACCAGTTACTATAACAGCTTCTAGAGATTCTGCATTTTCTTTCATTACAAAATCTACTGTAACATTTGATCCACTCACGCTTACTTTTTTAGTTACTTTATCAAAGCCTAAACTAGTTGCAACAATGGTATATTCTCCATTTGGAACGTTTGAGATGGTATACTTACCATCAAAATCAGTAACAGCTCCTTTATCTGTACCTTGTAAGACAATGTTTACTCCTAGCAATGTTTCACCTTGAGCATCTTTGGCTGTTCCAGAAATTGTTGATTGCGCATTAACAGATACAGCAGCAAACAACAATGTGAGTATGAAACTCCATGTAAATTTTTTAATATTCATCTGAGTAAAATTTAATTATATGTAAAAAGTTGAGTTAATAATGATCTAAATTAGAACTAGTTGCTAGAAACCATGAATTATTTTCACCGAAAACGTTTTCGAAATAACCGAAAACGTTTTCGATAATTACTTTTCTCTTATTTTAGCACTACTATTTTTGACATAATCATTATGAAACCAGTAACATTAAGAGAAATCGCTAATAGATTAAACATTTCTGTCACTACCGTATCTAAGGCACTAAAAGATTATCCAGATGTAAGCCCTAAAACTAAATCACTTGTAAAAGAGCTAGCCACAACTCTTAATTACAAACCCAATGCATTTGCGGTAAACTTGAGAACTAGTGAATCAAAAACGATAGGCCTTATTATTCCTGTCATTGTGCATCATTTTTTCTCAAACGTTATAAAAGGAATAGTTGCTCAAGCAGAGAAGAAAGGATATTTAGTTATCATCCTACAATCTAATGAATCCTATGAATTAGAAAAAAAACAAATAGACCTGTTAATGAATCAACGAGTTGATGGAATTATTATTTCTCTTGCAAATAACACATTAGACTTCAAACATTTAACTGATGTTATTAATTCTAATAAACCATTAGTAATGATAGACAAGATAGCAAAGATTGTAAATTGTTCTAAGGTTATTATAGACGATAGGAAAGCAGCTTATAATGCGACACAACATCTCATTGACATAGGCTGCAAACGCATTGCTCACTTTAGAGGCTCTCTTTTACCACAAAATTCCATAGATAGATTTTTAGGTTATCGTAAAGCATTATCTGATAATGGTATTGAATATGATCCTTCGTTAATTTATATATGTGAATGTGATGATAATAGCTTTGAAGAAGGCAAAGCAAATGCGCGCCTTCTTATGCAAGAACATAAAGATGTAGACGGCATATTTATTAATACAGATCTAGTAGCAATAGGAGCAATTTCAGAATTTAATAAAGCCGGTATAAAAATTCCGGAAGAAATTGCTATCGTAGGATTCAGTAACTGGTTCATGTCATCCATCATTTCTCCTTCTTTATCTACAATTGATCAACCTGGAGTAAAGATGGGTAAAGCAGCTTTTAAACAGCTCTACAAAGAAATTCAGTTAATGAAAAAAAATGAACCTATCAATTATCAGCAAATTGTTTTGAATACTAAATTAATAAAACGTAATTCTACTTTAATTAAGAGAGAATAATTATTCCGCTTTCGCGAAAGCGATAACATATCCAACCATACGATTATCTTACTACTGTTTGCTCTTAAAAATTAAATGTGCATTTCTTGGCTTCAAAGTAATCAAAGGGTGGTAATCAATCGTTTTATGCACTGGCTTTATCTCAAACCGCTCTAAAAGTCTTGCAATGGTAAGGACCATTTCAAATATGGCAAAATTATTCCCTACACACATGCGCGGTCCAGCACCAAATGGAAAGTAAAAATCTCTATAGCTTTTTGCCTTTTCTTTCTCAAAACGTTCTGGAATAAATTCATCTGGCTTATCCCAGAGATCCTTTCTACGGTGCATCTCATAAAAAGAAATCAACCATATACTACCTTTATCTATTTGTATATTCTCACAGGTATCTGCTTCTAGAGCTACTCTATCAGTTACATAGGCCGGTGGAAATAATCTTAAGGTTTCTTCTACACACTGTTTAATGTAGGGCATGGACATTAATCCTTCCATTAAATTAGTGGTTTTTAAATGGTCTATCTCTTCAATAGCTTTATTGATGGTTTCTGGGTGTTGCGCCAGTAATTGTGTTGCAAAACTTAAAGCATTTGCAGTAGTTTCATGACCTGCGATGAATAAAACTAAAATCTCGTCAATAAGTTGATCATCATCCATATGAGACCCATCTTCATATGTGCTATTAAGCAGCATATCAAGTAAATCACCAGGTTCTTTATTACTAGATTTGCGATTGTTTATTATGTTTTTCAAAATACCACGTGCCTCTTTAATGAGGTTGAGCGAGTGTGGTATACTTTTATCACCTGATAACCATTCTCTGTCAAAATACCACTTTAACCATGGAATTCTCAATTCCTTAATTAGCGCATTTTGGGCTTTTTCTGTAATGAATTGTAAACGAGCAATTTTTCCATCGAGATCATCAATATCCTCAAAATCAAATAAACTTCTAGCTACTACTTTAAAAGCAAGGTCATTAAATATGGAATAAACATCAGTTTGTACTCCTTCTTTAATTTTACTAATTTCCTCTTGTATAACTTCATCCATAGTATCCATTAAGGAGCTTATGGATTTTTTATAAAATGCTGGCTGTATTAATTTACGATTTGCACGCCATTTCTCTCCATTTTCAGTTAACAAGCCATGACCTATGTATTTACCTAGATCTTCTGTTTGCAACGTGGATTTGTGAAAATTCTTTTGATTTTTTTGTAATAAATGTTGGGTTAACTTTTCATCACATGTAAAGTGAATAAGCAAGCCTGGTTTAGGGCTTATCTTAAAAGTATTGCCATATTTTTTGAAATTTTCTCTGTGAAAAGGCAATGGATCTTTGTAAATCTGTCTTGATTTAGCAAGAAAAGTGAGCGCAGGAACTTGATCTATTTGTTTCATTATGAATCAAAAAGCCCTCCTAAGTTATTTTGTTTAATTTTTCCTAAATGCTGATAAGCACGCTCGGTAACCTCTCTTCCTCTAGGAGTGCGCATTATGAACCCTTGTTGAATTAAAAAGGGTTCATACACTTCCTCAATAGTTTCAGCACTTTCAGAAACCGCAGTAGCTATAGTAGTTAATCCTACAGGTCCACCTTTGAACTTATCAATTATGGTAGCAAGTATTTTATTATCCATTTCATCAAGGCCGTTTGCATCTACGTTCAATGCTTTCAAAGAATATTTTGCAATATGTAAATCGATATGTCCATTACCTTTTATTTGTGCAAAATCACGCACACGTCTTAATAACGCATTAGCAATACGAGGCGTCCCACGACTGCGTCCTGCGATTTCTATTGCTGCATCATGATCTATCGTCACGTTTAGTATATCTGCACTACGTGTAACAATAGTCGAAAGTAATTCAGTAGTATAATACTGTAATCTTGATTGAATACCAAATCGTGCTCGCATAGGTGCTGTAAGCAATCCTGATCTAGTAGTAGCTCCTATTAAGGTAAATGGTGCAAGATTAATTTGAACCGTGCGCGCGTTAGGACCTGTTTCAATCATAATGTCGATTTTAAAATCCTCCATTGCAGAATATAGATACTCCTCGACTATAGGGCTTAACCTATGGATTTCATCAATAAACAGTACATCACGTTCATCTAAATTAGTTAAAAGTCCGGCAAGATCTCCTGGTTTATCTAAAACAGGACCAGAAGTAACTTTAATAGACACACCTAACTCGTTTGCTAGTATATGAGCAAGAGTAGTTTTACCTAGTCCAGGTGGGCCATGAA
>CAZBCH010000155.1:0-2521 GCA_964490235.1 uncultured Flavobacteriaceae bacterium | reverse complement strand
TGTTTGCTACGGCGATTAATACTAGCTTTAAATGTTTACGATTATGTCAATGATATATTCATAAAATTAAGGTATTTTAAATTTCCGTTTTTTAAGGCGCTTTATGCAAACAACACTACATTACTTTTTACATCTAGGCTTTCCTTTTTTTATTGCCTATTTCTTTTTTAGAAAGGATTGGAAAAATGCTTATTTGATTTTGCTCGCCACAATGCTTGTGGATTTAGACCATTTATTTGCAAGTCCAATTTTTCAAGAAAACAGATGTAGCATAAATTTTCATCCATTACATACTTATTATGCAATGATAATATACATAGTCCTTCTTTTCTTTCGGAAACCGTTCCAGATAATCGGTATAGGACTTCTGTTTCACATGTTTACAGATCTAGTAGATTGTATGATGATGTATTCCAATTGTAAAGAATGTCTCTCTACATCTCCAGCCGTAGAACTATTACATACGATATCAAATACATTAGGAATATAAAGATTAGGATTATTTAATTATAATAAGCAATTCAGTTATTTGAACAACTCTTATCGAATTCCATTTATCCAATAAAATTTTCTGATTGAAGATAGTATTATTTTAATACCTCTTGGGCGCCCCAACTATCCAGACTTCTCAAAATGTTTTCTAGAGATTTTCCTTTTTTTGTTAAACTATATTCTACCTTAGGTGGAACCACAGGATACACTTTTCTAGTAATTAGACCATCTTTTTCTAAATCTCTAACGGTCTGAGTAAACATTTTGTTAGAAATACCTGAAATTTTCTTTTGTAACACACCAGATCGTAATCCATTTTCTAGCAAATGAAATAAAATCAAAGGCTTCCATTTAGTACCTATTAAATCCATGGTATAATGTAAAGGACAAATTTTATCTTGCATAAAGTATTAATATTAATCAATTGATAACCATTATTTTACTCGTTTAGGTAACTATATTACTAAATAGTAAGTTATTGCCTAATAGACAAATATAAATTAATTTTGTTCTGTTAAATAACATACATGACTACAAATAACAATTATCCTAAATCGTTTTCTCATATAGGTATTACCGTTCCAGATATACATAAAGCTGTAGAATTCTATTCTGAAGTAATGGGATGGTACGTGATTATGAAACCTTCTCTAATTAAAAAAGAAACAGACACCGCGATAGGACAAATGTGTATAGATGTTTTTGGAAATGACTGGACTGAATTTGAAATAGCTCATCTAGCAACTTCAGACGGAATTGGGATTGAATTATTTTCCTTTCCTAACGGAATTAAAGAAGCACCTGAATTTAATCCTTTTCATACCGGTCTATTTCATTTTTGTGTTCAAGATCCTAATATTGAAGACCTGATTGAAAAAATTGTATCTTATGGAGGTAAACAAAGAATGCCTATAAGAGAATACTATCCTAACGAGAAACCTTTTAAAATGTGCTATGTAGAAGACCCTTTTGGAATCGTTTTTGAAATCTATACGCACAGCTATGAGCTTACTTATTCTTCTGGAGCATATGAAAAATAATATGTAATACATTAAGCAAATTGAGGTATCTCGTAGAAACTCTTATTCACATATCAATTACCATTTGATCGAGTTGCATACCTACTTCTTTGAAAAATTAATGTGCAAAAAACTGTTTAATTTTGTAACAAATTAAGCTTCATTTAGTCCAACAGTCTAGGTGAAAAAATACCGTAGATACTTTAAGAGTTTTACATGATCAAGAATAATAAAGTTAAATGGACCGTGCGTATTCTATTATTTATAGGAACTGCGATCTCACTATATTTTGTACCATGGTTGCTAGTAAAAGCATGGATTTTACCGCTACCTGATACAGTTCAAGAGCAAATGGATGAAGCGATCAACCACGGCTTTGATGGTATGATCGTATATGTAGATCAAAAAGGTAGCAAACCAGCTTTATATGCAGCAGGATGGAAAAATAAAGAGGATAAAATCCCAGCAGATCCAGAAGCTTTATTTAAGATTGCTAGTATCAGTAAATTATATGATGCTGTTGCCGTTACTAAATTAGTGGCTGATGGACGTCTATCTCTAGATAAAACCATCGTAGATTATCTACCACAACTGGAAGGTAAAATCGAAAACGCCCATGCCATCACCTTAAAACAATTGATACAACATAGAAGTGGTATTCCTAATTTCACAGATGCTCCTGGTTTTTGGGAAGCACCTACTGAATCTTTTGAAGAAAGTCTGGATTTGATTCTTGATCAACCGGCAAACTTTTCTCCAGGAGAAGATTATGCGTATTGCAACACAAATTACCTATTGCTCAATAAAATAATGAATGATGAATTGGGCTACGATAATTTTCAATTTATTAAAGAAGAAATATTAAAACCACTGCAACTTAACGATACATTCCCATCTCTAGATGCCGTAGATGTTGATAACGTAATGAGCGGTTATCATGTAGGTTATCCTTATGATTTAAAAACTAACGATTATGGTATGCATGCTACTGCTGCAGATGTAGGTGTTTT
>CAZBCH010000154.1:0-18436 GCA_964490235.1 uncultured Flavobacteriaceae bacterium | reverse complement strand
ACATCCTTAAATTGATCGGCTGTTTTATGAATTAAATGAATATCATCTACTGTAAGGTACTTAATTCCTAAAAGATTATCAACGCTCAACTCACTCATGAATCTGTATTTTTTAATAGATAGACTGCGTCCTCACCTGCTTGTTCTTTCCATAAGACTTTTACCTTCTGATTATTGATAGCGTCTACCTGTCTACCATTATAATCTGGCTGTATAGGTAAATGTCTAGAAAACCTTCTATCTATAAGAGTTAATAATTCAATAGTTTGAGGTCTACCAAATGATTGTAAAGCAGTTAAAGCTGCTCGTATACTTCTTCCAGTATAAAGAACATCATCTACAATCACCACACGTTTGTTCTCTACTATAAAATTAATTTCTGTAGAATTTGCTTTAAGAGGCTCTTCATTTCTTCTAAAGTCGTCTCTGTAAAAGGTAATATCTAGTAAACCAGTCTCTAAATTCTTAATATGGTATGATTTCTCTAGAATAGAAGTTAATCTTTGTAATAAAAAGCTACCTCTAGGTTGTATTCCGATTAATGCCGTATTTTCAAAAGAATCATGATTTTCAATTAATTGGCAAGCTAGTCTATGAAGTATAATTTCTAGAGCTGCAGCATCGAGAAGTAGTTTTTGACTCATTAATCCTATTTAATTATTAAAAAAGGCATTAATTTTAATTATAGTTTATAAGCAAAGATAAGTATTTTGCATGGCGTTGAAAATGAATCATCAATTTAATGAAACTAAAAAAACTTTATAGAGTTTTTCTGATACTCTTGCCTCTGGTTATGATTGCTTGGCAAATTTACGCTAGCAATTTTCAAAATCTTACGAGATGGAAAGGCTGTGGATATGGCATGTACACAGATAGTCATGGCGAGTATCGAGCAATTGTATACCGACTTAAAGGGACAGATTCTCTTATCCAAGTCTATCCAATTAAAAAAGAAACTTATAAAAGTTTAAATGAAAAGCATCAATCATTGTACTATAATTCAGGAAAGGTTCTTAGAGTGGCCAGCTTTTATCCAGAATGGTATGAGAAAGAATTAAAAAACAACCCTTGGGTATCTTTATTTCTTAATCAAAATGGAAATCTAGAGATCCATAGAACAGATTTAGATATTGACAATAAAATAGCTCGATCAGTAAAAGTGTACAGTTATGAATAGATTATTATCCTACTTGAATAGAATGGATATAATGAAGATGTACCACTTTTTTATATTTCTATTTTTCTTGAGCACATCAATTAAAGCTCCTTTAATTAAAGGACCTATAGTAGCCTTAGCTTTTATTAATTTATTCTATAAAAATGAAAAGCTTGAAAAATACAGTGTGTTATTTTATGCTTTAAATTTTGTGGGAAGCTGGTATATGAGCTATTACCAAATGGCAAATCATAAAAGTTTACTAGGAATATTTGCATTATTTATGGTATATCGATTGTGGTTTAAGGATAAAAGCTGGAATTTTCCTTTTTACATACTATCACTTATCATCATTGTAGCTACTGTTCAAAAAGGTTTAAGCACCTATTTTATGAATGGCAATCTTATAGGCGAACTATTTATGAGCGGCACCAGCTTTCCTCAAATAGGTTATCTAATTGATCCTAACTTTAGTGAAAATGCTCAATATTTTAATGAACATTTTCATGAAATAAAATATTCTCATCAATCAACATCCTTGCCCATAAGTGATAATGCAGTTCAATTTTCTAAGATATTTACTTGGTTTGTTTTAATAAGCGAGATCGCCTTATCTATTGCGATGGTTGTGCTACCGCCAATAAAAAAATACTATGCCGTACTTTTCTTTATAATAGGTACTGCAATGTTTAGAAGTGAATTTGGTTTTTTCTCTATTTTGACCTTAATCTCTTGTTTTGATACAGGTATTCAAAGTACTAAAATTCAGCAGTTGCTTAAATTATTATTTTTAATTTTAGTGGGTATATTTTGTTATATTAATTATACCAGGTTCTAGATAAAAACATTTTTAGTAACCCCTGAATCAAAGTATTCGTATCAGTATTTTAAAATATAACAGCTAAACTTCTTTTTAAAATACATCAAATTAAAAATCCCTTATCAACTAAATGATAAGGGATTTTATTTATTTAAAATGAACTGGAATTACTTTCCTTCCATTCTATCTTTAAGAGCTTGTAACTTAGAGTTAGCATCACCTAATGTAGGCTTAGACTCTTCAGAAGCTTTAGCTGCAGCTTGCTTCACATTCTTTGCTTCTTCTTCTTTATGAAGAACCATGTGAGAACCTACAACACGCTTAAATTCTTTGTTGAATTCAATGATTTGGATTTGAGCCTTATCACCTTTCTTCAATTTAGAACCATCTTCTTTTTCTAAATGACGAGTAGGAATGAATACAGAGATGTCTTCATTAAAGTTTACTACTGCTCCTTTGTCTACAGTATCAGTAATTTCAACATCGTGAGTTGTTCCTACACCAAATTCACCTTCATATTTATCCCATGGATTAGGCATAGTTTGCTTATGACCTAAAGATAATTTACGACCTTCTACATCTAGTTCAAGAACTACTACATCTAGTGTATCACCTACTGCACAGAATTCAGATGGGTGCTTCACTTTCTTAGTCCATGATAGGTCTGAGATGTAAATTAATCCATCAACACCTTCCTCAAGTTCTACAAATACACCAAAGTTTGTAAAGTTTCTTACAGTTCCTTTGTGACGAGAACCTACAGGATATTTAGAAGTAATATCTGTCCATGGATCTGGATGTAATTGCTTCATACCTAGAGACATCTTACGATCTTCTCTATCAATAGTAAGAACTTCAGCTTCGATTACATCTCCTACTTTTACAAAGTCACCAGCACTTCTTAAATGCGTAGACCATGACATTTCAGAAACGTGTACAAGACCTTCAACTCCTTCTTCTACTTCTACAAATGCACCGTACTCTGCGATTACAACTACTTTACCTTTTACTTTGTCTCCTGGCTTAATCTTATCAGAAAGTGCTTCCCATGGGTGCGCTTCTAATTGCTTAAGACCTAACTGGATACGAGACTTATCTTCATCAAAGTCAAGGATTACAACGTTAAGTGTTTGATCTAGTTCTACAATCTCATTAGGGTGATTGATACGAGACCAAGAAAGGTCTGTAATGTGAACTAATCCATCTACACCACCTAGATCAACAAATACACCGTAAGAAGTAATGTTTTTCACAACACCTTCTAGTACTTGACCTTTTTCTAGACGAGAGATAATTTCTTTCTTCTGCTCTTCAATATCTGCTTCAATAAGAGCTTTATGAGATACTACAACGTTCTTAAATTCGTGGTTGATTTTCACCACCTTGAATTCCATAGTTTTATCTACATACTGGTCGTAATCACGTATAGGCTTCACATCAATTTGTGAACCTGGTAAGAATGCCTCGATACCGAAAACATCTACGATCATACCACCTTTGGTACGACATTTAACATAACCGTTTACGATCTCGCCAGTGTCGTGAGCATTATTAACTCGCTCCCATGCTTTAATAAGACGTGCTTTACGGTGTGAAAGAACTAATTGTCCTGTCGCATCCTCACGTACATCTACAAGCACCTCAACCTTATCACCTACTTTAAGGTTTTGGTTATAACGTAACTCGTTAAGAGAGATAACACCTTCAGATTTTGCATTGATATCAATGATTGCATCACGATCAGTAATTTTAATTACTACACCTTCAATTACATCACTGTCGATAGTATCTACAAAGTTGTCAGATACTAACTTCTCAAATGCTTTTAACTGCTCTTCATCAACTTTTTCAATTCCTTCACTATAACGTTCCCAGTCAAATGAGTCTAGAAAAGCAGTAGGATCTTCTTGTTGTGGAGATGTAGGAGCAGCGGTTGCTTTCTCTACTTGTTCTTGAACTTGAGTTTCAGTTGCACCATCTTGTGCAGCTTCAAGTTCTTGTTTTGTTGTTTCTTCAGCCATGATTTGTTGCTGATTAAAATTTGTATTCTAAAGAGGCGAGGAAACTTACAGAACTTCTTTAGAAGAGTTATATATAATTATTTGATTCCCAATCGGTTTCCTTATTCTCGATTTGGGTTTGCAAAAGTACATTCTTTTTATAACTTTTCCTAGTGGTCATACTTTAAAAAATATGGGTGTCACTCTCGCTTTCGCGAAAGCGGAACCACAAACCTCATCTCTTTAATTCTTAGTACTTCACTCATTGAAAACTACAGTTATCTCATTCTAGATTGCAATGACTTTAATTCAAATTTAATTTACCGCAAAATAGTCAGTTAATGACCTCGCAAATCAAAGAAAATGATCAACTTAAAAGCCAAAAGTATGATTATGATTTGTGAGGTTTTGTTTTATCAAATTTGAGTCTATTTCTCTATCCTATAGGGTTTTTTAATATCGTATTTCTTTAATTAAAGTAGTTGTAATCAATTATGATTCTACATTTAATCCTAATTTAGCATCCAGTAAATCATCAAATGCGTTGCTGCTAGGTCGCACAAAGTCCGCATCATCAATAGTACCATCTGGAGCGATTAATATAAACCTTGGTATGCTATCAATGTTATAAAGTTTACTGTATAGATTTATATTCTGCGGTCTTAATTGAAGAATTTCTTTATTCATTTCAGTAAGATCTTCTAACCAGTCCTTCTTCTTAACATCTATATTCATACTGGTAAAGATTATATTTTCATTTCTGTATTTAATCATTTTCTTTACATAATAGGGTTCTTGCTGTTTACATGGACCACACCAGCTAGCCCAAGAATCAATCAATACGTATTTTCCCTTAAAGTCAGCCAGTGCATACTCTTTTCCATTCTTATCATAAGAAATAAATTCTAAGGCTTCCTGTCCACGGCTTAATTTATTTAGAGATTTGCGAGTATCATTAAGAATCTTTTTATAAGAATCATTACCTAAAACCGATGAAAATTCAAAATATATGGAATCTCTTTGAGCAATCTTTTTAGATTCATTGAGTTGCGTTCTAATTTCTGAGAATAACATCTTATCCTTAAACGTACCTTTTTCTAAAGCGGCGATTAGCTCTAATTTAGTAGTTCCATTTTCAATTGCGTCTTTATTTGAATCTACTAAATGATTTTTAATGAATTCTATATAAACACTGTCGCTTAACAAAGTTTCGTCTGTGTAACTTACCGCATCAAGCAATTCATTCATATCTGCTGTGAGCAATACAGTAACTTCTGGATTATAAATAGCTTTCTTCTTTAAATAATTGTTCCATTTATTAATGAATTTAACAGCAATTAGCTTTTTAGAACGATCTAAAAAATCTTGACGAGCTTTGAGGTGATCTATAGAAATTTTGCTTTTCAACTTACTCAAATCATCTACATATTCTTCATAAATTCTTTCCATATAATATTCAGGATCTGCCAGTTTCATGTTGTTCTCTAATTGGTAAGAAACATAACTGAAATCTGAACCTCCATAATAAACTTCTTGTGCATTCTCAGAAATTCTAGTTCCTAATACGGTAACAGTCGCCTTCTTACCAAATAATGTCTCATTGATTTGAATGCTATCGTTAGAACTCATGAACAAATCAGCTTGATTATATTTATCAAAAACAATGTTATAAAACTGAGGCGTCAATTCCTGAAAAAACTCGTGTCTAAATGAATTGTCCTTCACCGGAATATTTGCAATAGTATCGTTAGTAACGATATCACGTACATAAACATTTTTAATTTCTTTATCTGCATTGATTGTTCCTTTGACAACTGTTTTATGAAAAGGTTCTAAAGTCTTAGGCTTGATAAAATAATAGGCCATTACTGTGCAAATCACTAGAACCACTAGAGCAATAATAGTTCTAGGAACCGCTTTCGCGAAAGCGGAATAAAAACCTTTAAAACGATACCAGTAAAACCCAAGAAATAGGAATAATACACTATAAATTATGCTTAACCACTCGGCAGGCAACAAAAATGAACCTATTAAACCACCTTTAGGATTAGAACCAGCGACAAACAAAAAATTATGTGGATACCACCTGAGATTGAGTTGAAAAGGCTGTGCAAAAAGTTGTGTTAAAAGCATAGAGAAACCAATGACAAGTGACCAGATAAATCCAGGAATGATGACAGAAAGAGCATATTGAAACGATAAAATAGCTAGTGATGCTATGAATATTCTTAAACAGGCATATAAGATATTTCCTATAGGTATACTTGTATCATAAGAAGGATGAATATCCACTATGATGCTATATATGAAGGCAAAAAACAAACTTGCCAAAGCATATAAAACTATAGTAAGTAATATATTGACACATAAAATAAAAAATTTGGAAAAATAGATAGAAAACTTAGAAATGGGTTGCATTTCCATAAGTTGCCAGCCTTTATTTTTATGATCTATTTGAGCTATTTTACTTGCCGTAATAATTACTATAAGAGGTAGAAAAAAACCTGTCAAACCTTGAAGTGGTTGATTAAAGAAGTCATAAAAATAATTTGATTCTATAACTTGATTCTGGTATGAATCTGCTTCAAAAATACGAATGGTGAAATACAACAACGGCATGATCAAAGCTAGAATACAACCCAAAGTAAAAATTCCTGATCTTTTGATCTTGATACGTTCTGTACGCAGTGCTGTTTTAAAATGTTCTAACATGATCAATTTATTTAGTAAGTGATAAAAACCAATTCTCTAAACCGTCCTCGGCCTTCATTTGAAACAGCGGTATTTGTTTTTCTATGGCAAACTTTGCAAATTCTGGCGTTTCTTCTTTGCTGTTTAAAGTTACCTGAAATTCGTTTTCACTAATTAATGTATAATTATTATACTTTTCTTGAATTAATTCTATTTGTTGAGCGGCATTTTTAGTTTGGATGGTTAAAATATGTTTACTTGATCTTTTTGAAAGCTCTTCCATCGTTCCTTCAAATTTTAACTCTCCTTGATGAATAATCCCAACATGGGTACACATTTTTTCTATTTCACTCAATAAATGACTAGAAATAAAAATAGTCAAACCTAATTCCTTGTTTAATTTAACGAGCAATTCCCTAACTTCAGTGATACCAGATGGGTCTAGTCCATTAACTGGCTCATCTAATAATAAGAGTTGTGGATCACCTAATAATGTCATGGCAATAGCAAGACGTTGTTTCATCCCTAGCGAATACTTTTTTACCTTTAAATTTCCTTTGCTTTCTAGACCTACCAATTTCAACACCTCAGGAATACGAGATTCTTCAATTTTTTTTAATGTAGTGATACATTTGAGATTTTCAAATCCAGTTAAATGCAAATACAAGGCTGGCGATTCTACTAAAGCCCCTATGCTATTAAAAATTTGTGGTGTTTGTTCATTTAATGGATTACCGAACAATTTGATCTCTCCTTCATGATCTTGTAAAATATTAGTAAGTAATTGCATGGTAGTGGACTTACCAGCTCCATTAGGCCCTAAAAATCCGTATATGCTTCCTTTAGGAACATTTAGATTAATATTGTTAAGAATTTGATGCTTCTTAGAATAGGAAAAACTAAGATTTTTAAGTTGTATAATACTATCTATCATTTGGCGATTTGAGAATAAATCACTAAAATATAAAAGTTTAAAGGATTAAGTAGAGTACAATATTGTTTTGGTAATTATATATAGATTTATTTTTAATTGCTTCCTATCATCTACTATATAATACTTTCAGGTGCTTTCTATAAAGGCAATTTGTCTTTACTATTTGTGTAAGACGAGTTATAAACCAAAACTAATTAAATTACTCCACAAAAGTCTCCACGTACAAATTCTCTACTTTCTTTCTAGCCCAATCAGTTTTACGTAAGAATTTTAAACTAGATTTAAAACCTGGATTAGAATTGAAGGAATTGATTCTGATGCGATCGCCTAGTTCATTCCAGCCGTAATGATCTACTAACTTTTCTAGCATATAAGCTAGCTTTACACCATGTAACGGATTATTAACTTGCTTTTTGATTTCCTTTTCTTTTATCTCAACGACAATGATCTCTTCGGCAACCTGTGATGATGTAACTTGAAATAAATCCAGCTGTGTTGTATTACCTTTAAGGAACGATTTACTTATGGCTACGTGGCTATGTAGCTTTTCAAAATCTGCTGTTAGAATTGCCATTTTTTGAGAATCTGCAAAAACTTGCATATCCTTAGCCTTCTTTTCATTAGGGAAGTACGGTTCTACAAAAGACATTTGATAATCACCTAGATAACATATAGCGCCTTCAATACGTTCTATATCGTCTTTTTGTTCTATTAGATCTGAATCAAATAACTCTTTATTAGCACCTATTACAGTTCCGTAAATATTAAGATTACCTAAAGGTGTATCAAGCATTTGACAGATGCTATTATAGTTATCATAAGTAGGAACCTTATTTTTCAAAGGATATTTTGTATAAATACTAACTCGATTCTCTCCTTCCTGATAATTGATTCCATCGTGTCGCGCTGGCATTTCTTCAGTAGAAATTCTTTTATAGAAGCCACCTAAGTTAAAGTTACTATTAGTATGTGTTAAAACCACAACATCTGCATCATGCTCGAGAATAGCGGCTTTACAAGCAGTTTCATTAAAACTTTCTGAATCACCGCTGTGGCGATTCATATTCCAGGTTAATATTTTCATTAATTCTTACCGTATTAATTTATTCTTGAAAACCCATGGACTCTTTCACAGCACTGGAATTGCCGTCTTTATCGACACGTACGATAAAGAAATGATCGTAATCAGTATCTTCTAAATCGTTGTAAATACTATCTTTTTGTAAGGCGTTTGCATATTTATTAATCGTATTACTGTGACCAAATAAAGCTACGGTTTTACCTCTATATTTTTCTAATAATGATTTACCAGTTGCTTTTCTTACATCATAGAGTTCTATTTCTAATTTCTTAGATTTTGCAAGTGGCGCCGCAGTCGCTTTAGTTCTTTTAAAGTCAGAAGAAATAACATGATCTACATCTTTTAGAAAGAAATAATTTACCCAATCGTTTGCCCTTTTTGATCCACGTGCTGTTAATTCAGGATCGTTACCTTGATCTGTCATTTTTTCGGCATGTCTAATGAAGTAAAAAGTGGTAAGTTGTTCTTTCTGTATTTCTTCAGGAGACTTATTATCGTTAGAACTAAAACAAGAAACGAGACTAAAAGCGAGTAAGAAAAATATTTTATTCATGAATGTCAATTATATTGGTAAAAATATAGAATCTATAATGATTTTAACCAGAAAGCTGAAATATTACTCATATTGATACTACTTTGATAAAAACAATTTATTTTTAAAGAAAATAAGTTTTTATGAATTTTGAAAAGGTAAGTTTTAAGAACACAAACGGCTATGAGTTAAGTGGTAGAATGGAATTACCTGCAGATAGGGCACCACATAACTATGCTATTTTTGCCCATTGTTTTACGTGCAGCAAAAATTTTAGTGCTACAAAAAATATCTCAAGGGCATTAACAAGTGCTGGCTATGGTGTCTTAAGATTTGATTTTACAGGTTTGGGAGATTCTGACGGCGATTTTGCTGATACTAATTTTTCTGGAAATGTAGAAGATCTTTTAGCTGCAATCGATTATCTTAAAAATCAATATAAATCTCCTTCACTTCTCATAGGGCATAGTTTAGGTGGTGCTGCTGTTATTTTCGCTTCCGCGAAAGCGAACTCTATAAAAGCCGTAGCGACGATAGGTGCACCTAGCGATACTAAACACGTGCGTCATTTATTCGGCGATCAAATAGAAGCGATTATAGAAAACGGAGAAGCTACTGTGCAACTAAGTGGACGTCCTTTTAAAATAAAAGAACAATTCCTAAGAAATATAAATGAACAAGAGGTTACCAAAACTTTACAAAATTTGAGAAAACCTATTTTAATAGCTCATTCACCACAAGATACAACAGTAGGCATTCAACATGCCGAAAAACTCTATCATGCAGCCATGCATCCTAAAAGCTTTATAAGTCTTGATGGTGCTGATCATTTACTCATGAATAAAGAGAATTCTAAATACGTAGGTGAAGTAATTGCTAGCTGGGCGATGCGTTATGTAAATAAGGACATAGAGAAAGATTTAAAGACAAACGATCATGTTGCTGCTAGTTTAGGTTATAATGACGGTTTCACAACTCAAATAGTTGCTGGAAGACATTACATCACTGCTGACGAACCTGAGAGTGTAGGTGGTAATGATTATGGTCCTACACCTTATGATTTACTATCTAGTGGACTTGCGGCATGCACCGTTATGACCATACAGATGTATGCTAAAAGAAAGCAATGGAATATTGAAAATGTAGAATGTCATGTATCTTATGACAAACAACATGCCCTTGATTGTGAAAACTGTGAAGACGACATGGCAAAAATCGACACATTCACTAGAAGTATTCAACTAACTGGAACTCTTGATGAAAAGCAATTACAACGTATTTTACAAATAGCCGATAAATGTCCCGTTCATAAAACGCTGCATTCTCAAACACAAGTCATCACAAAATTAATTTAAAATGGTTTTTGAATTTGTAACCGAAATAGGACACAATGGTTTCATGGGTTTAATAGCGATCCCAGATGATGTAGCTGCACAAGCTGTTCAAGATCGTATAAAGCGAGTTGTAGCACGAGTGTCAAACAAAGAAAAAGAAATTACTTTATACGCAGCAATTTCTAAGAGACACGGCTCCTACTCTATGATGTTTTCAAAAGCAAATCAAAAAAAGCTAGAAGTACAACAAGGAGACACCATTCATGTAAGAATGCAAGAAGATACAAGTAAATATCAAGCTCCTATGACTGAAGAATTAGAAGCCGTGTTACTAAGTGATCATGAGGCTTATGAAATATTTGAAAAATTACTACCAGGAAAACAGCGCAATATCATTTTTATGATTTACAACGCAAAAGGTTCTCAAAAGAGAGTAGATCTTGCGTTAAATGCAATGGAAAACTTAAAAATAGGCAATCACAATCCAATTAAATTTGAGAAACTCTTATGAGGTTTTCATTAGAATACTTAGTATTTTTAACGTTAATAATCAAACTTTAAAATAAATCAACAATGAAGAAATTAGTTATTGGATTAATGGCACTTACTTTATCAATAAGTGTTTCATCCTGCAAAGAAGCAAAAGAAGCTGAAACTGAAGCACACGATCATGAACATACTCATGATGGAGAAACTCATAGTCATGAACATGATGGAGATGCGCATCATAGTGATGACATGAAATCTTCTGATACCGCTCTTATGGTAGGAAAAGAAATAATGGTTCCTATGTCTGCAAAAAGTGGAAGCAACGTAAGTGGTACAATTACCTTTACTCAAAATGAAAAGGAAGTTGCGATGAATGTAGATTTAAAAGGTCTTACACCTGGCATGCATGCGATACATATACATCAAAATGGTGATTGTAGTTCTGACGATGGAAAAAGTGCTGGTGGACACTGGGATCCTACTAGTGAAGCACATGGAAAATGGGGTGAAGAGATGCACCACTCTGGTGATATAGGTAATCTAGAAGTAGGAGAAGATGGCATGGCAAGTTTAGACTTCAGTACAGATAAATGGTGTATAGGATGTGATGATGAAACTCGCAACATTGTAGGTAAAGGAGTAATAGTTCATGCCAGTGCAGATGATTTTAAATCACAACCTAGCGGTGCTGCAGGAGCAAGAGAAGCTTGTGGCGTGATCGAATAATATCAAATATTCATAATATTTATCATAAAAAAGCTTGACTCTTTTAAGGTCAAGCTTTTTTTATGCATCTTTATCCCTTAACTACTATTTAGAATGAGTGCACAACCAGATTTATTAATTGAAAGAATGAAAAGCGGTGATCAAACTGCTTTCACTCGTGTCTACGATCGTTATCAAGAAGCTTTACATGGTGTTATTTATAACATTGTAAAAAATCGAGATGTGTCCGAAGAGATATTACAAGATGTTTTTATTAAAATATGGAATAATTCTGACTCATATGATGCTACACAAGGACGGTTTTTTACTTGGGCATTAAACATATCCCGTAACGCATCCATTGACTATTTAAGGTCCAAACGACATAAAGACGGTTTAAAAAACCTAAGTACTGATAATTTCGTAGATATATTAGAAACCAGTGATGATCTGGATAACTCAACAAATGCTATCTATCTTAAAAAATGGATCGAAAAATTAGAGCCTATGTGCATTAAAATCATTGATGTAATCTTTTTCAAAGGTTTTACCTTTAATGATGGTGCAAAGGAATTAGATATGCCGTCAGGAACTTTAAAAACTAGGCATAGAAAATGTATGATGGCATTACGTAATATGATACTTAACTAATGGATACTCAAGAATTAATAAACAGTGGTGATTTAGAACTCTACGTTTGCGGAGTACTAGAACTAGAGCGCTCTATAGAAATTACTAAAGAGCTTAAACATAATATAGCCCTTCAATTAGAAGTGCAACAAATTGAAGAAACATATATGAAGCTAGCGACTGGACTAGCACCTTCTAAGAATGAATTAGAACTATTTGATCGATTACAGGCTATTATAGGAAAAGACAAGACTACTGAAGTGGTGAAAACACGACCTAATTATTTAGGATGGGCTGCTGCCGCTGCATTTTTAATAAGCTCTGGATATCTTTACATCACAAACAATGATCTAACAGAAACAAATTCTAATCTAGAAAATCAAATAGTAGCTGTTCAACAAGATAATGAGATCCTTAACTCAGAAATAGAAAATGTAACATCCGTTAATAGTGATTATGAAGAAGCTCTTGCCTTTATAAAAGATAAGAACACTATAAAAGTAAATCTAGACGGGCAAAAAGGATTTGAAAACACTTATGCTACCGCATTTTATAATGATAAAGAAGATGTGACTTATATTGATATCTCTGGTCTACCACAAGCTCCAGAAGATAAATCATATCAATTGTGGTCACTAACTTTAAATCCTCTCACGCCTACTAGTTTAGGAGTAGTAGAGAATAGTAGCAATTTACTAAGAATAGAAAACAAAAATGACACTCAAGCCTTTGGTATTACACTAGAAAATTATGGTGGAGCGGCTGGACCTAATTTAGAACAATTGTATACGCTAGGAATTGTAAATCAATAGTTAACAAGTAAATAGCTTGGTAGTAAAAATGACTTTTATTTTAAAGGTCATTTTTTTTATCCTAATTTTTTAGACCATTCGCTTTCGCGAAAGCGGATACAAATGCAGTACTAGGAACAAACTTAATGCTATCCTTAAAATGACAATATGATGGTAAGGAATTGCTAATTGAACCCTTTATCTTGATACTTCTCAGTAACTACTCTAATATCTGTTAGTAATTTTACAATTTGGCACCCTTTTTAATTCAATAAATACAGTACCTGTCTAGACATTTAAGTTTTAAAGAATAGGCGGTTAGCATTTTCTCAAACTCCTAATTGTATCATTATGATATGATTTATTCAATATAGCATCATAAGCAAATAGGTTCTTCATGAACCTCTATTTATTACATATAAAAAATGCCTCACTATTTAACTAGTGAGGCATTCAAACTAACCAACCAAAACTAAATCTAACATTCCCCTTAGATTTATGTTCTAGGACTATCATCCTATACTATACTTACGTAATAATCCTAGATACGGTTTTAAATTTCTTTAAGAATCTGATAATAATTTTTCATAGTAACTGGTCCCAACTCATAAGAGGCACCAGATAGTTCCTCCGTATAAGTCATAGCTTCATTTTTATTATTATTTGCAATTAAAATCTCTAAGGTATGCAACTGTGCTACCGGTTCATATGTTTTGTTCACCACATGTTTCTTTTGATTTTCTAAAGCTTGTTTAGGAAAACCATTTTTAAGTAAAGCATAACTTAATAAACTTTGTGTTTCTGGTGTTGATCTATTTTTAACTTCTTGCTTTGCGATTTGGAGCGCTTTTTCTGTATCTGCCTTATCACCTGCTAGTAATTGTTCTATTTTATAAGTATTGTACATGGCTCCATAAGATTGCTTTTTTACTTCACTTAGAAAATTCATTCTTAGTGAATCTGCTGCTTCATTATTATTTTGGAACTCTTTAATTTCAGCAATGTCAAGAAGATAATCTGGCAAAGGATGACGTTCTTTGAGTTTATTAAGAATACGTAAAGCCTCTTCTGGATTTTTTTCATGTGAATATGCAATCCATGCAATTCCTTTGAGCGCATATGTATTGTTAGGGTCTAATTGTAAGGTTTTCAAATAATGGTCGTAAGACTTTTGAATTTGTCCATCATGACCGTAATAGTCTGCAATATTAGAATTGCTCCATATTTGTATGGTAGGATTACCGCTTTGATCTGCAAGTGTCTTTGCTTCTTCCATTAATCTAATCGTAGCATCTAGATCGCCTTTGTAATCATTCCATTTTGCTGCTCTTATCAAATAATTGTAGTTCTTTTGATTTTGAATGGCGTTAAGCATTTTTTCTGCTTTAGGATAATCACCTAGTTCCATCGCAATATCAAAGAAGAGCATTTGGCTTTCTTTAGTAGACGCATCAGCAGCAAAAGATCGCATTAGACTATCTGCTTTTTTGAATCTATGTTGTTTGATATAAGCTTGGGCTAGTGCATATTTGGATTTCTCAGGCTCAATGTACATGTTTTTTACAACAGCTTCTTGCATTTCGACTGATCTATTCAAATGTTCTACATTTCCTTTGAGATCATAAAGTGAATTGAGTTTAGAAGATAGCCTACCTAAATCTACAACTCCAGTATTATTAATAGCAACTAATTTTTCTAGGCTATCAATATCAGATTTTAAATCTTCTATTAATTGAGAATTATCAGTTTCTAGGTAAGTGTTATAATCTTTTTTATCGGTGACTATTTTCTTCGTCCCTTCAACAGCCTTGTCTTTAGATTTGTCACAAGAGGTTATAAATAAAAAAGCAAATAAAATTAAAAAATAGGAATGTTTCATAGCAGGTAGATTAGAAAATAGGTAAAAATAAAATGCCGATTTTAATTAAAAAATCGGCATTAATTACATATCAAATTATTAGAATGATGCAGGAGTCAAATATGGGAATGTTGTAGTACTCACGCCTGGCTCAATAGCAACATTATCTGATACTAAATTAGTAGGACTTGTAAAACGATCTCCATTTGCCCCACCGAAAAGCAGAATTAATGAAACATCAATCACATCATCTTCTATAGCACGACCAGTCAAAAAGTTACTGGTACTTGTGAAATAAGAAGTAGGTGCATCAGGTGTTACCTGTAATACATCTATAGATAAAGCCGTAGTTAATGTAGGTAAATCAAGACCTAAGATATTGTTCTCATAAGTTAGAGTCGTACCTGCAGTGTTGCTATAAGCTGCATAGTAAGCTTCTATCTGATTTTGAAAAGAAGGTTGAAAAGATAACTGACTTGAAGGCGTCGTAACGTTAAAGTTATTTTTGTTCATATCAGTACCACCAAAAACTGTGTTGATACCTGGTCTACCCATTTGATCTTGAGTAGTAAAAGTTCCAGTGAAATCTGTAGTCGCTGGCTCACCTGTAAAGTCATCATCATTGTCACAGCTTACAGTAAGAGTAGCTGCAATGGCAACCGTTAATATATATTTGAATATTTTCATTGTGTTTATTTTAAAAATTAAATTTTGTTTGAGGCTGTTTAGTTTCTTCTCTTAGTTTCTACCCATACATTATATGCTGCAGGCAGGTTAGAAGTCATTAATAACTGGTCTACTATGTGAGTAGGTGCAGTTCCTAATAAAGCGTTAGGTACTTCTAGTACTATAGCATTAGTATTTAAAGGCTCAAAAGTATTTGTTCCCGTTGTACCGAAACCTTCTGCTGGAGCAGATCCGATTACCGTATTGAATTGTTGGAAATCAAAGAAAAAGGCATCCTGACGTTGTCCTGCAAAAGCTCTAACTCCTCCAGTTAACGTTTCTCCTTCAGAACCTATTACTACACTACCTATTGCTTCATTAACATCGATTGTACTGTTAATAGTAGTAGAATTAGGCGCATAAGGACCGAAAAAATACATTCTATCTCCTTGTCTCAAGGCTTGAATTACTAAATCCTCAACTACACCAGGAGAAGCTCCTTCTACACCAGTGTTATCAATATTAATTTCTATCATAACGTTTTCATCAAAATTTGACGAGGCACTTGAGGCTGGTAACGTTACTATAAAAACAGTAGAATTAGGGTTTTCACCTTCAAATGCATAAAAATCTGCAATATCAGATGGTTGTGATGCAACATTAGGAGCATCTAGGTGATCGGCCGCGATTATAAAACTAGCGATAGCTACTATCGCAAGCGTGGACCAAAGGGCAATTTTTTTCATCGTAAATATGGTTTTAATTAATTTATACCCAACTTACGAGAGAAAGAAGAACGTGGTTTTAAATTTTATGTTAAAGCGTTCTTAATGATATACCAATTTAAGATATGTTTCTGATAAATCATCTTTCTAGCCACAATTTGAAGTCCTTAACTCGTTCTCTACTAACAATTAAGTCCATCTCGTTAAATGAATTAATTTTAATTTGTAATCGTGAATTTGTGTAGGAAATCATATCATCGATAGCATTAATATGGATAATGGCTTGTCTGGAAATACGAAAAAATAATTCAGGATCTAATTCTTTCTCTAGGGACTCAAGTTTTGAATCAATTAAATAATTTCTACCGTTGTTTATATGAAGGTAAGTTCCTTTGTTTTCAGAGAAAAATAGCTGAATGTCTTCAATGTGAAATAATTTTAAATGCTCGCCTACTTTTGCTGTATACCTTTTTTTGTATTGACGATCTACTGGATTACCTAATAGTCTGGCTATGTCATCAAAGTTTATGGTCGCGGCTTTATTGTTGTTGTTCTCGCTTTCGCGAAAGCGAGACTTAAATTGATCTACTGCAACTCTCAATTCATCCTCGTCAATAGGTTTTAGGAGATAATCTATACTATTAAGTTTAAATGCTTGTAGTGCATATTCGTCATAAGCAGTGGTGAAAATAATGGCACTTTTTACATCTACTTGATCAAAAATTTCAAAAGACAATCCATCACTTAATTGAATATCGAGAAATATCAAGTCTGGAGATTCATTATTGAGCAAATACTCAACCGAATCTTGAACAGAATGGAGCATGGTTTCTGGAATTATATCTAGTTCACCTAGCATGCGGTTCAATCTTCTTGCAGCTGGCTTTTCATCCTCGATTATTATAGCTTTAAAATCTGACATATTATGATATAAAATTGATGTGATAAATCGTTCTAATTGAATTGATCTTTATCAAGAAGTTCTTGAATTTTACGCTTTTTCCAATTTTCATTTGTAATGGGATTAATTTCATACACTTTTAACGCATGAGATATAATACCTATTCCCCATCCTAGAACACTTACAATAAAGAAAAAGATCAAGTCTCCTTCAAAGAAAATAACAAACGTAAGTATAGCTAGATTGATGACCGCAAAAACGATGAGATGGTGGTAAAATGCTTTGATCTCTTCTACTTTTTTGACCGCTTTTTTATATTGTTCTGAATCTGTTTTGATCTTTTCCATCGCTTAAATATTTCTTTCATCTTTTTCTAAGATTTCTTGAATCTTACGTTCCTTCCATTTTTCATTTGTCAACGGATTGCCTCCAAATGTACCAAATCCATGAGCCGCTAGACCTATTCCCCATCCTAAAAGCGGAAAGATGAACCATATAAAACTCCATTGATTATGATAATAATTTACCGACATTAACACCATGTTTATAACTACGTAAATGATGGCGTGATTATAAAATGACCTGATTTCTTCTACTTTCTCAACGGCACGATTATATCGTTCTTGATATTTTTCATTTGTATTCATGATTAAAATTTTTCATCGTTCATTAGTTCATTAATCTTACGTTCTTTCCATGATTCTCCTAAAAAGAAGTTTTTATTGAAGGTTCTCATGTATTTAAACAATAGACTAATTCCCATACCTATCGCAGGAAAAATCACCCAAGGAAAACCTCCAGTAAAAGCATTAATAGCCGCTAAAAACGCTAGGATCACAACTGTTTTTACAGAATTATCATAAAAGTCCTTGATGCTTTCTACTCTTAATTTTGCTTTAGTAAGTCTTAATTCTTCTGTGCTTTCCATGTTTGTTGTATTTAAATTTACTGTTTCAGATTGATTAGTAAGGATAGGAACACTTACTTTAAAAATATCTGTAGTCTCAGTAATAGTCATTTGCCTGTTAGTAAGTAATCTGTATCGACTTTCTATATTTTGTAAGCCGACTCCACTACTCTCTTTAATCACTTGCTTCTTTTGTAGGTTATTTTCTATGACTAGA
>CAZBCH010000153.1:0-8366 GCA_964490235.1 uncultured Flavobacteriaceae bacterium | reverse complement strand
CCTTGGCCTTGGTATGTTGCTGGACCTTTGATTGCGTTGGTAATGTTTCTTTTATTGTTTTTAGGAAAGCAATTTGGCCTATCGGCAAATTTGAGAACTAAATGTGCAGCTTTAGGTGCAGGAAAAGCAGCCGACTTCTTTGAATTTAAATGGAAGGATGAGCGCTGGAACTTAACTATAGTAGTAGGTGCAATCATAGGTGGTTTTATAGCGTCTACCTATTTGTCAAATAACAATAGTAAGGCCGTTGCGATATCACAAGAAACTGTTGTAGAACTAGAAACTAAATATGGTTTAGAAAGTGCAGGAGAAAGTTATTTACCTAATGAGCTATTTGCAACAGAACAACTAGCAGATGGGAAAGTGATTGCTCTGTTACTTGTGGGAGGTTTTTTAGTTGGTTTTGGTGCTAGATATGCCGGTGGTTGCACCTCTGGACACGCCATATCTGGTCTCAGTAACTTGCAATTGCCATCACTTATAGCAGTGATAGGATTTTTTATAGGAGGTTTACTAATGATTAACCTCATATTTCCTTTAATATTTTAGAAGATGAAAAAGTATCTAGCATATTTAACGATAGGAGTGTTTTTTGGTATTGTAATGTTTAAATCAGAGGCAGCCTCGTGGTTCAGAATTTACGAGATGTTTAGGTTCAACAGCTTCCATATGTACGGCATTATAGGTTCTGCCCTGGTGTTGGGAATCATAGGTGTGCAGTGGACAAAACGTAAAGATGTAAAAGCTTTAGGTGGGCGAGAGATGCAGCTCAATAAAAAGCAGCCTAGTGTACCTCGTTATCTACTCGGTGGTATTTTATTTGGTTTAGGTTGGGCACTTGCAGGAGCTTGTCCTGGACCTATGTACGTGCTATTAGGGTCTGGTTACCCATCTATATTGATTGTAATCTTTGGAGCTATCGTGGGCACTTTTGTTTATGGGCTTTTGAGAAAAAAATTGCCCCATTGATTACGTTTCAACTTATTGTGAATTCTTAAAAAAAACCTCTTTAAACAATTGATTTAAAGAGGTTTTTTTTGTGGAGTCGGAGAGAATGATTTTAATGAGCACGGATTACTATCGTTTATCAGGTTGTTAGCTGTATTATGGTTGTTTAGTGGCTTAAATATAAATGATTCATTGATAAACAGATATACCCTATAATAGGTATTATTTTATAATGATTATTTGCGCCTTTCCTTGTAAGTATTTTTATTTAAGCACCTATTTGATCCAAGTTGTGGGTAAATATTTACAGTATTTACTATTCATTTCTTATCTTCACAATCCCTGAATTAAACACTTTTACCTAACAAGCTGAAAGTGCGCGATTCAGGTTTTTTTATTTTTAACCAATATTGAGTTGACTAACCACCAATTAACAATTAATGACAGCTTTTAAATTTCTAGAGTCTGATTATCCGAAACTTTTTGTGATAGCCGAATTATCTGAACAGCTCATTCATGTAGATCCTAGTTCATCTTTGTCTAAGACTCGTTTGCTGGCTGAAAAGATGTCTCAATTGATTTGGGATTTTGAGCAAATGGGAGATTTTAATGGCACTCAATTGGATAGGCTTAATAGATTGGCTTATTCTAATATCTTGCCTGAGGTTATTGAAGGAATCTTTCATACGATTAGAAAGTCAGGAAATCAAGCCAGTCATTATGGGACAGGTTCTTTTGATCAAGCTAAGTTTATTCTAAAGAAAGCATTCAAGCTTTCCAAATGGTTTTATGAAACCTATGAAAATGATTTTCTTGAGTTACCAGCATATGAGTTGCCTATAGTGGTTGACGAACGCGCTCACGAATTACAAGGTCAACTAGATTTTTTAGAACAGCAGTTACAAGATTACAAAGCAAAAATTGAAGAACTAAATAGTTCTAAGGAAGTTCAGGAGACTCGTAAATCACGATCCAATAAAAGTGCGCGTAATATTGATCTTAACGAGCACGACACGAGAATACTTTTAATTGATCCAGCGCTCAAAAAAGCAGGTTGGGAAGTAGATACAGATTTACTGAATTTTAAAACACATAAAACAGTTCCAGAAAAAGGGCGTAATATGGCGATAGCCGAATGGTATTGTGACGGAAAATGGGCAGATTATGCCTTGTTTGTTGGAACGAAGCTATACGGAATTGTAGAAGCAAAAAGATACCGCAGTGATATTTCTACTGATTTAACACAGTCTAAAATATATGCAGAACGTATTACAGACGCTCAAGATATTGAATTGTTAGGCAGTTGGAATAACTATAAAGTTCCTTTCCTTTTCAGTACAAACGGTAGAGAATTTTTAGAACAACTCAAAACTAAAAGTGGAATCTGGTATCTAGATATTAGAAAAAAAGACAATCATGCAGCTGCTTTAAAAGGATGGTTTTCTCCGCAAGGTCTTGTAGAATTATACGAGCGCGATATAGATGAATCTAACGATCGATTAGAGAAAAGCGATTATGATTACCTAGCAGATAAAACAGGACTTTCACTACGTGATTATCAAATTGACGCCATTAAAAATGTCGAAAAGAAAATTATAGAACGACCAGAAGAACAACGTTCTTTATTAGTCATGGCAACTGGAACAGGAAAAACCAGGACGGTAATAGGTTTGTCATACAGACTTATAAAGTCAGATCGTTTTAAACGCATTTTGTTCTTGACAGATAGAAGAATGCTCGCGACACAAGCCATAGGGAACTATCAAGATAATAAGATTGAAAACCTCAATACGTTTGCAGATGTTTATCAACTAGAAGAATTAAAAGATACCACACCAGATGGCGAGACTCGATTGCATTTTGCAACTGTGCAAAGTATGGTCAAACGATTGTTCTATAATGAAGATCCTTTACCTATAGATAGTTATGACTGTATCATCATTGATGAAGCGCATAGAGGTTATAACCTTGACAAGGAAATTGATGAGGACGATTTAGGTTTTAAAGATCAAGACGATTATGTAAGCCAGTATAAAAAAGTGATTGAGTATTTTAATGCTTATATCATAGGCTTAACAGCGACACCAGCATTACATACTACTCAAATTTTTGGAGAACCTGTGTTTAGTTATTCCTATAGACAGGCAGTTCTTGATGGTCACTTGATTGATTATGAGCCACCTCATAATATTAAAACCAAACTCAATTCTGAAGGAATCGTTTGGAAAAAAGGAGAACGTCCTAAAGCCTATAATCCAGAAACTGGTAAGATTGAAGAACTCGCAGCACTAGAAGATGAATTAAAGTTTGAAATAGATCAGTTTAATAAACTAGTGATTACAGAACCCTTTAATCGTGCGGTAATCAAACAACTGGTGCAGATTATAGATCCTGAAAGTGAAGAGAAAACACTCGTTTTCGCAGCTAGAGATTCACACGCAGATTTGATTGTGAAAATTTTCAAAGAAGAATTTGATGCGATAGGATTAACAGTGGAGCAAGGAACCATTGAAAAAATAACAGGTCATGTATATGATGCTCAAGAATTAACGACACGTTTTAAAAACGAAAAGTTCCCAACTATTGCGGTAACTGTAGATTTATTAACTACAGGAATAGACGTGCCTAAAATTACCAACCTTGTTTTCTTGCGACGTGTACGCTCCCGTATTTTGTACGAGCAAATGGTAGGTCGTGCGACTAGAAAATGTGACGATATCAATAAAGAAGTATTTAAAATTTATGATGCCGTACGATTGTATGAAGCACTAGAAGATTTTATACAAATACGTCCTGTGTCAGATCCACGTATATCGTTCCAGCAACTAGCGCAAGAAATGGAGCATATTGATAATGATGATCGCGCACAACGCCAGATGCAAAAAATCATTGCAAAATTTCAAGTGAAAAAACGCCAAATTGAAAAAGTAGACCGCAATGAAGAGCTGCAATACAATGCCAAGGGAAAAACAGCTGATGAATTATTGAATATCTTCAAGAATGCACAAGGCAATGAAGTAGTAGCTATAATAAAAGAGTACGGCAGTTTATGGAAATTTCTAGATCAAAAGTTTACCAGACCAGGCATGCAAATGGTGGCAGAACAAGAAGACGAGTTCATAGCCATGGAACAGAAATTTGGCGAGGCTCAAAAACCTGGTGACTATATAGAAAGTTTCAATCATTATATCGCAACTCATCGCAACAAGGTGCTGGCTATTAAAACCATTTTAACCAGTCCTAATTCCCTAGACCGCGCATCGCTTAAAGAGTTGAAGATGATGCTGGATCAAGACGGTTTTAATGAGCGTTATTTAAACGCCGCATGGCGACAGTCCAAAAATGAAGATATCGCAGCAGATATTGTAAGTTATATAAGAACCGCTGCGCTGGGAGAAGCGCTGGTTTCTCATGAAGATCGTATTAAGTCCGCTTTCGCGAAAGTGAAACAAACCAAAAACTTTAATGCCTTACAATTAAAATGGTTGACACGTTTTGAAGCACAAATGCTAGCCGAAACCGTGCTCACTAAAGAAGATCTAGACAAAGAACCATTTAAGAGTGATGGTGGCTTTAATAGAATTAACAAACAGTTTCAAGAAGAGGTAGAGCAAGTCATAGACTCCATTAATAATCATTTATATACAGCGTAATCAGCTCATTAAAACAATAAATCATGCCTAAGTTTTTAATTACTCTTTTTTGTATACTATTATTTTCCACTTCCTATTCTCAAGAGGCAGAACTAGATCCTATGGAAACGTTGGACGCCAATGAACAATTCATTGGACAATTTGCCCAATTAGCTCCGATGGCTGTAAATCCCTATGTAACGGTATTTATAACTTCCTTCTGTTCTAAAATGGATTTACATAATGATTACGTTAAAACAAATCCTTTTTTTAATAACTGGTTTGTTCTTGGATTGTTTGGACTTCTATTTGGTTATACTGCAATTGTAGGTTCTATATGGAAGGTTGGACCGCTTTCTCCTATGGGAATAGCTGATAATTGGCTGTCTGGTAAAGCAGCCTTAGTTATTCAGGGAATTGTAGTTATAACTCCAACTGTATTATCATCCACTCCAGAATTAGAAACAACAGTCGTTGAAGCAGGTCTTGTAACTATGAGCCTTAAAACGATTTTAATACTAACTGTAAGTCTGTATTATCTGATTGTCGTCATGACAGTTAATTTTTTTATTGATATTTTGGTTTTTCTTTCACCTATTCCTCTAGTTGATTTAATACTTAATATATTGAAAATTGTTTTTGCTTCTGTTTTGGTTATAGTTAGTATAATTAGCCCTTTGGCATCAGTTATAATAGCTGGCTGTATATTTATCTTCTCATTGTTATTGTATCGTAGGGCAAAAAGAATGGTGAACAAGACTAAGTATCTTATGGTTTATCCAGTTCTTAATATGTTTAGAAATAAGGAAAAAGTGCTTACTAATGGACAAGATCTTTCTATTCTTGTCTTGACTAAAAAAGCGCTAGGTAAGATTAAAAAAGGAAGAATAGTAAGGTTAGAAAAAAAGGAAGGAGAATTTATGCTAACTCAAAGCCGTTTTTTACTTGCTGATAGAATACAAAAATTGGAACTAAGAAATTGTCATTTATCTCAGACACATTTAGATATTTATTTATTCGATGATTTAGGTGATGTCTCTTTGATATTGAATAGGTCGTATCACAAATGTATAGACGAACTGGCTGAACAATTGAAAGTGGATATTGTAAAAAGAGCTTCTTTCAACTTGAATGTTAAAAAAGGCTTTTTAGGGAAAATGAAAGGTTTGTTCAATAAAAGTGATATAAAGGAACTCAAATCAGTTTAACCAGTATATTTTAAATAACTCACACGTTTTGAAGCACAAATGCTAGCCGAAACCGTATTAACCAAAGAAGATTTAGACAAAGAACCTTTTAAAAGTGATGGTGGCTTTAAAAGAATCAACAAGCAGTTTCAAGAAGAGGTAGAGCAAGTCATAGACTCCATTAATAATCATTTATATACCGCATAGGATTTTATGAATACAGAATTGAATGAATTAGAAAATTTTCTCAATACCCATGAGATCCCAAAGCCTAAGAAATATCGCAAAACCTTTTTGGGAATTGCAAAACAACCGCATTATGAGAATGTGTTAAGTAATATCTACGCATTCTATTTTGACCAAAATGAAGAGCATGGTTTAGAGAACTTATTTACAAAGAGTCTTGTTGAGATCATTAGTGATAAAACTAAAACCAAAGTTCAGTTTTCTGAAAACTTTTTTGATCTATCTAATTTTAAAAACTTCGATACATCAACAGAAGTTTCTACAGTAAAAGGTGGACGCATTGATCTATTACTAGACAACGGAGAATATGCCATATTGATAGAAAACAAGGTTTATCATCAGCTTAATAACAACCTATGTGATTATTGGAATAGCGTTGCTTACTTAGATAATTATAAAGTTGGTATTGTGTTATCTCTTAAACCTACATTTTCAGGTCATCAGTTCTTTATTAATATTGCTCATAAAGAGTTACTTGATCATGTAATGACTCATTTAGGTTCATATATTATGAAAGCAACAGATAAATACATAACCTTTTTAAAAGACCTATTTCAAAATATTACCAACTTGACAAATGCTACTATGAAACAAGAAGATGTTGCTTTCTATTTTAAAAACCAATCCAAAATCAATCAAGCAGCACGATTTAAAGGTGATGTGAAAAAACACATTAAAAGTGAGGTTGAAAAAGCTGGTGAATTAAATGGTCATTTTATACTTAATATACCTAAAACAAATTCCAATCTAGAAAATAGAGCACGTTACTACGACAGCAAGCTGCATTTTAATCTTACAATTGTTGTGATTTTTGAACATCTTCTTACTAAAGAGAAAAAACTATCTATAATCATCGAATTGCGACACGACTTTACTAAAAAGGATACCAAAATGCTGTTTGAAAAATGTGGTAATAATTTTAAAGGTGACGATGTAATAGATCCACAGTTCTATACTGATCAAACAGGATGGTTGCATTTTTATACAAGAGAATACACGGTTCAAAATATAGGAACAACGCCTTTAAGTGAATTTATTGAGGATAAACTTAAGAACGATAACTTTATCGATATATTTAAAAGTATGGAAGATGTGATACGTAAAGAAATGCCTGAACGTGTCAATAAGGATTAAATCAATTACGCTTTCTGTTTTTGTTTCGCTTTCGCGAAAGCGAAATAAAAAAGAAGTTGATGCCGCTGTAGAGCGGTACGAAAGCGAGAACACAACAATAGATAAAACAATTAAGATGCTGAATCAAGTACAGCATGATAAAAGAAAGATATGAGCGCAGACGAAATTGCAAATAAATTATGGAACCTATGTAATGTCTTGAGAGATGATGGTGTGACTTATCACCAGTATCTTAATGAGTTGACGTACATTTTATTCTTAAAACTGACTGAGGTTAAGGATTTTGAAGAGCATATACCTGAGGAATACCGCTGGCGTGGCTTTGTAGAAGAGCACGATAATAATGAGGCGTTTGAACGTTACAAGAAATTTCTAGTGACTATTTCTAACGAGACGACCAGTCCTAGTATTAAAGAGATTTATAATAATGCGAGTACGAGTTTACGTAAACCGGTCAACTTTAATACGCTGGTGCAGTCCATAGAAAAACTGGACTGGTATGAAGAGAACGATCGCGATGTGATGGGCGATATTTATGAGAGCTTGCTAGAGAAAAATGCGGGCGAGAAAAAAAGTGGTGCTGGACAGTATTTTACACCACGACCGCTGATCAATATCATGACGCAATTGCTTGCTCCAAAGTTGGGCGAGCGATGGAACGATCCTGCAGCTGGGACTTTTGGCTTTATGATTGCGGCAGATGAGTATTTGCGCAGTAAATATGAGAATTATTATGCACTAAGCGATAAAGACCGCAAGTTCCAGAAAGAGCAAGCCTTTAGCGGTGTAGAATTAGTAGGCGATGCGCATAGATTGGCATTAATGAATGCGCGATTGCACGGTATGGAAAGTGAGATTATTCTGGGCGATACGCTTACTGAAATGGGTAAAAACCTAAACGGTTATGATGGCGTGCTGGCAAATCCACCTTTTGGCACTAAAAAAGGTGGCGAGAAACCTACCAGAGACGATTTTACCTTTCCTACCAGTAACAAGCAGCTCAACTTTTTACAACACATTTATAGAAGTTTAAAGAAAGATGGCAAAGCACGTGCCGCGGTCGTGTTGCCTGATAATGTACTCTTTGAAGATGGCGATGGACAAAAGATACGTCGTGATCTCATGGATAAATGTGACCTGCATACCATCTTAAGATTACCTACAGGAATCTTTTATGCTGCTGGTGTAAAGACTAATGTGCTCTTTTTTACAAGAGGTA
>CAZBCH010000152.1:0-2792 GCA_964490235.1 uncultured Flavobacteriaceae bacterium | reverse complement strand
ATCAGGCTCTGTGAATTTCACTTATGAAGATGATTTTATGAATTTTCTAACAGCAAATCCTGCGACTACGTCTTCAAGTGCAGGAATGTTGAGTTGGGATTTTGTAAACCTTGATCCATTTGAAACTCGTGAGATTGAGTTTACTATAAATATGAACACGCCTACAGATCCTGCTTTTCCTTTAAATAGTAATGATTTGTTAGACTTTAGTGCGACTATAAACCCAACGGCAAATGACGACACGCCACTAGATAACGTGTTTGACTTACAACAGACAGTTGTAAACTCTTACGATCCTAATGATAAAACCTGTTTACAAGGTGAAACTATTATTCCTACTATGGTAGGAGAATATGTTCACTATAGAATCCGTTTTGAAAATGAAGGAACAGCAAGTGCTGTAAACGTAAGAATTGTAGACTACATTGATACTTCAAAGTTTGATATTGCAACATTGACACCACTAAGTGCAAGCCACGATTATACAACGACTATAACAGAAGGTAATAAAGTAGAATTCTTTTTTGACAACATCATGTTGCCATTTACCGCACCAGCCAGTCAAGGCTATGTATTATTTAAAATCAAAACTGTGGATACTTTAGTTTTAGGTGATGATTTTTCTAATCAAGCCGAGATTTATTTTGACTTCAACTTTCCGATTATTACCAATTTAGAAACTACAGAAGTTGCCGTACCATTAAGTTTAATTGATAGTAATACATTAGAAGTAAGCCTTTATCCTAATCCAGCTCAAAACTCGATCAGTGTAACAAGTAGCTTAGCGTTTAATGAGTACACGATTTATGATACGCTAGGAGCAATTGTCTTACAGCAAAAAGTAGATAGTCCGACGTTAAGTCAGGATATTTTAGTGAATCATTTGGTTTCAGGATTGTATTTTGTTGAGGTGAAAGGAGATCAAATGAGCTCTGTTTTAAAATTGATAAAGGAATAATCTAATTATAATTTTAAATTTTAAAGCCCATTTGCTTTATTGTAGATGGGTTTATTAATTTTCCGCTTTCGCGAAAGCGAGATCATAACAAAGCCAACTCCTTAAAAGAGCTGGCTTTATATAATAGATATGTTTTGCTTAGGCAGCTTCTATCATATCTTTATTTTTACTTAATACGAGTGCTAAGTTTCCTAATAACATGCTATAAATTACCTTAGAGCAAACATCTGCTATTGTATAGGTGATTTGTCTACCTACGACACCTGACTCGTTAAACAAGAATCCTTCAATTCCACCAAGATGCGGCATTAAATAAGCTCCTGGATACAAAAACCACGATACCAAGAATAAAATCCAGATATTAGATAATATTTTCTGACCTTTTTTAGGAATACCTACTTTACCTTCTTTGATTACTTTGTTCATTAACCATAATATATGGAAAGAAAAATACTGTCGATATCGCTCCCCAAATAAAGAATGCGCTTAAATCAGTTACCTCATAATATTGGCCTATGTAACCGGTAATAATCATCATTGCTCCAGAAAACCAAAATTGATTACGTACAGAGCTTAATTTAGATTTTGTAAGCTGTACAACAAATAGTATTTGAAATAACAGCATCGGTACATCAATAAGCCAGTTTAAATAACGATAACCATTATTAAACAAATCGCCACCTTCAACTAGGAAGTACTTTCCTCTTTCTGCATCAAAGGCAAAACTTTCGGTCCAGTTACCTACTTGAGCATATAATAGTAACGCTGCAGATACCATCACTACCGCATAAAGTATATTGGACATTTGGTATTTCTTATCTACATTTTTGATAGTTAAAATAAAATAGAGCAAACCAGCAAACATCACAGCATAACCCAATGTGAGAACGTGTGATGTCATTTGATAAGCCATTTCAGAGAATCCATCTGTCATAATTCTCGAAATTTGAAATTCCTAAATCTTGTTTGATTTTTTATTCTCAAGATGCTTAAGGTGAAGGAGATATATACACCTTTTTACATAATTTAAAAGAAAATACAGGAAATTTTTAGTGTTTTATTCATCAAATGTAAATTGTTTTAACAATAATGTCATTCTCGTAATAACTGGGGCCCATCTTTATCATCAGGATGGTTTTGTTAACATTATTTTATTACTTTAGCAAGATTTTAAAAACCAAACAACATTATCTATGGAATCATACATGATTTATATGCCACTTGTGCTGGCAGCTCTAGGATTAATTTACATGTTCATCAAAAAATCTTGGGTCTTAAAACAAGATGCTGGAGATGGAAAAATGAAAGAGATTTCAGATTTTATCTATGAAGGTGCACTAGCTTTCTTAAAAGCTGAATATAAATTACTAGCTATTTTTGTAGCAATCGTAAGTGTGGCACTCTTTGTAGTATCGCTTGTAGTACCTACAACGCATTGGTTAATTGTTGTGGCGTTTATTTTTGGAGCCGTATTTTCTGCTTATGCTGGTAATATAGGGATGAAAATTGCTACAAAAACTAACGTAAGAACCACTCAAGCCGCTCGTACGAGTTTACCTAATGCTTTAAAGATATCTTTTGGCGGTGGTACCGTAATGGGTTTAGGCGTTGCTGGACTTGCTGTTTTAGGTCTTACAGCTTTCTTTATATTTTTCTACCACTATTTTATGGGTGGAGAATGGACAGATACTGATGCTATGACTATCGTGCTAGAAACGCTAGCTGGCTTCTCATTAGGAGCAGAGTCTATTGCACTTTTTGCACGTGTAGGTGGTGGAATTTATACTAAAGCAGCTGACGTAGGAGCTGATCTTGTAGGTAAAGTAGAAGCTGG
>CAZBCH010000151.1:0-1887 GCA_964490235.1 uncultured Flavobacteriaceae bacterium | reverse complement strand
AATAGGTGCAACTAATCCAGCTGATGCTGCGGATGGTACCATTAGAAAAATGTTTGCTAAGAGTATGGGAGAAAATGCCGTGCATGGTAGTGATAGCGATGAGAATGCTGCAATTGAAAGCGCATTCCATTTCTCAGGTCGTGAAATGTTTTAATACATAATTTATTTTATTAATTCTAATAGTAAATAATTACTATTTAAGAATTAAATTCAGTACTTAAAGCTTAATGATTTTTAAATCATTAAGCTTTTTTATTTCTAGTACTGTAGATCTAACCATTTATATAATAGTCGTGTACAAAAGCAACAAAGCCTGATCTTATGATCAGGCTTTGTCAATTATATATTTAAAATGAAATCTAATTAATGTTCAAATTAGATTTTCTTCATTTGTTGTTTCATCATTTTTATTTGATCGTTAAGCATTCCATGCTTATCAAGTTTTTTTGCCTCAGAAAGTAACATGGTTGCTTCTCTTTTACGTCGTTTCATCATAGATATACCTGCAAGATTTAATTTTGCAACGGCAAGGTCTTGATCCATCGATAATCCTAGGGATATAGCTTTCTTAAAGTATTTTTCGGCTTTAGTCATGTTTTCTTGAGAGATCATTAATCCATGTAGGTAATTATAATAACCTTGTTGCTTTTGAACCAACGCAGTTTCAGGATTAGAAATTTTATCTAGCCATTTTTTAGCACCAGGAAAGTCTTGCTTTCTTAATTTCCAAAATGCGAGAAGTATCAGCTCGTTCTTAAAATATAAAAAGACAAATATTCCAGAAAAAAGAATTAAGAAAATTCCAGTCATAATCTCGTTTCTGGTAAATTGATATATGGCATAGGCTACGATTAACGCAGTTATGACTAACTTGATGTTTTTATTAAACATTATAGATTATTTTAAAGCTTGCAAAGATAAGGTTTTGTTCAATTTTTAAGAATTAAAGAGTACACAGTTTTGTCACTTAACTTTTAATTATTCTGTTTAAAGTATAGTATGCCTAGGAATACATGATAAAGAAATTAATTTAAAAAATATTTAATTAGCTATTGTAGGTAAAATAAGAACTGTTATATTTGCAGCCGATTAAAAATTAAGGTTCAAACCTTTTTATATACAGATACAGATTTCAAGCTATGGCACAGAAAAGAACATACCAACCAAGTAAAAGGAAAAGAAGAAACAAGCACGGTTTCAGAGAGCGCATGGCTTCTGTGAGCGGTCGTAAAGTTCTAGCTCGTAGAAGAGCAAAAGGACGTAAAAAACTATCTGTTTCTACTGAAAGAAGACACAAACGATAATGTTCAATTATTGTTAATATATAAGGCGTTAATTCTTAGAATTGACGCCTTTTTTTATACCCAAAAATACGATATTTAAGTTCCTGAAAAACAACCCATAATGCCAAAAAGAAAAGACCTCAAATCTATATTATTAATAGGTAGTGGACCTATCATTATAGGTCAAGCATGTGAATTTGATTATGCTGGATCACAATCATTACGTTCACTACGAGAAGAAGGGATAGAAACTATTTTAATAAATTCTAATCCGGCAACTATCATGACTGACCCTAGCATGGCAGATCATGTTTATTTGTTACCACTTACTACAAATTCTTTAAAGAAAATACTTTCAGACCATCCACAGATTGATGCTGTTTTGCCTACTATGGGAGGACAGACGGCATTGAACTTATGTATTGAAGCTCAGGAAAAGGGAATATGGCAAGATCATAATGTAGATCTTATAGGAGTAGATATCGATGCTATTAATATTACAGAGGATAGAGAGAAATTTAGAGAACTCATGGGTAAAATAGGAGTCGGCATGGCGCCGCAAGCTACAGCTACTTCCTTTTTAAAAGGTAAAGAAATTGCCCAA
>CAZBCH010000150.1:0-5711 GCA_964490235.1 uncultured Flavobacteriaceae bacterium | reverse complement strand
TCAAGGTCAGAACCAAATTTTGCAAATGCTTCTAATTCACGATAAGCCGCTTGATCTAGTTTTAACGTACCAGATACCTTTTTCATAGACTTGATCTGTGCATTACCACCTACACGAGATACTGAAATACCTACGTTAATTGCTGGACGTACACCAGAGTTAAATAAATCCCCATCAAGGAAGATCTGTCCATCTGTAATAGAGATCACGTTTGTAGGGATATATGCAGATACATCTCCAGCTTGTGTCTCAATAATAGGAAGAGCTGTTAAAGAACCACCACCTTTAACGATAGGCTTTAAACTATCTGGTAAATCATTCATAGTAGCAGCAATCTCATCATTATTTATAACTTTTGCCGCACGCTCTAGTAATCTTGAGTGTAAGAAGAATACATCTCCTGGATACGCCTCACGTCCTGGTGGACGACGTAATAAAAGAGATACTTCACGGTAAGCAACTGCTTGCTTAGATAAATCGTCATAAATAATAAGTGCAGGACGACCTGTATCACGGAAGTACTCACCTATAGCTGCACCAGCAAATGGCGCATATACTTGCATAGGAGCAGGATCAGATGCATTTGCTGCAACAATTGTTGTATAAGCAAGAGCACCAGCTTCTTCAAGTACTTTAGATATTAAAGCTACGTTTGAGGCTTTTTGCCCTATCGCAACATATATACAATAAACTGGCTCACCAGCATCATAGAACTCTTTCTGATTGATGATTGTATCGATACAAACAGTAGATTTACCAGTCTGACGGTCACCGATTACCAGCTCACGCTGTCCGCGACCTACAGGAATCATCGCGTCTATAGACTTGATACCAGTTTGCATAGGCTCAGTTACCGGCTCACGATAAATTACTCCAGGAGCTTTACGTTCTAGCGGCATGTCATAAAGATCACCTTCAATAGCACCTTTACCATCAATAGGCTCACCTAACGTATTAACTACACGACCTACAATTCCTTCACCTACTTTCAGGGAAGCAATACGCTCTGTACGCTTAACTGTATCACCTTCTTTGATTTGTGTAGATTTACCTAGAAGTACCACACCTACGTTATCTTCTTCAAGGTTAAGAACGATTCCCTCTAATCCACTTTCAAAAGAAACTAATTCCCCATATTGTGCGTTAGAAAGACCGTAAACACGTGCGATACCATCACCTACGGTAAGTACGGTTCCCACTTCATCAAGAGATGCAGTCGCATCAAAACCTGATAATTGTTGCTTAAGTATTGCAGACACTTCTGCTGGATTTACTTCTGCCATGTTCTTGTTTTTATACTTGTTTCAATGATCTTTTAGAGATCGTATTGTTTATTATTAATTCGCTTTCGCGAAAGCGGAATGCTTAAATTTTATTTACTAATTACTAGCAAATGTTCTTTTAAGCTCTCCCAATTTATTATTTACACTAGCGTTAATTTCTTTGTCTCCTACTCTAAGAACAAAACCTCCTAAAATACTTGGGTCAACAATTTTTTCTAATGTTACTTCTTTTCCTGCTAGCTGTTTTGCTTTAGCTAGGACCTTCATCTCAAGATCTGCAGATATAGCCACAGCAGTAGTTACAGTTGCTATCTCACGCTTGTTCATATCTTCAAAAAGAACAATATAACTTGTAGCTACGTCTAATAAGATATCAGCTCGTTTATTGTCAACAAGCAAATCAAATGTCTTCATAGTCACATCACCAGCGTCCTTGAAGATCTGACGTAAGCCTGCTCTTTTTTGATCCTCCTTAACAAGTGGACTAGAAAGAAAATTACGCAGTTCTTTGTTATTAGTAATCGTCACAAGAATATTTTTCATATCCTCATTAACGGCAACTGCCTTATTCTCATCTATTGCTAGAGAAAGAATAGCTTTTGCATAACGAGAAGAAGCTCTTGATAATCTCATATTATTAAATATTTGCTTCGGCTAGTAATTGCTCAATAAGTGCGTGTTGCGCATCTTTTTCAGAAAGCTCTTTACGAGTAACTTTTTCTGCTATATCTACAGAAAGAACTGCTACTTGAGATTTGATATCTGCAAGAGCTGCTTTCTTTTCTGCAGCAATAGCGTCTTGAGCTTGTGCAATAATTTTATCTGCTTTTTCTTGTGCCTGACCAGCAGCATCTGCGATCATTTTTTCTTTGATCTCGCGAGCTTCTTTAATCATTTCATCTCTTTGAGCACGAGCTTCTTGTGCTGCAGCTTGATTAGATGCCTCAAGCTGAGCCATTTCAATCTTTGCTTGTTCAGCGCTAGCTAGGGCATTTGCAATACCTTCTTCACGAGTATTGAGTGCATCAAGAATAGGTTTCCATGCAAATTTTCTCATCAATACAATAAGGATGATAAGAATAAGCGCTTGCATGAAAAACAAGCCTGGCGAAAAATCATTTATTAAATCTAACATATCTAAATGTTCTTTTGTTTAAATTTTAATTGTTAAACAATTCTTGTAACCAACCGTTACAAGAATTGTTTTAGATTTAAGTTCCTTTATTAGTTTTTACCTAATAAAAGAGCTCCAAATGCAAGTCCTTCAAGAAGTGCACCGATAATAATCATCGCTGTTTGGATTTTTCCAGCAGCTTCAGGTTGACGAGCGATAGCTTCCATCGCTTTTCCACCTATTTGACCAAGACCGATACCACCACCGATAACGATAAGACCAGCACCTATTAAATTGTAAGCAGTTTCCATAATAATGGGTATTAAAAATAATTAAACAAAAAAATTAAACAAAACGTTCTCTTACCTCATCGATATCATCCTCTGCAGCGCCTGCATGCTCAGCATGATCATGCTCTGCAACTGCCATCCCTATAAATAGGGCTGATAACATCGTAAAGATAAATGCCTGTAAAAAGGCTACTAATAATTCTATAACTGAAAGGAATAAAGTAAGAAACAAGGATAAACCTGTAGATCCCACTACTCCAAATTGTTCTTTCAAGGTAATCATTAATGCAATAAGACCCATCACTACTACGTGACCTGCCGTTATGTTTGCAAAAAGACGAACTAATAATGAAAATGGCTTTGTAAACAATCCTATCAATTCAATAGGTATCAATGCAATTTTCATTAAGACTGGTACTCCTGGCATCCAGAAAATGTGCATCCAGTAATCTTTATTAGCACTGAACTGCACAATAAAGAAAGTAAATAATGCTAGACATACTGTAACAGCTATTTGTCCTGTAATATTAAATCCAAATGGAGTCAAGCCTAAAAGGTTACCTATCCATATTAAGAAAAATACAGTTAACAAGTAGCCCATAAATTTTCTGTATTTATGCTCACCTATGTTAGGCTTTGCAATCTCATCTCTTACATAAATTACTAGCGGCTCTAACACTCGCCCAAAACCTGTTGCAATTGTCTTTGTTTTGTATTGTTTTGCAAGACCTCCAAAAACAAGTAACATGAATGCACCAATTAAAATTAATCCAAAGACAGATTTTGTAATCGACATGTCAAAAACTCGGTGTGCATTAGTAGGATGGTGCTCCTCATCAAAATTGATGCTAGTAGCACCGTTTTCTAATTCATAAATCTTACTGTGTAATTTTGTAAAAGTGGCCTCACCTTTATTAACTAACACTTTTGCATCATCATCATGATGAAACTCTGAAGACATAAAGAATTTAGGGCCATCTGTAGACCATACGATTACTGGAAGAGGAAAACCGACGTGTTTTCTCTCTCCTGCTTCATTTGTATAAGAGAATAAATGAAAATCGTGGGAATCTTTTAAGTGATGATCGATATAAGAATCGATCTCTGGTTTAGTATTGATTTTACCACCATCAGAAATTATTTCTGCGTCATAGGCATAATCACCAATTTGATCTTGAGCTTGTGCAACTGCAGAAGCAATAAAAATCAAAGCAATAAAAGCTGTTTTTAAATACGCTCTAAACATGTAAATCACCTTAAAAAGTTAGGTCTTCTAATTCGGCTGCAAATGTATGACAAAAAAAGATGTAAATTGAAAGCTTTTAAAAGTTAATTTATGAGCTTGTACTCCTAAGTTTTTCAACACCCAATTAATTCTTATTAAGCCACTTAATTACAATAGTGGCTTCAATAAATAAAAAGATTAAGTAAGGACCTAGGAAGCCTAATATCTCAGCCCTGGATAACTTAGGTTCATCACTCAACAATTCTGGGAATAAAAGAAACACTACACCGAACTTTATAAACACTAAAGCTAGGAAAGCAAATCCTAACTTATCAGGCACTAAACCAAAAACGTATTTAAGCCCACTAACGGTAATAAATGTTGCAATTCCTAAAAATGAATAAATTTTAATTAAAGGAATTGCTGGGTTTTCTACCAGAAAAAAATGAGCTCCATATATCAATATGGTAGAAATTAAAACTAATAGAAAGGTTTTTAAGTAGAAATTCACTGTTTAATATGAATTAGGAGTGGTTATGAAAACGCAATGGTTTAAGTGTAATTTAAATCTTTCTTATCTTACAAAGAATATTTTTTGCAGCTGGTATTTAAAGACTAATTAAAACCGGTGAAACTAGGAATGGTAATCGCAATTAATCATTAAGCTGTCTTTCCTTTTTTACCGCTTGTTAAAGATTTAACTCCTGACTCCATTTTACAAGTGGCGTTAAATATTGCGCCAGGATCTACAGCTAGTTTTTGAGTAATTACCTCGCCATTTATTTTTGCGGTAGATTTGAGAGTAAGTAATCCTTCTACAATCAGTTTTCCTGATACTTCTCCTTCAACATCGGCATTATTACATTGTAAAGTACCATCTAGTTTACCTTCTTTACCTATAACTACCTTAGCTTCAGTCTTAAGTGTCCCGTTAATGGTACCGTCTATTCTGAAACCTCCATTACTTACAACATCACCAGTAATAACAGTTCCATGGCTTATCCTATTTTGTGATTTACCTGATTCCATAATCGACTTACTTTTCTTTTTATCGTTAAACATAGGATCTCTTTAAAGCATTTCTTTCTCGTACTTATCAAGGTTCTTATGTACTTGTATGATTTTATAGTTCTCTGTAGCAATGGTAAGAAATGGTTGTGTAACCTTATAATCATGCTCTGATGCTGCCATAAAATCTCCTAAACCTTGAGCACCTAACTTTGAACTAAGTCCATGAACTACTACAAGCCTTTCATTTTTATTGTAAACATCATTTGAAACAGTAAATGAATAGTTCTCTTTTTGAATGGCTGTATTTAGTTTTTCAATGAGATCATTCATTGCAGCAGTATCTGCATTGTTAAATCTATATATAAGTTTATAGTCTTTAAGATCCTTTTCTGGCAGGAATACTTCTGGTATTTTAAGTGCTTCGGCTTTAGTAACTAATTGCTGCGCACTTTTACCTACTTCAGTATTTGGGAAATTTAAGGCTACATAATCGATACCTTTCTTATACTCTTTAAAACCATAAAGTCTTCCAGCAGCAAAAGCTTTTAACAATTCTAATCTAGGCACTATTGCATCACCACTAAACTGATTGGAGTATTTCTCTGCACTAGTAATTACGAGATCATAGTTTTCTTTCTCATATTCTTTATAAAGTCTATTATAAACAGCGAGTGGACTAGCGCTATCATCCAGTTTTGCCTGTGGATTTCTTAAGATTTGTGCGTAGCGTGTATCAGGATATTCTGAAATTATTCTGTTTTTTAACTGTTCCGCTTTCGCGAAAGCGT